>CAXTBP010000004.1:45300-68318 GCA_964241985.1 uncultured Armatimonadaceae bacterium | reverse complement strand
GATTCGTCCGGCTCAGTTCCCGGCAAATCCATCGGTTCCGAAACAATACCAAGCGATTTCGGCGTCGGCGCGGCGGGCACGACAGTCGGCAAAAACGGTTCGGGGGACATCGAATTTTCCGTATCTACGGTGTCTTCTGTGTCTTCGGTGTCCTCGTCGGCGGGAACGACGGATGCGACCGGCTCCGCGAGCGCTTGCTGGCTGATCTTCCATTTGGCCCAGCGATCAATGGCTTCAAACACGGCCTCGGCGCGTATGGGCTTGGTCAAATAATCGTCCATGCCCGCTTCGATGCACTTTTCCCGGTCGCCCTGCATCGCATTCGCCGTCAGCGCGACAATCGGGGTGGGAATACCCAAATGCCCTTCGGCCTCAAGCCGCCGGATTTCGCCCGTCGCGCGCCACCCGTCGAGTTCGGGCATTTGGCAGTCCATCAGCACCACGTCGTAGGCCGCGCGGCGCAACGCCCCGATGGCTTCCAGACCGTTCGCGGCGACATCGACGCGGTATCCGCGCTTTTCCAGCATCCGCGACATGAGTTTTTGGTTGACTTGATTGTCTTCGGCGACCAAAACGCGCACCGGACTGGTGCGCATGGGCAAATCGGCTTGCACGTGCGAAATTAGCATCGGAGCCGGGCCAAACGCCGTTTGCGTGACATTTGTATCGCCGCCGGTTTGCGCGTCCTGCGCCCGGCCCACAACCTGCGCCAAACAATCGAACAGCAAGGCTTGACGCACGGGCTTGCCAAGCGAGGCCGCGATAAACGGCGCGTCGTGTTCCGAAAGCGTGACCGGCTGCGAGGTCAAAAGCACGAGCGGCAAATCCGGCGCAAGCGCACTGGGGCCGCTTTTAATTCCCCGGGCAAGCGTCAAGCCGTCCATGCCCGGCATCTGCATATCCAAAATGGCTGCATCGAAAGCGGCTTCCGGCGCGCCGCTTTCGAGCAGGGCGATAGCGTCCGGCGCACTTTCGCACGCCCGCGCCGTCATGCCCCACGAGGCGGCTTGCGAAAGCAGTATCTTTCGGTTGGTCGCGTTGTCATCGACAATCAGCAGGCGCAGCCCGTTCAAATCTGCCCGGCGCAAAGTGACCGGCGCGTCGGTCAAACCCGTGACGACCGGCAAAGCGAGCGTGAACCAGAACGTGCTGCCTTTGCCCGGCGTAGAATCGACACCGATTTCGCCGCCCATAAGCTCGGTCAGTTGGCGGGAAATGGCAAGCCCCAACCCCGTGCCGCCGAATTTGCGCGTCGTCGAATTGTCGGCCTGCGAAAACGATTGGAACAGTTTGGATAATCCGTCCTCGTCAATGCCGATGCCTGTGTCGTTGACTTCCACGCGCAGTTGCGCAGCCGTGCCGGTTTGCTCCATGAGCGATACATGGACGACGACTTCGCCCTGCGACGTGAACTTGATGGCGTTTCCAACCAAGTTGGTCAAGATTTGGCGGACGCGCCCCGGATCGCCTTGCACGAATAGCGGAACATCTTCCTCAATGGAGTGCGCCATTTCCAAGCCCTTGCCGTAGGCGCGCTCCCACAGCAAATTGGTTACGTCTTCCACGGTGCGGCGCACGTCGAACGGAATGGATTCCAGTTCCAGTTTGCCCGCCTCGATTTTGGAAAAGTCCAAAATGTCGTTGAGAATGGTGAGCAGGGCTTCGCCGGACGAGCGAACGGTTTGCGCGTATTCGCGCTGCTCGTCGGAAAGGTTCGTATCCAGAAGCAAGCCCGTCATGCCCAGCACGCCGTTCATGGGCGTGCGGATTTCGTGGCTCATGTTCGCCAAAAATTCGGACTTGGCTTTGGTAGAGGCAAGCGCGACGTCGCGGGCTTCGGCAATCTCGTGGTTCCGCCATTCCAAATCTTGGCTTGCCCGCTCCAAACATTCCAGAGACGATTGCAGCAAATCCTCGACTTTTTTGCGGTCGCGGATGTCGGTGTGCGAACCGGTCATGCGAACCGCTCGCCCGGTCGCGTCGCGCTCCACGGCTCCACGTCCCAATACCCAGCGGTAGCTACCGTCTTTGTGACGCATCCGGTATTCGACCGAAAAATAATCGGTTTTTCCGGTGCGGCAGGCGTTAAAACCTTTGGCGACGCGCGGGGCGTCTTCCGAATGCAGACGCCGCTTCCACTCGTCCCATTCATTTTCCAACTCGCCCGGCCCGTAGCCGAGCATATCGCAGAACCGGTCGGAAAATTGGGCTTGGTTCGTTTCCAAATTCCAGTCCCAAATGCCGTCGCTGCTCGATTTGAGCCAGCGTTCCCAGCGCGCCTCGTTTTCCGCCAAACCCGCTTCGGCTCTTTTGCGAGCAGTGATGTCGAGCGCCATAAACGACCAAAACTGAATGTGGCCGGTCGTCGGTTCGCGGTGGACGTTGATTTCCTGCGCGACGGAAATTTCACGCCCGTCCCGCGTCACAAACGTGGTTTCGCCCGACCACGGCTTTCCGGCCCGCAAAAGCGGCACGATTTCCGTTTCAAACTGCCGGATGGCGTGCGCGGCGTAAAGGCGCGTTATGGGCGCGTTGTTCAAATCGCCGGGCTGGGACGGGAAATATCCGAGCGCGCGGCGAAGCGCTTGATTGGCGAAACACAGTCCGTTTTGCGGGGACACGACGCCAATGAATTGCGACGTGGCTTCCACAATCGGGGCGGCGTACCCATACAACAGCGCGGCGGCGAGGGCGTCCTGCATGGGTTACTTTTTCCGTCCCCCGAATAGTCCGCCGAAGACGCCGGTTTTTACGGGGCGTGCTTCCGGCATAGCCACCGGAGCCGGAGGCGTGGACGGCAGTTGGCGCGGCGCGGGGGCTGCGGGCGGAGCGGGCAGCGGCGCTATCGGCGTGACCGGAACAGGCGCGGCTTTGGCCGGGGCCGCGTCAACGCGAAGCGGTTCCGGCGTATGGGTTTCGGGCGCGTCGTCCTCGTCCAATTCGTCGTCCTCCATCGCTTCGTTTGCGAAAATGACTTTGGGCGTCGGCTGCGGCGGCGCGACCGGCTCCGGTACGACCGGGCGCGGTTCAACTATTTTTACCGGTTCCGGGGCAGCAACTTTAACGGGCGCAGCGGGAGCGACAAACGGCGCGGCGGGGCGAACAATCGGCGCGGGCGGCGTTGGCGTCTGAGCAGGCGCGGCAGCGACAGCCACCAGGGCGCTCGACTTAATGCCCGGGGCGAACGTGGACTGGGCGGGCAAAACTGCGCCCATGCCGATGCCTTCGGCGAACAGTTTCTTTTGCACGTCCTCCATCGTACTCAAACCGACGGCGGCCTTTTGCAGCCCGTCGATGAGGAGCGTCGTCATATTGTCGGTGAGCGCCAACTCGCGCAGCCGACTGGTTTGCGCGTTCGCCATGATTTCGTTTTGGATGGCATCGGTGACCGACATGACTTCATGCACGGCGACGCGGCCCCGAACCCCGGTGCGGTCGCATTCCGGGCAGCCGACGCCTTTATACAACGTGTCGGTTCCGGGCACGAACGCACGGCCCGCCATCGTGGCCCACAGGGCTTGTTTGTTCGCGTCGGGCGTGTACGCCGTTTTACAGGCCGGGCAAATGCGGCGAAGCAACCGCTGAGCGACGACGCCGGACAGCGCGGAGGCAATCAGATACGGCGCAACGCCCATATCCACAAGCCGGGTCGGCGCACCGGCGGCTTCGTTACAGTGCAGCGTGGACAAAACAAGGTGGCCCGTCAAAGCCGCTCGAAACGCCGTTTCCGCCGTTTCGCCGTCGCGGATTTCGCCGACCAGAACCACATCGGGGTCTTGGCGCAAAATTGCCCGCAGTTGGCTTGCGAACGTGAGGCCCGCCTTGACGTTCACCGCCGACTGACCGATGCGATCCAGTTCATATTCTACGGGGTCTTCGCACGTCATAATGTTGGTGGACGGCGCGCGAAGGGCGTTAAGGCTGGCGTACAGCGTCGTGGTTTTGCCCGAACCCGTCGGCCCGGTTACCAAAATAATGCCGTATGGGCGCTTGATCGATTGCTCGAAACGGTTCCGGTTGGCGTTTGAAAAGTCCAGTTCGTCCAGCGTCATGCGAACGGCGGCGCGGTCAAGGACGCGCATCACGATCCGTTCGCCGAACTGCACAGGCAGGGTAGAAACGCGCAAGTCCACGCCGCGCCCGTCTACTTTAAGCGCGATGCGACCGTCTTGCGGTACACGCCGCTCGGCAATATCGAGTTCCGCCATGACTTTAAGGCGCGAAAGGACGGGCGCAAGGGTCGCGCGGGGGAGGGTACGGACAACCTGCAAATCGCCGTCGATGCGGTAACGCACTTCAAAATCGGTTTTGTACGGCTCGACGTGAATGTCGGAAGCCCGGCGGCGCACGGCGTCCACCAAAAGCGCATTGACGAGCCGGATGACCGGGGCCTCGTCGGTTTGTCCACCCGCGATGAGGGCCGCTTCGGCGTCCACATCGTCATGGCTAACCACACTCAAACCGCCTGCGATTTGCGCTTCCTCGGCCATCTGGGCCTCGGACTGCGCGAGCGATTGGGTCAAAAGGCGATTGGAGCGTTCGGCGTCGGTGTCTTTGTACGCCCGCTCAATTGCGGCATCGAGGGCGTCGGCGGACGCGAGATACGGGGTCGCTCGCTTACCGACCAATCGCTGCACGGTATCGAGTCCGTCCATTTGCCAAGGATTCGCAAGCGCGACCCGCACAATTTCGCCGCCCCCATACGGGCTTGGCGCGACCGACAGGGGCAGCATCCGAAACATTTGGGCCGTATCGCGCGACACTTGGGCGAGCAGGACGCGGTCGGGCGTTTCGTTCGCCACATCCACATACGGCATTTCGACCTGAAACGCGCGGGCTTTGACGATGTCTTCTTCGGTCGCCCAGCCGTTTGCGATGAGCAGCATTCCCAAAACTTGGCCCGTTCGGTGCTGTTGATCCAATGCCATTTTAAGTTGGTCGGGCGTGATGATGTTTAGCGAAACCAGCACTTCGCCGAGCGGGGTTCCGCTGCCGCCCATGCCTTTGCCGGACGTTTGCCGCGCTTCGGCCTGCGCTTCGCGCGATTTGACATCCTGCTGGAGCGTCAAGATGCGCCGTGCGACTTCCAAGCGGGCGACCAAATCGCCTTGATCGAGGGGTTTGACCAAAAAGTCGTCGGCCCCGGCCTGCATTGCCATCAAGCGATCTTCGGGCCGTCCCTTTGCCGTTAGCATCACGACATATAAATAGTCGGACGGGGAACCGTTGGACGAGGGGGTCGAGGACAACGAGCGCACGCTTCGCAGCAGCTCCATGCCGTCCATTTCGGGCATCATCCAGTCGGTGATCAGCAGGTGGAAGTCGTGCCCGCCGGGTTGGGAAACTTTTTGCCAAGCTTCCCGACCATCGTCGGCGGCAACAACGCTATGGCCCAGTTTTTCCAGCGATTTTCTAAGCAACAGGGACGAGGTGGGGTCGTCTTCAGCAATTAGCACATTCACAAGCGTGGTTTCCCGTCCGGGTTTTTCCGGCAAAAGTCAAATTAAACGGAAGGCGCGTGTTGCCTTCCGAAATACATTGTCGGAAACCGGCTTGCAAAATTGCAGTGATAAATTTACCGAAACAAAATAAAAAGCCCCTACCTTTCGCACCGGTGCGAAAGGTAGGGGCTTTTTGACTAAACGGTTACGCTACGATTTATCGGCGTTTTGCACGGATGGCGGGCGATGGTGTCCGCTTCCCGTGGGGTCTTCGCCTTCTTCGGGGAGGCCCGTGCTCGACTTGCTGGTCGCCTCGCCGGAATCACCGTGCTTGGGCTGCTGCGGGCTGGAATGGCCTTCGGTAACGCCCGTGCTCACGGCTTCCTGCGGGTCTTGGTCGTTCCAATTATGCTGCTTGGCGCCGGGGTCGAGCGGATTGTTGCTCGATGTCGGCTGGTTCGCCAAGTTTTCGTTGGGCTGCGGCTGGGTTTGGTCTTGCCCCGACGTTCGGTTTTCCTGCTCGCTTCCAGCGGGGAACTGTTTGCTCAAATCCGGGGCTGGCCCGGCGGGTACGGTTGACACGGTTTATAATCTCAACATTCTATGCGGCGCGGCCTGTGGGCATTGTTGCTTTTCTATTTAGGGTCTACCCGGAACAAAAGGGGGTAAACCGTTCTTGATGAAGGGATTTAGAGAAACCGAAATCAAACCATTATGAAAAACCACTTAGCCATCGCATCCGCGTTCGTACCGATGTTTGCTGTCGCGCTTGGTTTGAATGCCGCCGTCGTACCGACCGGCCCGGCAAACGCACAAACGCCCACAACCAGCGGCGCGACCCTCAGCACCGAAGGAATGCAGGCGTTCCGCACGCTTGAACAGGTAGAATCGTTCGCCCTCGGCGGCGTGGGTATTGCGATGCGACCGTTGCCGGGCGAAACCGCGCTGCGCGTTTTGCTCAAAGAAAAGAATGGGCCGGTCGTTTTGCGCGGCCTGTTCAAAACCGCAAAACCGGCGGGAAAACTCTACGCTCTGGTGGGCCTCAAACAAACCGGAACGCCGCGCGACGTTTCCGAAGTCGCGGACGGGCTTCGCAAACGCAACGACCGCGTCAAAACCATTCGCGGTTGTATCGGCGGGAGCGAGGCCGTCGCAACGCTTGCCACGCAAATAGAAAACGGCAAATTAGTTTTGCCCAAAGAGCGTATCGAACGGCCCGCGAAATAAAAAAGCAATGTCCATTAACAACGTCGCCTTTGCTGCACCTGCTTTCTTTTTTGTGATCAGCGTATTTGTTTTGCCGACGAGCGCCACGAACGCGCAGATGGCTAAAAGGGAGCCGCCACTCAACGCGAACGAGATGCAGGCATTCCGAACGCTTAAAAAAGTGGATTATTTCGCAAACGGTAGCGTCGGTATACGCGGCGGAACATCGGAAGGCGAAACGGCGCTGAACGTTTTACTTAACGAAAAGAACGGCCCGGTCGTACTGCGCGCCCTACTCAAAACAGCAACCCCTGCGGGAAAACTGTACGCGCTTCTCGGTCTTCGGCGCATGGGAAACGTGCGCGAGGCCGCCGAAGTCGCAAGCGCGCTTGGGGCGCAAAAAGGCTTTGTAAATATTCGTCGCGGCTGCATGGGCAGCCGCGAAACGATACGCGCCGTTGCGACGCAAATTCAAAAAGGGCGGATCGTTTCGACCCCGCATTGGGGTGAACGGCGCATTGGTCGGAACAAATGGGTGGCCCAATAAAAAGCCCCGACTGCCAAATAGCAGTCGGGGCTTTTCACTTTGTAAAAATCTACTTTTGCGCCGCTTCGGGTTTGAAGTCGAGGCTCACCGAGTTGATGCAGTAGCGTTGTCCGGTCGGGAGCGGGCCGTCGTCGAATAAGTGGCCCAAGTGCCCGCCGCAGTTTTTGCACAATACTTCGACGCGGTGCATTCCATACGAATTGTCTTCGCGCCGCTCGATTTTGCTTTCGTCGAGGGCATCGAAAAACGAGGGCCAGCCGCAATGGCTGTCAAACTTGATACTCGAATCGAACAAATCGGTTCCGCAGCCCGCGCAGACATAGGTTCCCGGTGTTTTCGTGTCCCAATACTTGCCCGTGAATGCGCGCTCGGTTCCCGCTTGGCGCAAAACGCGGTACTGTTCCGGCGTCAGTTTTTCGCGCCATTCGGCGTCGGTTTTCGGCAAGGTTTCTTCGGTGGTTGGCATCGTCATTTCTCCTGAACGGTTCTGTCAATTATACAAACAAGGCGTGTGGATGGGTTCCGTTTCGCAAAACAAATCCCGTATTTTGGGCGTGTGAAATGATGGTGTAATGGGCGGCTTGTACGATGCGATAAATTCCTTCGGCGCAAATGCCGAACCGAAAGGCAGTTCTACCTAATGCGCGTTTGTCCTTTCTTTCCTTTGCGGTTGCCCCTTATCGCTTCCGCTCTCGTTGGCGCAGCAGCGTTTCTCGCCACGCCCACCGCCCATGCCCAACTGATCGCCAACGGCTCCTTTGAGTTGGGCAATTTTACCGGCACGAATCCAACAGGGGCAACGGGGGCGACCGAACTCTTTACCTCCTCGCCCACCTCGACCTATATCACGGGATGGACGGTCGTCAATGCCGAGATGGCTTGGCTGCGAAACGACAACCCTTACAGCGTTCTCGTTTCCGATGGATCCTACACCCTCGATTTAACGGGATACCACGACGCTTCCCCGTTTGGCGGCGTGTCCCAAACGATTGCCACCACCGCAGGCTCGGTTTACAATCTCTCATTTGACATCGGGGCGTATGCAAACACGTCGTCGGGCATCTTGGCAAGTGCGGGCGCTCAGTCGCAAAACTTCGTTTTTACGGCGGCATCCGGGGGCGCGGGTTACAAGTACGGTACGCAGTCGTTCAATTTCACCGCCGGTGCGGGCATGTCCACGCTCATCATGCTCACCGGTTCGTCCACCAGCAGCGGTAATAACCTTGGTTTGGACAACGTAAAAGTCACGTTGGTCAGTGGGGCGGGCGCGCCCGAACCCGGCACGCTGCCTCTGCTGGGTATGGGCCTCGTGACCGGCGCGGGCATGGCGGGCGCGGTGCGCCGTCGCAAAGCCAAGCCCGCATAACGTACCGCAGTCCGCACGAACAAAACCGCCTCCGCTTTTGCCGGGCGGTTTTTATTTTTGTATAACTTCGTGGTTATCGTCGGGAATTTCGCCTGCCATTTCAATAACCGTGTCGATATGTACGGCAATATTGCGCCGCTTTTTCCCGAAATACAAGGCGTGATCAGCGGCGGCAAGCAAATCGTCCGGGCAATCCATGACGGCTGTCCATGTCGCCACGCCAATCGAGGTCGTTACCGCGCGCAGTGGCGACAGCGCGGCGGCTTCCATTTCTTGGCAGATGCGCTGGGCCAGCGCCAGCGCATCCGCCGATTGGGTTTGCGGAAGCACAACGACAAACTCTTCGCCGCCGTAGCGGGCGACAAAATCCGAGGCGCGTACCGCCTGCTGCAAAAAATCGGCGACACCCTTCAAAACATCGTCGCCCGCCAAATGCCCGTGGACATCGTTGAACCGTTTGAAGTGATCCACATCGAGGAGAAGCAGCGAAAGAGGATGCCCATACCGCGCGGCTTCCTCGCAGGCGGACGCAAGCCGCGCATCCAGCGCCCGCCGGTTGCCAAGTCCGGTCAAACCGTCCTGCAAAGAAAGGGTTTCCAAGCGCACGTTCGCTTCGCTCAAACGCTGCTCGGCATCGTGGCGCTCGGTGATGTCGATGCCGGTTCCGATGACAAAATCCACGACGCCTTCTGCGTTCGTTAAAGCGGTGTTCGTCCATGCGATCCGCCGCCGCCCGCCGCTACGGGTTAGCCACTGGTTTTCAAATCGGTTGGGATACTGCCCCGAACGCAGTTGGCCGAAAACGCCGAGCACGCCGCCCACTTCATCGAGCGGAATAAGAAATTCCCACGGAATTTTACCGACGGCTTCGCTTTCCGTGTAGCCCGTCAACTGCTCGCACGCCCGGTTGAAGCGCACGATATGTCCATCGGGATCGACGACGACGACGAGCGCGCCCGCCGTTTGCAAAACCGCTTCCATAAAGGCGTGCTCGTGGCTGAGGCGCGTTTCCGCGTGCCGCAGTTTTCGCAAAAGGCTTAAACCAACGAGTACGGACACCAATACACTAAGCATCCCCAAAACGAGAACCGTGTCGGAGTCATTCCGCTGACGAAGGGCTTGCGCGACGATACTTTGCGTTTGCTTGTCGGCGGCGATCCGCAGGGATTCGGCGGTTTGCCAATCCACTTTGCCAAAACGCTGCAAACTGCCGTCGAAGGCCGCCCACGCCGCGTCCGTTGTGGCGACCGGGCCGGGATAATCCGCACGAAGGGTTTTGCGTATCGCCGTCATATCCGACCACACGGCTTGCCATGAGCCGAGGTTGCCTGAACTCTTTTGGACAAGAACCCGTGCGCCGGTTTCCGGGTTCGTCATCGCATGGATCCACAAACTTTTGTAGCGGAGCGAGCCGGAACGGTTGGCATCGACGACCATACGGGTCGCGTTTTGATCTTGTCGCAGGCCGTACCACAGTAGACCGATGGGAAGCAGCGCAAGCAGCGCGAGTAGCGCGTTTAAGGTTTGAACCCGCCGCCGCGAGGCGGTCGAAACGCGATTGGTGGGCAAGCGCCGCGATGTTTCAGAGGAAATCATGAACTTCGATGACTGCGGAGGTTTCATGAAACCGCGACAGCGAACTTTCGTCAACCGTTTGAACGGTGAAAATAGGACGTTCGATGCAGTATAACCTATGTTTGCTTGTAAACGAGCAGTTTACAACGAGGAAGCCATTATTTTTTTGAGTGCGCTATCGAAGACTTAGCACGGCGCAAAAATAAATTTTAAATTCTTCGCTTTTGCCCTTGACTTAGAGCGCGCTCTAACCCGATACACTAAACCCATGAGCAAAAACGCCGCGCTTTCCAAGCCGTTGACCGCGTTTGACAGCCTGCCGCCCGCGCTCGACGAAACCTTGCGTGCAGACGAAACGGGCCAAACGTATTCCGTGCAGGAAGCCTCCGAACGAGCGGGCATCAGCGCGCACACGCTCCGCTATTACGAGCGGGCGGGACTTCTCGATCCTGTGCATCGCGTCGGGAGCGGCAGCCACAGACGGTACACCGATTCCGATTTGCGCCGCGTGGATTTCGTGATTCGGATGCGGGCGACGGGAATGCCCATTCACCAACTGCGCCGCTATGTTGCCTTGCTTGCAGGCGGCGACGCGACAATGGACGAACGGTGCGCGATGCTCGAAGCGCACCGCGAGAAGGTGTGTGCGCAAATCGCCGAGCAGGAGCATTTGCTGACCCTGCTGGATTTCAAAATAGCGAATTGCTGGCACGTGCATAAAAACGTGACCTAAAAGAAAGAGATACTAAAATGAGTAATTCTGCAAGTGGTGGTCAACTACCTATCCGCAAACTGGGCGGCCTGACCGTGTCCGCCGAGGGCTTGGGCTGCATGGGCATGAGCGAGTTCTACGGGGAAACCAATGACAACGAAAGCCTCCGCGTTCTCGACCATGCCATCGAGCGCGGCGTGACGTTTTGGGACACCGCCGATATGTACGGTACGGGCAAAAACGAGGAACTCTTGGCGCGGTCGCTGAAAACGCACCGCGACAAAGTGACACTCGCCACCAAATTCGGCAACGTCCGCACGCCCGAAGGTGGATTCGCGGGCGTCAACGGCAAACCGGAATATGTGAAAGCCGCCTGCGAGGCGTCGCTCAAACGGCTGCAAGTCGATGTGATTGATCTGTATTATCAGCACCGCGTGGACGAAACCGTGCCGATTGAAGAAACGGTCGGCGCGATGGCGGAGTTGGTAAAAGAGGGCAAAGTGCGCTTTTTGGGATTGTCGGAGGCCGGGCCGCAAACCATTCGCCGCGCCCATGCCGTCCATCCTATCGCCGCTTTGCAAACCGAGTATTCGCTGTGGAGCCGCGACCCGGAAGCCGAGATTTTGCCGACATGCCGCGAATTGGAAATCGGCTTCGTTCCGTATTCGCCCCTCGGTCGGGGCTTTTTGACCGGACAAATCAAATCGCCCGACGATTTCGCGCCCGACGATTACCGTCGCAACAGTCCGCGCTTTCAGGGCGAAAACTTCCAAAAGAATTTGGATATGGTCAAGCGCTTGGAAGAAATCGCGCGGGAAAAGAACTGCACGCCCGGCCAACTCGCGCTCGCTTGGGTGCTGGCGCAGGGCGACGATCTGGTTCCCATTCCCGGCACAAAGCGGATCAAATATCTGGACGAGAACATCGACGCCCTCAACGTGACTTTAACTCCCGATGATTTGCGCCGCATCGACGAAGCCGCCCCCGTCGGAGCCACGCAAGGCACGCGCTACCCCGAAGCCATGATGGCCCGCGTCGGTTTGTAGCAATTTGGCCCCCCTGCCCCCCAATAATGGGGGGTTCTGAATGGGCTTCTCTGCACCGCTGAATCGTGCGGCTATAAGGAAATGATGGTTTCAGAACCCCCCCTTATTGGGGGGCAGGGGGGCCAAAACAAAACTGTTAGATTGACACCGGCCCCACGCGACGCCTATAATCAAGAAACGAAGTGGCCGGTTTTTGCGCCGTGCCGAAAGGATTTTTTGCTTATGCCACGCGCCCTTGTGACCGGCGGGGCCGGTTTTTTGGGTTCCCATTTGTGCGACAAACTGCTTGCCGAAGGCTACGAGGTCGTGGTTTTCGACAACCTTCTCACCGGCTCGACCGACAATATCGCGCACCTCATCGACAATCCGCGCTTCCGCTACGTCCACTACGACGTGACCGAATACCTCTATTTGGAAGGGCCACTCGATGTCGTGTTTCACATGGCGTCCCCGGCCTCGCCGATTGATTTTCCGACCAAGCCCATTCAAATTTTGAAAGTCAACGGCATCGGCACGCACCGCGCCCTCGGTCTTGCGCGGGCGAAGGGGGCGCGATTCCTCATAGCGTCCACATCCGAAGTGTACGGCGACCCATTGGTTCACCCGCAGCCCGAAGAGTACTGGGGCAACGTCAACCCCATCGGCACGCGCGGCGTGTACGATGAGGCCAAACGCTACGGCGAAGCGATGACGATGGCCTACCGCAGGTTTCATGGCGTGGACACGAAAATCGTCCGTATTTTCAATACCTACGGCCCGCGTATGCGTTTGAGCGACGGGCGCGTGGTTCCTAACTTCGTCGGGCAGGCATTGCGCGGCGACCCCATTACGGTCTACGGCACGGGGCAGCAAACCCGGTCGTTCTGCTACGTCGCCGATTTGATCGACGGCATTTTCAAACTGTCGGTCAGCAAAGAAAGCGGCCCAATCAACATCGGTAATCCGACCGAGCGCACGATGCTGGAGTTCGCGCAGGAAATCAAGCGCCTGACCAATTCCGCCTCGGAAATCGTGTATCAGGAACTGCCCACCGCCGACGATCCCAAGCAACGCAAACCCGACATCACCAAAGCCAAAACCCTCTTAGGCTGGGAGCCGAAAGTAAGCCTCGAAGATGGCCTCAAACAAACCATCGACTACTTCAAAGGCAAACTGGACGAAGCCGCCGCGAACCCGACGAAAGTCGTGTAGCAGCGTAATTAAGGAGTAAACAATTCCCAGTCCTTTTCCGGGCATGGATCCCTATTTGGAAGCCCCTGTTTTTTGGCAGGGGCTTCAACTTTCTCTTATCGTCTGTATCACACGCGCCTTAAACTTTGACTTACCATGTGAGTTTGCGGCGACAATAAACGAGCGGATTCTTGAACCCGACGCGACCAATCCTGATTTACCGGAACGCGAACGGTTTATCCAAGTCGTTACGACCGGCGACGAAAAGCGAGTTGTCGCGGTGATTGAGGTTTTAAGTCCGGCCAATAAATCAACGAGAGCGGGTCGCCGCGAGTACGTGAACAAGCAGCAATCAATCCTGCAAAGCGACACGCATCTACTCGAAATTGATTTGCTTCGGGCGGGAGAGTTTACCGTTGCCGTGCCCGAAGGCGCGGTGCGTGAACAAACCGGCGCGTCGGATTATATATTTTCTCTGCACCGGGGCGGGGAGTATGATCACTTTCAGTATTGGAGTAAAACCATGCGCGATCCGCTGCCACGACGCTTACTGGTTCCGCTAACCGAGGGCGTTCCCGATGTACTGCTTGATTTGCAGACCGCGTTTGACGAGGCCTACGACGCGGGGCCATACGCGCGTCAAGTCAACTACGCCACCGACCCTACCGCTCCGCTACGGCCCGACGACGCACTATGGGCAAACGTTCTTTTGCAAGAGCGCGGCTTACGTCCTGCGTCCTAACTCAGTAAGCCCAATACATTCCTACCGGCTCGTCATCGTCAAGGGCCGCCAAATAAGCCCAAGCCGCGCGGTTCGCTTGGCTGCTTGCGACCTGCGGGTGTGACGCGAGCGATTTAAGCACACCTGCCGGGAACCATTCCAACTCATCCCTCAAATCTCCGCCAATTTCCAAATAAACGCCGTCGTATTGTGATAACCTCGAGTCTTCCAAAACAGCGAAGACAGCGTCCGCAAAATCGCGCGACATATCAAGCGACAATGATGCGCCGAAGGTAAAGTAACGTTTACCTTCGGCGTCGGTTGCGGGTTCGTACTGTCTGACGGAAAATAAATCCAAGCCGGGAGCCGCCATTGACTGCCTTTATCTCACAACGGTTTGCGGGCGGTGAAAAAGCCGAAGTCCATTGCGCGGGTGGCGAAGGCGTCGCGCAAGTCGGAAAACGAGCGGGCATAGGCTTCAATATCGCCGCCCATCGTTTTGGCAAATTGCTTGACGAGCGGTTTTTCACGGATCTCGACGGCGATTTCCCACGTTCGGACGACGTGCGGCGTGATGATTCGCGTTTGTACGTTTTCAAAACCCGCGTCGGCTATCCAGTGTTCAAATTCACCGGCGGTGCTGAATGGATAGCCGACACTATCGCGGGCGACATCGGCCCGCAGTTTGTCCGCCTCCGCACCTTGCGTTACGCCCGCGAGCCACGCGGCGAGCACGAGCGTTCCGCCCGGCTCCAGAACGCGGAACGCTTCGCGCGCCCAAAACGCTCGGTCGTTCAAATGCTCGGTCATTTCGCAGCACCATAAAAAGTTGATGTCGCCGCTATCGAGGGGCCATTGTTTTTGCGCGTCGGCGACCGTAATCCGAACTTTATCCGATAAACCCACGCGGGCGAGTTTCGCCGATGCGATAGCCTGCTGCACGGGCGAAATCGTCATGCCGACGCCGCGCCGAACACCCGCATTCCGCGCAAGCCACAGGGTTCCGCCGCCGTAGCCGCAGCCTAAATCCAGAAGCCGGACGTTTTGGGGCCGTCCGGCGAACGTGTACAGTTCGTCAATCAACCGCTCTTGCGCTTTTTCTTTGGGCGTTCGGTCGGAGTCACTGTCCCAGTAGCCGTGGTGGACGTGTTCGCCCCACAAAAAATAATACAGCGGGGCCAGCAGATCGTAGTGGTAGCGGATTTGCGGTGTGAGTGTGGGAGCGGGGGGCAAAGTGTTTTCAGGCAACGGGTTCTCTTTATGCGTTTTCGTTATTGTACCCACGCTACAAGCCGGGAACCTCTTACGTAAAACAGGCCTCTTGTTGTAGAATGAAAGCGCGGGCGGATTGTGCCCGGCAGAAGGACTTCCGTTGAAGCGCACTTATCGAACCCTTGTCAAAGGGCTTATTTTCATTGCCGTACTTATCGTTCCACCTTTGATTTTCGTGCCCGTCTCTCGCTGGATCGTCGGCATTTACGTTTTATGCGGTTTATACGACGTTTTGCGAAACAGCAAGCGCGACTTTTCCGTCATCGTGCAGTATTTTTTCGGCAACGGCTTGTTCACGTGGCTGCTGTCGCCGTTCAACGTGCTGCTCGACATTTTGTGCTTGCCGTTCATCAACAAAGGCATTTATCAAGTGACGGATTTCCCGCCCGCGTATCAGGCCGAGATAAAAAAACTGGTTGATACCGCCTACGAAACCAAATTAGTGGAGAAGTTGGAGCCATTCACTGGTGGGCAGCCTCGGTCGATGATTTTCTTCAAATGGTACGGCAAAAATCAAGAAGCTGTCGTCGATGTGCCCCAGTATCACGACGCCTACAAGTACATCCAAACGATTGGCGTGTCCGTATTCAACAAGAAAGAATCGACTTCGCGCCACTTCGGGCCATTTCGGGCGACGTTGCGCGTTTTGTGCGTTTTCAACGAAATGGAAGATCGCGGGGCCTATATTGAGGTTGGCAAAACCGTCAATGTGTGGCAGGACAAAAACCTGTTCATCTTTGATGACACGCTGCTCCACCAATCGTTCAACGAAGGGGGGAAACCCCGCTACTCGCTGTTTGTGGACATCGTGCGCCCGTCGCTGCTTCCGTTCGTGCTGAAAGGCGTCGTGCAGGGCGTTCGGATTATTTCCCAGCGTTTCAACGGGGTTTTCTACAAAAACTGGAAAGTCGTTGGTAAGGCCAAAGCGTAGTTTACGTTCGCGCTTGAAAATTGTGAAGAACCACCATGCTTCGGCATGGTGGTTTTGTTTTTTTGATGTTAAAATGGGGTCAGTTTACATATACGACCTATATGGTCGGAATTAAGAAAGCTCCATGACGTTTTGTAACCCTGTATAGTTGGGGCGTGGTCGCAAAGATGGGTTTACGCTAATTGAATTGCTCGTTGTTATCGCTATCATTGCGATTTTGGCGTCGATTTTGTTTCCGGTTTTTGCCAAAGCCCGCGAAGGCGCGCGGCGGTCATCGTGCCAAAGCAACCTGAAACAAATGGCGATTGCGTGGATGATGTACACGCAGGACAACGACGAGGGGGCCGTTCCCGCCTCGTGGACAACGCATGAAAAACGCGCAGTTTACGGGCTGCCCGTCGGTTGGGGACGTTCCCGCGTCCTATGGCATCACGGACTACGGCTACAACATGGCCTATATCGGTGGCTACGGCCCCGGCCCGGGCACGTCGCGCTTTACCGGCAGCCCGATCTATTCCAAGATGACCGAAACGCCCACGCCGCTTGCCAAACTCACGACTCCTACGCAAACCCTGCTTTTCGCCGATTCGGCTCTCGTCGGCACGACGGGTTCGGTCAGTCGCTGGCCGTGGCTATAATCCGCCGTCGTCGTTCTCGGCGAGCGGGAGAGCCGCCAACGGCTTCATGCAGGCCCGCCATTTGGGAACGTGCGATGTCGCGTATGTGGATGGGCACGTCAAGGCCGTCAAACTCAACATCCCCGTGCCCGCATCCATTGCGACCGCTTCAAGTAACCGGGGTTCGTTCTCGCCGACCGGCGCGCTGACCGATGAGTATTGGAGTGGAACCGGCGAGCCGTAGGCGCGTCGATTTATTCCGAGCATGAAACTTCCCCGAACGGTTGCCAAAAACGCGCGCAAGGTTTTCTATTTCATCCATTTGTGGACGGGTTTGGTTTTGGGTCTGTGGTTCGTCGCCATTGGCCTGACCGGCAGCGTTTTGGCATGGCGTTCGGAATGGACGACATGGGAAACACGGTCGCGGGTCGGTGCGCCGAACCCCGGCCCAAACGACGTGATCATTCCTGTTTCACGGGCTATCGCCGCCTTTAAGGCGGGAAACCCCGACCTAAAACCCGAACGCTCCGTTATCTACGTTCCCGCCGACAAATTGGAGTTTCGTCAGTACCGAATCAACGCGCGGGGGAAAATAAACGGCAAAGACGCCCCGCTGATTTTTTTGGTCAATCCGGTCACGGGGCAGGCTTACCCGCTCGTGAGCCGCGAAACGATGTGGGTTCCGTGGATGGAAACCTTCCATTCCGACCTGCTTGCCGAAGCGCGCGGAAGTGTCGCCAAAGGGTTCTTTTCGCTTTTTGCGCTGTTTCTGCTTTTGTCGGGTGCGTGGCTTTGGTGGCCTTCCAGTTTGGCCCAGTTCAAGCGGCGCATCACGTTTAAGCGCGGCGTTTCGCTGCACCGCGTTTTGTACGATTTCCACAACGCGCTCGGTGTCTACTTGTACGGTCTGCTTTTTCTGCTCACGCTAACGGCGGTGCTGCTCGTGTGGGACGGGCAAACGAAGAAAAGCATCGCAACTTCCATTGACCGCAAAATGGATACGAGCGCGGCAACCCGCAAAGCGCATTCCAATGGGCGGTCGCTCAGCGGGGGAACAATGCCCGTCGTTGCACCATCGGGTACGCCGCTGGGTGTAGACGAACTGGTGGCGAAAGCCAAAGCTGCTGTCCCGAACAAAACACTCGTCACGATCAAATTGCCGCTGAAACCCAACCAACCGTTTCAAGCATCGTTCGATCCCATCGGCTTCAACAGCGGCGTCGAGTTTTTCAACCCGTACTCTGGCGACAAAATCGAAGCTACCGAACCAACGCATTCGCCGGGAAGCAATCTGATGAAAACCGTGGGCAACTTGCACTACGGCTGGTTCGGTGGAGTATGGTCGCAGTTTTTCTACGGCCTGAGCGGCCTGCTTCCGCTCGGCCTCTACATCACGGGCGTTTGGATGTGGATCAACAAAAAGCGCGGGCAATTGCGTCTCAAAGCCAAACGCGCCGCCGACAAACTGCCGTAATCAATCAATCCACCATTCAAAGCGGCGACCCGGCTCTATGGCAAACAACAGCCAAGCCGTCAAAAATAAGCAAAACAAAGCGACACCGGTTTGACGGGTCAAATACCGGCGCAGATGCAAAAGGAGGGCGGCCCAAACCCAAACGAAAGCCGTTGCAAAAGCCTCGACGTATTCCATGACAACAAATATTTTTTGATACGCGGCATCGTTTGGCGCAAGCAATTTGGGGTCGTTCATCATCGGCTGGGGCCAGTGGTTCGTTGCCCGGAAACCGTACCATGAAAGCAAATACAGCCCGGCGAGAAGCAAAACCGGGGGCAGAACGGTCAGCACATACGCGCTCCCGCGCGCAAACCGCAGCCACGCTTCGGGATAGGGGCGTTTGGCGTGGCGCACGGCAAGCCCGATAAGCGAAGTCACGATAAGCCCGCCCGGCACGAAATCCATTGCTGAGGTGAAATCAAACCCGAAGAAGGGAAGAAAAATCACGACAAAAAGTACCCCGAAAATATAACAGAACACCAGCGACGCTACAAGCACGAAGAGGGCCAACAAAATGTCGTGGACGCGCTGTTGTGTCGATTCGCCTTGTTTCATCAATAGGAGCGTACCTCATTTACCGCTAACTTTACGCCGCGCTATAAAGCAGGGTGAAACGAAAAACGCAGGATGACATTGCCGCACGGGAAATACGGGCGGACTTCGACGCCGAAACCATCGTAGTATATCAAGCGTATGCGCCCGCGATTGCCTTGCCCGCACTCGCCGCACAAAAGTTCGTCCCGCCGTTTTCGACCGGGCGCATGACGTGGATCAAGCCGTCGTTTTTGTGGCTGATGGAGCGGAGCAACTGGGGCCAGAAGAAGGGGCAGGAACACATTCTCGCCGTGCGCATCACGCGGGCCGGGTGGGAAGAAGCGTTGTCGCTGGGCGTTTTGACGGACGCCGAACCCGGCGTCTACGCGAACTTCACGGAGTGGGAAACCGCGTTTAATCGGGCGCAGGTGCATATCCAG
This sequence comes from uncultured Armatimonadaceae bacterium, assembly GCA_964241985.1. GTDB lineage: Bacteria > Armatimonadota > Armatimonadia > Armatimonadales > Armatimonadaceae > CAXTBP01. Next base: position 49,224 of record CAXTBP010000004.1, on the reverse strand, counting down.
TGGGATCCCGAAAAGTCGCTGCGCGGGGCGAGTTTGGCGCACAGAAGTATTCAAGTCGGTTTGAGCCGCCACGTTATCACGCGCTTTGTGGACGAGTGGACGGTTTCCATCGAAGACTACACGGCACGCGCGAAAAAGATTGCCACTTTGTGGCGCGGCGGCAAGGAAACGCAGGCAAAGACGTTGTTGCCACCGGAGCGCGTGTATCCCATATCCGAAACGATAAAACGGTGCATCGGCATGGAAGAAAAATAAAAAGCCGCGCCAAATGGCGCGGCTTTTTCGTTGACTTGAGAAGTGTCGTTACACGCCCGCTTTGGCTAAGGCTTGTTTGACGAGGGCGGGAATATCCGCCGTTGTGTCGGCAACAGGTGCACCGGCGGCTTCCAGCGCGTCTACTTTGCTTTGCGCCGAGCCGGACGTACCGGACACAATTGCGCCCGCGTGGCCCATGCGCTTGCCGGGGGGCGCGGTGCGTCCCCCGATGAAGCCGACCACGGGCTTGCTCATCGTTTTGATGTATTCGGCCCCTATTTCCTCGTCGGCCCCGCCGATTTCGCCGACCATGACGACTACTTTCGTGTCTGGGTCGGCTTCAAAGAGCGGCAGCACGTCGATGAAACTCATGCCCAAAACCGGGTCGCCGCCGATACCAACGGCGGTCGTTTGGCCCAAACCGGCGCGGGTCAAACTGTCCACGATTTCGTAGCACAGCGTTCCCGACCGCGACACGACGCCGACATTTCCCGCCGCGAACGTGCTGGCCGGGATAATACCGATTTTGCCCTTGCCGACCGACAGCAGCCCGGGACAGTTCGGCCCGATGAGGCGCGATTTGCCCGTCGATTTGACATAGCGAACGGCTTTGACCATGTCTTCTACGGGAATGCCTTCCGTGATGCAGACAATCAATTCAATTCCCGCCGCCGCGCCCTCAATCACCGCATCGGCGGCGAACTTGGGGGGAACCGATACGAAGTGCGCGTTCGCGCCGGTTTGCGCGACCGCTTCGGCGACCGTGTCGAAAATCGGCACGCCGCGCTCGGTCGTTTGTCCGCCCTTGCCCGGCGTGACGCCCGCGACCACTTGCGTACCATAGTCCATCATCTGGCCCGTGTGAAACGCGCCTTCCCGCCCCGTGATGCCCGAAACGACGACACGGGTGTTTTCATCCAACAAAATGCTCATGGTTTGTGCCGATCCTACGCTTTTTCGCGCTTGAAGTAGTAGGTCACGACTTCTTCCGTGAACTCTTCGGCGTCTTCGTCCGGCTCGTCGCCGTCTTCGCCGCCTTCGACATAGGTCACTTCGGACACGTGGACGCTCACGAGTTCGTAACCGTCGGCTCCCAAGTCGTTAAGCATCGTTTCGTCGTCCTCGTCGGAATCCGTGGACGTCACAATCTTGTATTCAAAGGTTTTCATAATTCAACTTTCCTGCGTTTGGGGATGCCCCAAAAAACGCTCGATATAATCCCGGTTCTGCGTGAAGATGGGAATTTCCTTATCGACCTGCCAAACGCGGCGCAAAACCGGCCCGTTTTGTCCCGCTCGCTCTTCAAATCCCGACACGACGCACGCGCCACGTTTCCACTGCGTCGCGTAGTCATTCCAGTTGATGCCGCATTCCGCAAACAATACTTCCTGCTGCTCCGCCCACGATTTACCGTTCAGAAGTGCCTGCGCATCCCGCTTGTTCGTTTTTCGCGCAAGTTCCGCGTGGGCCGCCATGCTGACGGAGTTTTTTGTCGCGTCCTGCTGCCGCCAAATAAAATAGTTGGCGACCTCTTCGCGCGGAAGCGTGAACGCCCGGCTGTCAAACACGGCCCGGACGCCGTTATTTAGTTGTGCCGTCATTTCCGCCGATGCGATACCGGAGGAAACGGACACGATTTTGTCGGCTTCTTTGTCGAACCACGCCTGCGTCACGAGCGTTTGGTCGTCGCGCACCAACACGCTGATCTCGTCGCTCTGCACGTAGGCGAGCATCGCGCCGTCAATTTCTTTGCACAGCGCGACCGCGACGGCCTGCATTGCGGCTCCGAACGGTTCGTCAAAGGGCCGATTCAAGTTGCGGGTCAGCGTATGGAACGCTTTGCCGTCCACGCGCACGATGAGCGGCAAGCGCGGCACGAACTGGCGTCGCCATACCGCCTCGTACCGCTTCATGCGGTCGCCCAACCCGTCCTTGTCGTGCCCTTTCGCCATAGTCAGTTATAATATAAATTGCCACACCGAAACGTTTCGGACGCTTAAGCGAAGGATTTCCGCAGGGAAAGTGCATTTGGCGTCGGTGTGGCAACCTATTCTAATCATTGCCGACGAGCGAGACGATTTTTTGCGCGGCTTCCTGCATGGTCGCGGCGGGGATAAGGTCGGTGCTTTTGAGGAGTTCCAAGCCCTGCTCGGCGTTCGTTCCGGCAAGCCGGACGACAATCGGCACTTTCACGTCGAGTGAGCTGACGCCCTCGATGATCCCACGGGCCACTTCGTCGCCGCGCGTAATGCCGCCGAAGATGTTGAACAGCACGCCCTTGACGTTCGGATCGGACAAAACGAGTTCCAAACTGTTTTTCACGAGTTCTGCTTTCGCGCCCCCGCCGATGTCCAAAAAGTCAGCCGCTTCGCCGCCCGCGCGCTTGACTTCATCCATCGTCGTCATAACGAGGCCCGCGCCGTTGCCGATGATGCCGATGTTGCCGTCCAAGTGAACGTAGTTGTTGATGCCGCGCTTGACGGCTTCTTTTTCGTACTCGTCGGTTTCTTCGCTCGTTTCCGCGAAGACCGCGAAGTCGGGATGGCGGAACAGCGCGTTGTCGTCAATCACGATTTTGGCGTCGCCCGCGATAAACTCGCCCTCATCGGTCACAACGAGCGGGTTAATTTCCATCAGGCTCGCATCGTTTTCCGTATAGGCTTGGTACAGTTTGCGAAGGAATGGGGCAAGGGCGGCAAGTTCGGAGGCGGGAATGCCGCCTTCGCTGGCAACTTGGCGAATGGCGAAATCGCGCACGCCCAAAAACGGGTCAACAGGATAGCGGCCAATCGCGTCGGGGTGCGAATGGGCAACTTCTTCAATATCCATACCGCCCTGCGACGATACGATGAACACGTTGCGCTGCGTTGTGCGATCCGAGGTCAGGCCCAGATAATACTCTTTGGCAATCGGCAAAACGTCCTCGACAAGCACGCGCTCAATCGTCAATTCCTGCTTGGCCTGCTCAAAGTACAGCGCCTTACCTAAGATGGAGGCCGCGAAGGTTTGTCCTTCTTCCGCCGACTTGGCGACTTTCACGCCGCCCGCTTTGCCGCGCCCGCCCGCCAAGACTTGCGCTTTCACTACGCCCTTACCGCCCAAATTGGCAATCGCGTCCGCGACTTGTTCGGGCGTTTCGCAAACCTGCCCTTTGGGCGTCGGTACGCCGTATTTTGCGAGCAGCTCTTTTGCTTGATATTCCTGCAATTTCATAAGTTAAAATCTCCGCTCGTTTCCTTTTCGCCCAATTCGGACGCTTGCAAACAAGCCGCGTTTATTATAGCCGAACGGCGGAAAACAAAACAAGCCGGGCGAAAACCGGTACACTAAAACGAAGGCTTAAATTATGGATTCCGATGCTTTGCCGCAGTTAGTCAAGGACGACAGCTATTTGGTTCCGTTTGCGTCCCATTTGGTGCGGCGCGAGGCGGAGTATGCTGCCGTGCGTGAACGCATCGATGCGAACGGTGGCTTGCTGGGGCCGGTCAGTTTGGGGCACACGTACTTTGGATTCAATCGCGGGGAACAGAGCGGCGTGCCGGGAATTTGGTATCGGGAGTGGGGGCCGGGGGCGCGGGCCTTGTTCTTGACTGCCGATTTCAAGGGTTGGAGCCGCGGCGGCCACCGGACGCGGGGGGTCGTGACGGTCCATGCGTCGGACCTGTTGCG
>CAXTBP010000004.1:22023-45290 GCA_964241985.1 uncultured Armatimonadaceae bacterium | reverse complement strand
GGACACATCCAGTGGGCGGGCCGCCCTTTCGCACGGCTCTCTGGTGAAAGTTCATGTCGTAGACGGCGCGGGGCAGGAAAGCGACCGCATACCCGCCTACATTCGGCGCGTCGTGCAGCGACCGGAAGACGGATCGTTCACCGGGCAGATTTGGATGCCGCAACAAGTTGCCGCGGCATATACGTTTGCGAACTCCGCGCCGACCATTCCGACCGGCGAGGGACTGCGTATCTACGAAGCGCATATCGGTATGGCGCAGGAAAACGAAGGCGTCGGCACGTTTGCGGAATTTACCGAGCGTATACTGCCGCGCATCGCCGGTTTGGGCTACGATGCCGTGCAAATTATGGCGATAGCGGAGCATCCATACTATGGGTCGTTTGGCTATCACGTCAGCAATTTTTTTGCGGTTTCGTCGCGGTTCGGCACGCCGGAAGATTTGAAGCGTCTGATCGATACCGCCCACGGAATGGGCCTTGTCGTTTTGCTGGATTTGGTACACAGCCATTCGGTCAAAAATACCCAAGAGGGCTTGAACCAATTCGACGGAACCGAGTACCAATATTTCCACGCCGGGGAGCGTGGCGACCATGCGGCGTGGGATTCGCTCGTGTTCGACTATGCCAAGCCCGAAGTCCAGCGTTTTCTTTTAAGTAACGTCCGCTACTGGCTCGACGAGTTCCGGTTCGACGGTTTCCGCTTCGACGGCGTAACCAGTATGCTGTTTCACGGGCACGGTTTGGGGCGCGTTTTCGCGGGCTACGACGATTACTTCGGGGCGGACGTGGACGAGGAAGCCATCGTGTATCTGAAATTGGCAAACGATGTGGCGAAAGCCGTTCAGCCGAATGCGATCACGATTGCCGAAGACGTATCGGGAATGCCCGGCCTTGCGCGACCAACCAGCGAGGGGGGAATTGGTTTCGACTACCGGTTCGCTATGGGCGTACCCGATTTTTGGGAGAAAATCGCCGAGCGCAGCGATTGGGATTGGAACATGAGCGAGCTATGGCACGCGCTTCTTGACCGTCGCCGAGGGGAAAAAAGCATTTCCTACGTCGAAAGTCACGACCAATCTATCGTCGGTGGGAAAACGTTTGCGTTCCGCTTGATGAACGAGCAGATGTATTTCGGTATGGGCAAAAGCGATGCCAATTATGTCGTGGAGCGCGGCGTCGCCCTGCACAAAATGGCGCGATTGATTACGTTCGCGCTGGCGGGTGGGGGCTACCTCAACTTCATCGGTAACGAGTTCGGGCATCCTGAATGGGTGGATTTCCCCCGTTTGGACAACGGGTTTTCGTACCGTCACGCCCGCCGTGAGTGGTCGCTCGCGGACAACCCCAATTTGCGTTACCACGGCCTGAACGCTTTCGACGCGCAAATGCAGGCATTGGACAAACGCTTCGATTTGCTGACCGATTCATTCATTGAGCAGTTATCGGTGCATGAGGAAGACAAACTTCTCGTTTTCCGACGCGGGCCGCTCGTGTTCGCGTTCAACTTCCACCCCGAACGCTCGCTGGCGGATTTGCGCATTCCCGTGCCGGACGCCGAAGATTACCAACTCGTTCTCGATTCGGACGCGAGCGAATTTGCCGGGCTTGGTCGCGTGTCGGAAAATCAGATTTACGGGTTGCAAGCCGTGCTGCTGTATGGGCGGGCGCAAAGCGTGCAGATATATTTGCCCAACCGCAGCGCCCAAGTGCTTGCGCCGGTTTCCCTTTTGCGCGGCGAAAGTTAGTCGGTCGGCGCGGACGGTTTTTCTCGGCACAGCGCGTACCGCGCATACGCGACCGCGCCCTCGTAATCCAAGCCGTCGCCTTTGGCTTGGGCTTTGTCCGCGTGGGCCGCGCCGATATGGGCGCGCATCGCGGCTTGTTTTTCGTCGAATTCTTTTTGCCGGTACGAGGACACGGGCGCGCCCAAATCCGCCCGCAATTTTTCGGCTGCGGCGTACAGGGTCAGCGCGGGCGCGGCGATTTTCTGCGCCCAGAGCAAATTGCCGATGCTGACGAGCGAAAACGCGACGCGCCACTTATCGCCCAAATCGTGCCGAATTTGCAGACTTTCCTTGTAAAACGCACGGGCGGCTAAGTAATCGGCTTGATGTTGGGCCGCATAGCCCAAACTGGCAAGCGCAATCGAAACGCCATCCGTGTCGCCGAGTTCGCGGTACAGCGCAAGGCTTTCTTCATGGTAGGCGCGCCCTTCGTCCCAACGTTCTTGCTCCAAGCGTGCATTGCCCATCGTGCCCAATGCGTTTGCGATAGGTTTTAAGTCGCCGATTTGTTTCAGCAGGGGCAGGGCTTCGTCGCACAAACTCCACGCCCGTTCCTGCTCCTCGTGTTCCATCGCAAGAAGGGCAAGATTTCCCAGTACGCGCCCCAATCCCTTGATGTCGTTTTGCGCTTTCCAAACGGCGCGGGCGGTTTCAAAATCGCTCGTTGCGCGTTCGGTGTCGCCCTGCATCCATGCGACAAGGCCCGATGCGTTGACGGCGGCGGCGCGGGCGATTTGCCGTTCGGATGATTCCAAAGGAAGCGCAGCGGTTCGTGCGAGGGCCAGATCCAGTTGTTCACGGGCGTCGCTGATGTACCCACGGTGGCGGCAAAACTCGGAAAACGCGCTGGCGAAAAACAGATACTGTTCCGCGCAGGCGGCATCGCTCTTCACCAAGGAGGAAAAATATGCGAGGGCGTAGCGCAGGTTGGGCATCTCGTCGTCCAATCGCTTCATCCAATAAGCATGTTGCTTACCCCGTAGTTGCGGTTTGGCGGCTTTTAGCAAATCCGAAAAAAACTCGGCGTGTTTTTGGCGGGAATCATCGAGGGCGTCCATCTGTTCTTGCGCGAACTCACGGAGCGACGGCAACATCCCGAAGCGCAAACTGCCGGTGTGCGCGCCATGGAGGGAAACAAGAAGCGAGCGCTCGCGCAAACGAGCCAAACTTTCCGCGATTTCGTCGCTGTCCCCGGTTACCGCCCGCGCGGCATCGAGTGTCCAGCCGTCGCGGAAGACGGATAGCCGCGCCCACGTTTTTTGCAGGTCGCGGGGCAGCAAATCGTAGCTCCATGCAATCGCAGCCCACAGCGAGCGGTGGCGGTCGGTTTTTTCGCCCTTGCGCGACGAAAGCAAAGCGAACCGTTCGTGCAGTCGTTCGCGGATTTCGACGGGCGATAAAGCCGCGCTCCACGCCGCCGCAAGTTCAATGGCGAGCGGGCTGCCTTCCAATTCTTTGCACAAGGCTTCCACATCGGATTGGTTCGCGCCACTTGTTAAGTCAAAATCGTCGTTCACGGCCTGCGCGCGGCCCGCGAACAAGGCAACGGAATCGGGTAGGGGAAGCGGGGGAACCGCAAAAAGCCGCTCGCCGGGCACGCCGATGCGTCGCCGCGAGGTCGCAAAGCACGTAATATGCGGCGCACCCGCAAGCAACGCCCCAACGACGCGGGCAGTTTCGCTGCCCGCGATTTGCTCGACATTATCCAAAACAAGGAGCGCGGGCGGCCCGTCGCTTAGGCGCGCGATAACCGCATCCAAGATAGCGTCGGCGTTTGCGGATTTGGCGCGCGGTAACCCGAGCGCATCACTTATGGCATCGGGCAAACGGGCCGGATCGAACAGGGCAGCAAGCGGCGCGATATGCACGGGAATCGGTGAGCCGTCGCCGCTCGATTCGGCAATCGAGGACGCGGCCTGCAAAACGAGGCGTGTTTTTCCGGTTCCACCCGGCCCGGTCAGCGTGACAAGTCGCGCGGTTTTATCGTGGAACCGTTCGCGCAGGTCGGCGATTTCTTTTTCGCGGCCCCAAAAACCGTCGGTCGGGAGCAGGGCTTGCAGCGGCGAAACCGTCTCCGAAACCGGAGCCATGCGCGATTGGGCCGCTTTTTGCTTGCCCTGCAACCGCTCCCGCAACGCGCGGGCGTCGCGGCTCCATGCGCAATCCGGGCTGTCACCTTCGGCCTCACTTACCGAGGCAAGGGCATCGAGCGCGGCGAGGCCGCGCCGCCAGTCACCGGATTGGTCGCAGCAGGCCGCAAGGCGGACGTGGGCGTCGCACCATATTTCGTGCAGCCGGTCGCGCTCGGCTAAAATCCAGTCGTCGTAGTAGCCGGGCAGAAACGGGCCGCCGTAAGCCGCAATCGCTTCTTCCCATGCGGAAACCCGCGCGCCTATCTCGAGCGCGGCGGCGGGTGCGGAACTTGTTGGAGTTTGGGCACGGCGGATGGCGGCCTCAAACGCGCACACGTCGGTGGAAAATGCGTCCTCGCTCAGGCGCACAAAAACGCGGTCGGCCAGCAGTACGGAATTGGGTTCCGTTCCTTCCGGCTCCAATGCCCGGCGCAAAAAAGCGAGGGCGACGCGCAGGCTTTGACGGGCGGCGTCAAAATCGTCGTCGGGCCAAAAACGCTCAATCAGCGTTTCGCGGGATTGGGGGTGGCGAAAATGGGTGGCGAGATACGCGAAAAGCGCCCCGGTTTTTTGGGTGCGAAAATGCCCGACGACAACGTTGTCCGCGCTGTGTGCCCGTAAGCCGCCCAGTAATTGGATGCTCCACGGCAGTTTCATCGCGTTTCGTTTCTTTCCACACTATGTATTGTCGGTTTTCGCGCCTTTTTCCTTCATTTAGGAACGGAGCGGCGTTTAGTAGCCGTTGGCGTGTTTGTCGGGATCGTAGCCGTGGAAGTTGCGGCACTCAAATCGATACCAGCGGCGGACGGGGCCGCTAAAGCCGGGGCGGTTCACGTAAACGGGCGGGAGCGGCGTCACGCTGTCAAAGTACAATTTGGCAAGTTGAAAGGCGTCGTCGTTCGTGTCGTCGAAGGACAGTATCGCGTTTTGTCCGACAAGCGTTTCGGGCTTCGTCCAAATCCAGTATTGGTCGCGGCGCGAGCGCAGAAAAAGCCCCTCGGTTTGCGGGTGATCGGGTAGGTAGAAAGCCATCGTCGAATTGACGCGGTAATTCAAACCGGCAAGAAACACGGGCTTGCCGTCGCGCTCCAAATCGCGCCGTGCGGTTTCCACGGATTGCGCGACCTCTTGCCAGCCGTAAAATTCGTTGGGTTTTTCGGCCTGTTTTGCGGTCAAGCGCAAACCGAGGACGGGAAGCAGGCCCGGAAAAAAGCCGCACAGCGCGACGAAAATCGAAAACCCGACGGCAAGCCCCGTCCAGTTTCGCGCCGTTCGGGCTTTGGGGCCGGTTGCGATGGCGGTGAACCACGCGGCAAGCGCCATCAGGCCTGCAAGGTGTGTCGGCGCGGGCCAGTTGATTTCCTGTTTGGAGCGCAGCGCGACCGTGAAGCACAGCAAAAGCGTCGGCGCGGCGAAGGCTAAAAGAAAGCGAGCCGTTTCGCTCGGCACGTTGAAGATTTGTCGCTTTTGCCACAAGCCACGGGCGAACATCCACAATACGTACAGCTCGCACAGCCAAAACGCGGGGCTAATGGCAAGGCCTTGTCCCGCGAAAAACTCACCGAACCATCGGCCCGGCTGAGCGTTGCGTTGTCGGTTGCCGAGCGTGAAAACGTGGAGAAACCCGGCCCAGTTGTGGTGCGCGTTCCACCATAAAACCGGCGCGAACAGCGCGAGGGCGATTCCGAAGGCGAGATAGGGATGCGGGCTACGGAGCCATTTGCGGGCGTCGGGGGACAAGATGAGGAACACGAGAACGCCCGGCGCGAAAAGCAGCATCGTCAGTTTGCACAACAAACCCAAACCCACTAAAAGCCCGGTCAGATACCAGCCGCGCGTTTTGTTTTCCTGTATTGTGCATGTTACGGCGTAGAGCGCCGCCGCCCAGCAAAAGACCTGCGGGTTGTCGTACGTGGCGAGCACGCCGCCCCATGCGAACAGCGGTGCGACCGATAAAAGTACGAGGGACAGCAAAGCAGCGCCGTCGCCGAGCCAGCGTCGGGCCGTCCAAAACGTGTATAAACCCGTCAGCGCGGACAAAACGATGGGCATGAAGCGTACGCCAAACGCCGTGTCGCCAAAAAGGAGCGTGCCTAAACGAATAACGTAAGCGATACCCGGCCCTTGATCGTAGTACGACGCGGCAAGGTGGCGGCTCCACTGCCAGTAGTAGGTTTCGTCCTGCACCAGATTGTGCGTCGCCCCGTACCACAAGCGCAAAACCGTTAAAACGCCAATCAAAAGGAAGGCCGCCGACTGCGCGTTTTTTCGCGTATCGGCGGCCCCAACCGGGGAACCTGTGGAAATTTGGGTCACGAAATCTTGAACCGGTCGTCGTCAACGCCCAAATTGATCTTGATGTCTTGGATGTCCTGCACCGCGCCCAATTTGCCGCTCTGATTGTAAATCTCGATACGGGTCGGAACCCAAATACCGGGCCGAATTTGCGTCGGTTTGGTGAAACGCATTTCTTTTTGCAGTTTGTTGTCGCCGTTGAAGGTTTGGCGTTTGGCAATCAGCGACGTTTTAGGGTTCACCCATACCATTTCGTGCGATTTGTTGGTCGAATCGCGCTGGGTTAAATCGTATTGCAAAAGCCCCTTGTCGGCTTTCACGAACGTCGGCTTCCAATCGAGGGTCAAATAGTCTTTGGAAAAGATGCCCATGTCCATCAGGCTTTGCTTTTGCCCGGCTTTGCCCTTGACGTTCTGTGTTTCCGTGTGCAGGGGAACGCGGAAGTATTTTTGCTCGCCGTTGTAGATCATCAGCGCGCCCATTCCCAGCGCCTTGCCTTCAAAGCGCACCTTGTTCGGGTTTTTGTAGGAAACCTCCATACGCTTGATCCGGTACGTTGCGGCGAATGCACCGCCGATTTTTTTGAGTTCGTCGTAATCGGTTCCGTCGTTGTTCACGACAAGCGTTGCCGTCATATCTTTGATCTTGTCGGTTGCCACCGATTCGGCAGCAACCGGCGCGGCGGCATTTACGGGCGCGAGCGCCAAGCCGTCCACCAAAAAAGCAGGAGCCGCGATAGCCACCCCGGCAAGTATAAAAATTCCTACGCGGTTAATTTGGTTTTTCATGGTTGTAGTTCGTCTACTTGGACAAGACCGCCGTTTCTAAATTGAATCAGCAATTCATGCTCCGATAAAAGCGCCGTCCCCAAAAGAGGCCGTTTCCCCGTCGCAAGGACACCTACTTCGCGCTCCGCACCGTTCCACAAGATTGTCGCGGAGTGAACAGGCAAGTAAACTTGAGCATCGGTCGCAAGATTCGCGAGAATTTCTTCCACAAACGCAAGTCCCATCGCAAAAACGGCGGCTTCAGGCAAAGTCAAATATCCGGTAAAGCCGGTGTCTATAACAAAATCAATCGTCACATTGCCCCGCGCCGTCCGCAGGGAAATCGGCAAAATGGCGTGACGTTGGGAAACGCTGCCGTTCATCACGAAGCGACACGCTCAACGACGCCGCCCAGAGCGTACACCGCGTTGTATCCGATTCGCACGGTGTAAATCGCCGCGCCGGGATGCTTGGCTTGCAGTTTACGCTGGGCGTCAAAACTTGCGTCGTCGCCCAGTTCGTACTCGCCGGTTTCTATGTCAAGCGAGAGCAGCTTCCCAATATTTTCCGGCGTTTCTACGTTTGGGCGCACCGTTTGGTACAGCGCGTCGCCTTTTTCGCCGATTTCCTGACCACTAAATTTTGGGTGCGGCATTTCGTGTTTCCCTTTGGAACGGTTGTTATTTCTTTTTCGGCGCGGGTTTGGGCGTCGGTTTTGCGCCGGGCTTTTTGGGCGCAGGCTTGGCGGACGGTTTCGGGGCCGGTTTGGTCGTCGTGCCCGTGACACCGGACGGGGCGGTCGCGCCTGCCGCTCCGCCAAATTCGGCGGCGGCTTTTTCCGGCGTGTAGCCCGCGAGGGACAAACCGTGCGCGCCATACCATTTACCCGTCGCGTTGCGCTTGCCGCCGGAAGGATTCACATGGCAGAAAACGCATTGCTTGTTTTCCTTTTTGGCGAACTTGGGAAAAGCGTCGGCTTTGCGCTGCCCGCCCACGGCGGCGACGAGCGTCGCGGTCATCAATACTACGAACCCGCACGCGGCGGCTGTGTTCCGAAAATTCTTCACGGTTGTTTCCTTAAATGGTCTGAAAATAAATAGCGTAAAAACGGTTAAAAAAGTTGCGAAAGCGCGGCCTGCGTATGCGAAGCAACGACCGAACCGCGTGCAATATCGGTGCGAAGGCGTTGCACATCGCTCCACGTGTCGATGGCATACCACACCGGTATTTGCGCGACATGAAGGCCCGCGTTTTGTGCCGCGTCACGGGTTTGACCCAACGTGCCGCCCGACGCGCTCCACGCAAACGTTTGGAGCAGTTCAGGCCGGTTTAGCTTCAAGCCCAGCAAATAATAGCCGCCCGTATCGGTCGGGCCAAGCACGATGTCGGTTTGATCGTCACGCATACGGCCCCACGCATCAATCAAGAACGCGGGCGGCAAATGCGGCGTTTTGCTTCCGATTAAAATTATATGGTCGTAGCCTTCGGCGAAACCACGGGCAAATAGCCGGGTCACGACCTCGCCGAAATCCGCGCCTTCTTGCGGTACCGTGAAAAGGCCGTTTCGGACGGCTTCCGGTACGTCGGCGGGCGCACCGTCGAGCGCGAGCCAAACGTCGCAGGGCACAAAACGACGGGCCGCTTTTTCGGTCGTATCGCGCAAAAAGGCGTCGGCGAGCGCATGGGCTTGTTCGGGCGTTATTTGTCCGCCGTCATCTGCGACAAGGCGCGTTTCCATGCGACCCGCTTGGCGCGCAGGGGCGGCAATAAGCAGTAAACGGCGCACGGCGTCAACGGGTCGAGGCATTTCCGCTTTTTCTGACGGGACGACGGGCACAAAGTTTCAATCGTCGCCTTTTTTGACCAACTGGAACAGGTTGCTGTAACCGTCCGTCCACGGGCGAAACGTCGGTGGAATAATTGGCACGTAGGCATTTTGTTCTTGCAGCAGAGGAATCGTGGATAAATCCTTGCGGTCGGAAACCAGAAGCCATTCGGACGAACGCTCGGCGGTTTCGTCGTCGGCTAAGTGCTTGACGACAACAGCGTTTTTCCCATAGGTTTGCGCCCCGGATGCGACAACCGGCTTCAAATCCACGTATCGGTTGGAAACGTGAACCGCCAAAATGCCGCCGGGTTTCAAGTGCTTAAAATACACGCCGAACGCTTCGTGGGTCAGCAAGTGAATCGGAATGGAGTCCGACGAAAACGCATCGACGGCAAGCACGTCGTAGGCTTGGGTCGTGGGCGCGGCTTCGAGCGACAATCGGGCGTCGCCCAAAACCACGTGAACGTCGGCGGGGCAGTTCGACAAATAGGCGAACTCGTGGCGGGCAACCCATTCGTCTTGCGCGTTGATTTCGTAGAACGTCAAATCGTCGCCTTTTCGCCCGTAGGCCGCGAGCGTTCCGGTTCCGAGTCCGATAAAGCCCGCATGAATGGCATCGGATTTTTCCTGCGCCAAGCGCAAAGCGATTCCGACGCCGGAATCTTTTCCGTAATAGGTTGTCGGTGTGTCTTGTTTGGCGGGGTCTAAATACTGCGAGCCGTGCAAAATGGTTCCGTTGGCGAGCGTTCGCATCCGGTCGGGGTCGGTTGTGCTTTTGCCGTAGTCGTGGGTTTGCAGCACGCCATAAAACGAGCGCAGGGAAACGTTTGCGCCTTGCACTTCGTTTTGCGCTTGACTGCCCAGTATCCAGCACAAATAGGCCGATGCGGCAGCCACAATTGCCCAAAACGCCTTGCCTTCCCATTGCCGAATCCCGATTCTATACACGCTAAATAAGGCAATAACGGCACACGCTCCGATAGATAAGGGCAATTCAAAAAACGCGGAAAAAATACGCGGCGCGATGAGCGCGACAAACACACCGCCGAGCGCGCCGCCAATGGAAATCATTAGATAAAAGCCGGTTAAGAAGCGCGGGGCCGGTTTTTGACGGGCCAACTCGCCGTGGCACAGTAAACAGCATACGAAAAAGCAGGCCATCCACAGCGGAACGAGTTGGTTCACATCCATGTTTTCCTGATTTTCGTTGAGCGCGTAGGCCATCAGCGCGAACGCAATCGCGGGGAACGGCAAAAACGCGGGATGCCATTTCCACGTTTTCGGCCCGAAGCACCAAATAAACGTGAGCAGATACAGGGAAAGCGGAATGATCCACAAAAGCGGCACGGCGGCGACATTTTGCGAAATATGGTTCGTGACCGCGATGAGCAGAACCGAGGTGCAGGCCGACAGTCCAATCCACGCGGCGTAGTCCAAAATCGTCGGCGGCTGCTCGGTAACAGGAGCGGCTTCAGTCCCCTCGGATGTTTCGGGCGGGGCGGTCGGCAAACCGACGACGCGCCACGCGAGAACGGCACAAAAGCAGACAAACAGCAGATACGCACCCGACCAAACCCATGCCTGCTGCGTGACTGTAAGTAACGGCTCCACAACAATCGGATACGAAAGCAGTGCGAGCATCGACCCTATGTTGGACAGTGAATACAAGCGATACGGACTGGGTGCGGTTCCGGTTTCTAACGCTTTCGCCTCTTGTTCGCGGGCGTACCATGCTTGAAGCAATGGGCCGGTCGTCGAAAGCGTAAAATAAGGGACGCCGACGGTGGCAAAAAGCACCAGCAAAATACGCCCCGACGGGTCGCCGCCGCCCACCGGTTTGAGAAAAGTGGCCGGTGTGATGTGCGAAAGAAGCACGATGAGCGCGCTTGCGAAAAGCAGGCTCAAATGCACAAAGGCTTGCTTACGGGTTGATAGTTTTGCAACGACGCCGTGCGAATACAAATAGCCGCCGAGTAGCGCGATTTGGAAAAACAGCAAGCACGTCGTCCACACGGCTGCCGAGCCGCCGAACCACGGCACGATAAAGCGGGCGATAATCGGCTCGACTTGAAACAGCAAAAACGCGGACAGAAAAATGGTGACGGCGTAGCGGGGCATACGGGGAGCGGCTTTCCAAGCGAGGCGGGGCGAAGAAGTGCGCTACCTTTCGCCGTCGCGGAAGATTTGCCCTTCCCGAATCGTTTATTTTGTCCGGCTACTCCTCATTAGAGAGGGCAGGCGGCTCGAATTGAGAAGCGGCTTGCAGCCACGAAGGCAGGGGTTGGGTGCGCTCCTGCTCCAAAACGAGCGTTGTGCCGTTTTCGCCGGTTAAAAGATGGAGGCGGTCGGCGGTTTTCATCATCAACCAAAAGCCATGCCCCAGCGTGCCCGCCGTTGTGAACCCGCGCTCAAGCGTGGCCTTGTGCAGAAAGTCCATGCCGATGCCCTCGCCCCGGTCGGTGACCCATACCTGCAAAACGTCGCCATGAGGGCGGGCGCACACGCGGGCCTCGCCGCCGCCGCCATGCACAACGGCATTCATCGCCGCTTCGCCGGACGCGGTGATTAAATCCTGCGCCCGCTCCTCGTCAAATTCACGGTCGCACGCCGCGTTATATACGGCCCGGCGAAGCGATTTCAAATCGCGCTTATCTGGCAAGGGAACCGGCATACCGATAAGCGGCAAATGGGCGGGAAGTTCGCTTTCGTTCTCGCACAGCAAAAACTTGCCTTCGGACACGGAAAACAACACGTCGCGCAGGAACTGCCGCTGTGCCTGAGCGGCCTCGGCGATAGACAGCAAAAGCATCGCCCGCTCGGCTTCCGCCGCCCGCCGCTCAGTGACATCGCGGCTAACCATCATCACGGCTTCCACCGACTGGCGCGCGTCGAAAACCGGCGCGCACGACGCTTCATAAAAACGCGGACCGTTAATCGTGGACAAGGTAAAGGCCATCGGGACGACCTGCCCCGTGTCGAAGACGCGCCGCAAATTCGCTTCGGTTTCATCTGCGAATTCGCGCGGCATTCCCATTTCGTCGTGTGTTTTGCCCACAAAAAATTCGGTCGGCACGTTCAAGGTGCGAGCGGCGGCTAAACTGGTGAACTGGCAGCGCAGATTCGGCCCCCAGCGCGAAATAATATCCGGCGAGTTGTCGATGAGGGCCGCCAAATACCGCTCGCGGTTGGCAAGGGCTTCCTCGGTTTTGCGCCGGTCGGTAATATCGGCAACCACGGCGACAAAGCCGCGCACGGCTTCAGTTTTCTCGTCGCGGTCGGGAACCAAGTCGATGAACACATAGCGCATACCCAAGCCGGGCTAGGGCATCTCGTCTTCGTAGCGTACCCGATTTCCCGCAAGCGCAGCGTAGAGATAGGGGGAAACGTTCGCAAACGCGGACGGGCCGATAAGATCCTGCGCCGTTTTGCCGATAATCTCGTCCACCGTGCCGCCAAACCAATCGACGTAGGCTTGGTTGACGAACCGGTAGCGCAGGCTGGCGTCAATATACGACAGCAGCAGCGGCGTGGAGTCCGTGACGAGCCGCGCTATTTCGGCAAAATGCGCCGCGTCATCGGGAGTAAAGTTTACTTCCGTGCCGAACGGGTCTGATTGGGGCGTTTGTGCCGATTCCATCACGGAAATTGTACCGCGTCTCATTGGTGTTGGCTTATCGTTTCGCGCTTTTAATCGGCGCGCTCGGAAAGAGCCGAAGCGCGATGTCACGCGAAAACGGCGGCACAACCAGCGCGGCTTTTCCGTTTGCAACGCGAACGGCTTGCGTTCGGACAATTTGCCCGGTGCGCGTATCCCACCACTGCGCCGTAAACGCGCCCGCTTTGGCAACGGGCACATCGAGCGCGACACCCGAAAACGCGCGCGGCGTTTTCGGGTCGAAATCATTCGCCCAGTTGGATTCGCCGTCCTGCAGCCAAACCAGCGTCTCGCCGGTTTTCGCGTCTTGCAACACATAGGGCGTCAAGCGCGCGAACCGGGACGATAAAGCGTTTTGCAGCGTGTATGAGCCGATTTGCACCCAGTCGCCGCTCGTATTTTCAATCGTGACGGTGTGCTTTCCTTGCGGAAGGGCGACGCTCCGGTCTTTGTTGAACAGGGCTTGATAAATGTTATTGTATTCGGGAAATTGCTTGGTAGATTCGTAGCCTTCGCCCTTGCCCGGCGCGGCATCGAAAGGGAACGACGCGGCTTCTTTCCCGTTCACTAAAACGCGAATCGTCGCGGACTGCGAAACCGTCAAAACGCGCATCACGAGCGTGGACGGTTTGGGCAAATCGACGGAAAGAACAAGCGGCGTGCGCAGTTCCGGCTTGCTCGGCCCGTATAAATGGCTAATGAGGGTTCCGGTTCCGCGCGTTCGACCGTCGGGCAAAACCACGACCGCGCCGCTGGATTTGCCGCCCCAACTCGCTGTCGGCGTCAAAACAACCGAAGAAAACGTTTCCGGCCCGCTGCTTTTGGCGATGCGCGGCGCGGGCACATCAAGCAGCGGCTGAAAATCGCGGCTCGCCCACGGCACGGTTTTGGCGAACTTAGAAAGCGGCGTGAACACCGAATACAGGTTTTGCGGGCCGACGTAATTATCCCACCACCACAAAACCGCGCCGCCCGCGTTTCCGCTCATCGCGCCTGCCCATAAGCCGTTGTGAAAATTCGTCGCCGTTTTTTGCGGGTCGAACTTGGCGTCGGGGTTGCGCCACGAAATCCCGAACTCGCCCATCAAGTGCGGTTTGTTGAAAACGGCATGGGCGGCTTGGTCGCCGGGCAAACCGGGCGCGATGTCACGGATGGAGCCTTCGTCGCCGTAACGGTGCGTTTGCGTCAAATCCATTTCGCCGACCTGCCACGACTCCGCCCGCGCGGTCGTGCTGGCCGAATTGGTAATTAAATGGCGGTACGGGTCGATAGACTGGATATACGCGCCCATTTCATGGAGCCAGTCGGCGGGGGCGTCTTCCTCGTTCCAAAACTCCCAAAAGCCGAGCGACGAATACGCGCCGTATCGGGCGACCAAATACCGCAGGCGTTTTTTGTAGGCTTGCCGCGCCAAACGGCTCGTGAAGAAATCTTCTGGTTTTTCGCACGGGCCGCCGTTCGCTTTGTTGTACGGGTTTTCGGCCCATTTGCCCTCGTTGAAATAGCCGCCCGTTCGCAGTTCGCCATACGTCCCAAAGGCGAGCATACAAACCAATTTATTTGCTTGGGCCAGTCGGAGCACTTCGTCGAAGTGGGCGGCGTTTGCCATATCGTAGCGGGTCAAGCCGAGCGATTTGGCTTCCAGCGGCTGAAAGGCCATCCATAGCCGGGCGTAATTGCCGCCTGCTTGCGATAGTTTAGGAAACCAATCGTCGTAGGCGGCAAGCCCGCGACTGTCCGCCCAGCACACGTTTTCGCCGACGATGAAAAACGGGCTTTTGTTGTCGTATACAAAATAGCGCCGGTTCGGGGCCATGCGTCGCACCATGCCCGGTT
Organism: uncultured Armatimonadaceae bacterium; assembly: GCA_964241985.1. Classification (GTDB taxonomy): domain Bacteria; phylum Armatimonadota; class Armatimonadia; order Armatimonadales; family Armatimonadaceae; genus CAXTBP01. Next base: position 30,994 of record CAXTBP010000004.1, on the reverse strand, counting down.
TGCCGCTGTCGCCGACCGAAAAGGTGAGGGTTTGTGCGCCAAGTTTCGCGCCGTCCTTGTTTTTCGCCCACACGCGCATCGTCCATTTACCCGCCGGGGCGGGCGGGCAAAAGCGAATCCGCCAGCCGGGTTTTTTGGCGCTTGCGCCGGTTTGCCGTCCCATGCGAACGCTTTTGTCGGCTTGGGTTTCCCGCACGAACGGCTCGTACCAAAAGCCGGGCACAGCTACTCTTTCCACATCCGACCGCAGGCTTGCGCTTTTGGGACTTTGCGGATGCTTGGAAAGGGCGCGCGTAAACACGGCGTCCACCGTCGTATCGTCGAAATCGAACGGGTTAGCGACCGTTTGATCCAGCGTGACCGACCATTCCATTACGTCGTAGGTTTTCGCCGCAGATGAGGAGCCAACTGGGCGCACCTCGGTAACATTGGGCTGGTCGGCGAGCGCGACGGTCGCACCTACGAAAAACAAAGCCGTCAACAAAACAAACGAGCGAAAAAACGCGAACATTATCAAGGGCCTCATTGCACCAAAAACAGCGGGGGAATTAGAATTATTTTATCGCACGTATTTTTGCACAAAAATCTGGTGCAAATCATTGAGGCACGGCTCTGTTGAAGAGGGGGAAATCACTATGTTTTGCAAGTAATTTAATTGCTACAAATATTATCGGATTTATAGAGATTAGGGTATACTGTTGGAAACGGAATGGTTTGAAAGATCCAAACGTGGATTCCACAACCAAATTGCGAAGGATTTGATCGATGGCTTTTTCTTATGCGCGTCGTGGCTTTACGTTAATCGAACTCCTCGTCGTAATAGCGATTATCGCTATTTTGGCGGCGATACTGTTTCCAGTTTTTGCGCAAGCGCGCGAAAAAGCGCGGCAGTCCGCCTGTGCCTCGAACGTGCGCCAAATCGGTATTGCCTTTATGGCCTACGCACAGGATTACGACGAAACCCTGCCGCTGGGGAACTATCCTAACCCCGTCACAACCGATAACATCGGCTGGCAGTATCAAATCGACCCGTACATCAAGGCGAATTTTCCCGATCAGGTGGGTACGGCAGCCGGAAAGTCGTTGAGCATTTACGTCTGCCCGGACTTTGTCTCGACTTCCGCAGACTCCCGCCCGTCGTCGAGTTACCATACCAACCGCGCCTATTTCGGAACACTGGAAACCCTCGTCGCGCTGCAGTATCGCATTCCTGCCGCGACACTGGCACAAGTAAAGTCGCCCGCACAGGACATCTTTTTGGTTGAGGGAGCCGATCCGCCGGGCACGGGCGCGCAGTGCACGTGGACGGAAGGGGCGGACGATCCGGCGACCTATGCGACATACGGGAATCGGATGAAGGAGTGCATCAATCGGTATCTGGTTGGACGCCAGCGGCATAGCGCGGGCAGTAACTACTTACTTGGCGACGGGCACGTCAAATGGTTCAAGGCCCCAAGCCCTGGTTACACCGTCAGCGGCACAAACTACACGCCGATTCGGAGCGACACGGGCGCGGCCTACAAGAAAAGCCTGTCTCCCAACGCCGCCGTCTGGTTCCGAGAAGATTAGACAAACAAAAATCGGTACGTAAAAAAATAATTAAAAACTATGTGAAAAATTGCGACGCCTGCGGCACAAGGTGAGCGGAGATACTGTACCTTCCATGACACCGCACCTTTTAACCACCGACGCCGCCTTCAATGGTTCGGTTTTAACCCGTCAAGCGGCGGGTATTTCGGTAGGTTTTGTTCGGAAAAGGCGCCGCGCCTTTTCCGTCGTCGAGATTATGGCGTCGCTTTTCGTTATCACGGCGGCGCTGTTTCCCGCGATGCTTTTGTGTTTGGGGTCGTACCGCACCGCGCAGCAGGCGCAGGCGCAAACGGTCGCCTACCTCATCGCGCAAAAGCAAATCGAAACCGTGCGGCTTCAATCGTGGGGAAGCAGGCCCACATCCGGGGCGACGGCCTTTACTGTTTCGACAACCAGCAACGATCAGGTGATGCCCAACGGCACGGCCAATACGACCGTCGGTTTTCAAGGCCGCTATTGGGTAACGCCGGTTTCCTCGTCGGTGCAGCAGATTACCGTGCGCGTCAGTTGGCCCAGCCTTACCGCGTGGGGCAAAGTTTCTGAGGTTTGTTTGGACACGTTGTACGTAAAATGAGCAATTTTTTTTTAGCCAAATCCGCGCGGCTATGGCGCGGCAAACGAAACGCCCGCAAGCGGGGCGCGGTGCTCGTCGAAATGGTGATGATGGCGGGCCTCGCGCTCGTTATCTGTACCGTGACGGGGCGGGCGCTCATAACGGCATGGACGATGGGCAAACTCACCAACACCAAAGCCGCGCTGCAAACCCAAACCCGCCGCGTCATGTCCTTGCTGCAAGACGATATACAAAGCAGTTCCTATGCTTTGCCGTCCAGTAATGGCTTCAGCGCAAGCCCGACGACGCTGATTTTGCAAGCCCCGTCGTATGACAGCGCGTTTCAGCAAATTGCCGGTTCAAACGACGTTATCATATACCGTCTGGTCGGCAACAGCGCGCCGTATACGTTGAACCGGCAGGTCATACCCGCATCCGGTTCCGCCCGGCCCGCCGTACCGAACACTGTTATGGTTCGCAACGTAGACTCCGCTCGGTTTTCGTACTTGTATGATCAAAAAAGCACGAGCACCGGGTTGCCGCTGGTCACCCTCCTGCTCGTGAATTTGTCGGCGACGCCTACGATTACGTCCGCGCTTGGCTTGCCCCCGCCCACGGTTCTTGTCAACGGCGAATTGACGAACGCCAACCTGTCGCTGTCGAGTTCCCTTTTATTGTTTTCGCCCGCCCCACCGATAAATGCGTCCATCGACATCTTTTTCCCCGTGGATCCGTCGGTAACCGTCAATCAGGCCAACGTTACGGCGGTTTTCGCTACGGTATCGGCGTCCGTGACGGACGCTTCCCTGAAAAATGCCGCGACACAAACGATGACGGTCAGCGGGGGCGGAGAATTAAGAAATCATTAAAACTGCATTAAAAACCCGGTAATTGTAGCAATCTTTTGCCATAAGCCCCGCAGCGTTCCTGTCCAATAATTAAAGACATGAACGCTTTCGTGGTCTTTGCTGCGCACCGTCCGTCGCTCGTTCCGAGCGCGACGCGCCCCTGTTGCCGCCGTCGCTTTTCGCAGAACACCTCTGATCGCTCCTTCCGCTCCCGCAATCGTCGCGGCGAGCGGGGGAGCGTTTTGACGTTCACCATGCTGATGCTCGTTTGCAGCGCGCTAATGGGCGTGTCGTATTTTACGCTGTCGAATACAAGCAGTTTGACCGCGTATCGCGGCGCGAAGAAAACGCAGGCGAACCTCCTTGCCGACGCCGCCGTGCAAAAACACTACGATATGATCCGCGCGTATATGGCGCAAAACCGCTCGTGGAGCGATACGGACATTGGAACGCTCGCGCCCACCATGCTCATCAGCAACGACGACGCGAACCGCTTGGACGGAACCTACGGATCCGAAGCGACGCTCCTTAGCCAAACGTCCACGACCGATACCGTCAATAAGAAGCAAATCATCGTCAGTAAAATTCGCGTGCTGGGAACCGGCACGGCAACCCGAACCGGGATTACGAGCCAAGCCTATGCGACCTTTACGGTTGAGCAGGAAGCGCCCTTAACCAACCAGCCGCTTTTGGCGTTCGATTCGACAACCGTTATTCAATCAAACTCGACGATCACCTTATCGACCAACGGCGGCTTCCGCACCCGCTCTACGGGCAATCATTACGACGGCAGCGTTTTGTCGAACGGCGGCATTTTGTGGAGTCCGCAAAGCGGCAGCAAAGGCTCCAATCCGAATACGATTACGTTCGACGGGCAAGTGTTCGCGGGCGGCAACGCGGCAACCTCGCTGACCAACAGTCTCAACGGCCTTTTGAATCCCAACGGAACCGTCAACTACCAAACCTATCCCGCCATCGCGCAAAACGGGCATCCCATCGCGCAGATCAACAGCGTAACGAATTTGGGCGCGACCCGTCAGTACCCCGACGCATCCGCCGTCGTTTTGTGGCAGGCGGGCTGGATTACGCAAGGAAGAACCGGCACGACGTATGGCGGCTCGGTCAGCACGAACAGCGCGCCGAGCGTAAACGGTGAGCGGCGTATCACGGCCCCGGCCTACATTAGCGGCGACTTGAACAGCAACTCCAACCAGTTGTATTTGCAGCCGTCGTCCGATTCAAGTAAATCGAATGTCGTGTATGTCGCTGGAAACATCACGAACAGCGCGCTTCTGTACAACAGAGGCGTCCTTCTTGTCGCGGCGGGCAAGTATACCGCCACGAACTCGTCCGCGCAGTACGCTTTAACAACCTCCTCGTCACCGTACACGATGGCCCAATTGTATGCCAAAACCGCGCTCGTCACGCTTTCCCCCACGAGCGATGCAATTGATATGGGCGTCAACGCCGCTTCCGAAACCGGCCTTATCTACGCCTGTTTGGGCGGTATCAAATGCCTTGCCAACAATAACTTCAACGGCGCGCTCGTCGCGGGTGGGGCAGGCTTGTTCGGCGGCATCATTGCGGGCGGGCCGAACTCGTTCGATATTACGTTCACGCCCGGCGCGCTGCAAAACCGCACCGAGTTTATGTTCAACCCGTCCGCGCTCCTCGGCGGCGGAAGCACGCAGCCCGGCGCGATCAATAAAACGACCGTCAATGATTTAGGTCAGTTCGTTTGGGGGCGATAAAAATTAGCCCCCCTGCCCCCAATAATGGGGGGTTCTGAGTAGCCCTGCATACCCCGCAACATTTTCGGAAGAACGGAAATGCAATTCGGAACCCCCCATTATTGGGGGGCAGGGGGGCCAAAGCAGGAAACCAAAAGCGGCGAAGCGAACGTATAAGCGGGTAACCATGAACATTTCGCTTCGCCGCTTTTCCGCGTCGTCCTCCTCGTTTGTTTTGCTTTTTTCCGCGACCACCGCTTTGGGCGTTTCGCACTCCGCCCGCGCCGATGTAAAAGTCGTTTCGCGCGTCACGATGACGGGTTTGTCCGGCCAAATGGCATCGCAAATGCCGTCCGGGCCGCAATCGCAAACGACCTATTACAAGGGCGCGAAAATTCGCACCGAAGCCAATGACGGCAAGCAAGTCACCATCTACGACGCGCAAACCAAAACCCTGACCGTTCTCAACCCCACCAAAAAGACCTATACGACCGTGCCCGTGTCGGCTATGGCGCAAGACCCGCGTCTTGCGATGCTGGACATCAAAACCACCTCCACGGTCAAACCCGGCGGCAAAACCAAAACCATTGCCGGAAAACCCGCCAAGAACTACGTGTGGCAGGCCACCATTGCGATGGGCATGAAACAGGGCGCGATGCCTCCGGGCGGGGCTTCCAAAGGCGCGCAAACGCCGAGCGGTACACTGTTCTCGATTACCATGAACGGCGAACAGTGGACGACCGAAGCCGTGAAAATGCCCGGCGCGACCGGAAAAGGTATGCTTGGCGTTCTCAGCGGCCCGGCGGCGGCGATGCCCGGTTTGGAGCCGCTCATTGCCAAATTATCCACCATTAAAGGCGTGCCGCTCACGTCCACGGTGCGCCAATCGTTTGCGCGCGGGGCCGGACTTTCCGGGAGCGGAACCGCGCTGCCCGCCCGCACGATGACGACGCAAACGGATGTCGTTTCGATTACCGAAGCCAATTTACCCGCCACCTTGTTCGCCGTGCCCGCAGGCTACACCAAAGCCGCCATGCCGCGCGGCGGGGGCGTCGGCCCGATGGGAATGTAGTTCCCTCGGCCCGCAAAATCAGTACACCGGCCCGCTTTCTTGAAGCGGGCCGCGCAAATTTTACACGTTTCAAATAGCCCGAAAATCAACGACTAAATGGGGAATGGACGAATGACGCGACGGAAAAATATCGGGGCGGCGATTATCGCAACAGCGGTGGCAGCGGTTTGTGTGACGGGAGCCGTGACGCCGCGCGCGGCGCGGGCCGACGTGAAAGTGGTAAGTGAACTCACGCTGACGGGCTTGGAAGAATTTGGCGCGCGGGGTATCCCGATAAAAATTACCCGAAGTTATAAAAACGGCGTGCTGCGTGAGGAACATGAAGCCGTCAATTATGTTCATATCTACGACAGCAAAACCGACAAATACTACACCCTCGATACCGCCCACCAAACGTATTCGGTGCAAACGCTCGATGATGTCATGAGCCGCGCAGTCGGCCCGCTGGCCCGCGTGGACGTGGTCGGCGACGCGAAGATCACCGAGGGGGGCAGCACGCAAACCATTGCGGGAAAACCGGCGGTAAACTACTCGACGATAAACAATCTCCTGCTCAAAGACCCGCGTTCCGGCGTCGGGGTTTTGGCGGTAAAAATAACGGGCGAGCAGTGGATGGCAACGACGCTCGCCATTCCCGAATCCAACAAGCGCTTGAAGCAAGCCGCTCAACTCCTTCCAACGCGCGTCCATAAAGTGTTCAAGCCGTACTACGATAAATCGGCGGAAATGAAGGGGTTGCCCCTGTCGTTCGACCTTATCTTGGCGGTTCAAGGCGCGCCCGGTGTCGTGGTTCCCGCCGCCGTGGACAAACTGATTAGCGGAACGTTTGAAGCGCACAACACGGTTTTGAGCGTCAAAACCAACACGCTTCCCGAATCGCTGTTTCACGTTCCCAAAGGCTACAAACTCGTTCCGCGCATCGACGAAAAAGACGAAGACGATTAGCGCCCGGTAGCCTTATTGGCACGCAGCAGTGACGATAGTGAGGGGAGACGGGGATGGGTTCCCATTTGCAGAACCGACGGAGCATACGCGCGGCGTTTATTGTTTGCGGCGCGGCCTGTTTTGTCGCGTTGTCCGCTCCTTCGCGGGCGGACGTGAAAATCGTGTCCGAGCAAACGCTGACCGGCATGGAGGCGTGGGGCGTTCGGAGCGTTCCCGTGCGGGCGACGCGCTATTTCAAGGGCGAGAAAATGCGCGAAGAAACCGAGGGGCGCAACGTCGTCCACATCTACGATGCCAAAAACGACAAGTATTACACGGTGGATCGGAACACGCAAACGTTTTCCGTGCAAACCCTCGATGAGGCGACGCTTGATTCGTCCATCGGTTTGTCGCGCATGACGCCAAGCGGAACCGTGACGATTACGAGTGGCGGGGCAACGCAGAAAATCGCGGGCCTGCCCGCCCGAAACTGGACGGTATCGGCGAAAATCGTCATTAAAAATGAACTGACCGGTTTGAACGCGATTGATTTTTCGATGGAGGGCGAGCAATGGACGAGCGGGGCGGTCGCGCTTCCGTCGTCCAATCCGCGTTTGGTACGCTCGGCCTATCTGCTCTCGACTAACGCGCAAAAACTGTTCAAACCGTTTTATGATAAAGCCGGGGAGTTTAAGGGCGTGCCCTTGTCGTTCGATTACAGTTTGTCGTTTCAAACCGCGCCGGGCATGGCGATTAACGGGGCGCGCGAAGGAACGATGGAGGCCCACGGTTTGGTACGCTCCGTTTCGACCGCCAAACTGCCGGATGCGCTTTTTTCGGTTCCCAAAGGCTACAAACTGGTCGGCCATATTTCTTCGGATTTGTAAGTGCCACGCCCGCGCAATAGAAAGAAACCGTATTCCGTGTTTACCTCGTTCTCCAAATTAGCTTTATGCGCCACGGCGTCGGTTGCCGTGCTTTCTCCGTCGGTTTTTGTTGTGCCTGCCGCGCGGGCCGATACGACCGCACTGTATGAGGTTACGGTAAAAGGCGGGCTTGCCCCCGGCAAGTACGCCACAGTCAGCGAAAGCGCGACGGCGACGGCGACCGTGTTTTACAAGAACAACAAAAGCCGAACCGAAAGCGAGAACAGCGTCGTACTTTACGACAACGGCACGAAAACCACAACCACGCTCGATCCGCGAACCAAAACGTACACTACGGTGACCGATGCGGAAGTCGCGGCAGCAAATAACGCGGCGACGAATCCGCTTGCAGGCCAAATCAAGTTTTCCATCAAAACGTTTGTCAGGCCGGGGAACCAAACCCGAACGATTGCCGGGCGCGAAACCAAAAACACCAAGTTTACAGCGATACTGAAAATGGCACTGACAACCGCCGACGCCCCGGCGGGAATGGCGCACATGCTTCCGACCATTACGCTGAGCGGCGAAGAATGGATGACCGAGGGCTTGGTCGATGAACCGCAGAAGCAAGGCATGGCGGCTTTGGCGACGTGGCTCTTCACGAGCATGGCGCAACTGAATCCGCTCGTGGGAACGAACCTCAAAGCATTTGCCGATAAGGTCGCCGCTATCAAAGGCTTTCCGCTGGCCTCCACGCTCCAAACGACGGTTGCGTTCCCCGAAGGCGCGGCGGCGATGATGGGGGCGAGTATTCCCAGTAAACCGATGGTGGTTACGATGCAGGCAAAATCGGTGTCCGAAGAACCACTGAACGATACCCTGTTTATTATCCCCGACGGCTACAAGAAAATGGATAACCCCGCGCCCGTTTCGCCGCAAGCCCCGCCCGCCGTTTTGTAAAGGAAGTGTTCTTATGTTGGTTTGCCAAACCCGTTTAATTAAAGCGGCGCAACTTGCCCTTGCCGCGTCCGCGCTTTTCGTGACTGCCGCGAGCGCTCGGGCGGATGTTACCATCGTAACGCAAACGACGGTCAAACCGGTGGTGGCTTCGACAAATTCGCCGAAAACCGAAGCCAAGTCCGAACCGCCCACAACAACCGTCACCTACTACAAAAGCGACAAACAGCGCACGGAAGAAGGTAACACCGTCACGATTTTCGACGGCGCACGGGACGTGACCTATACCCTCGATAGCGATGCCAAAACCTACACGGAATCCAAAGGCCTGATCAACACGACGTTTGACGACGACAAAGACTTCTTTTTGTTTCTGCGCGGCATCAAAGCGGACAGCAAAACGGTCGTCGAACCCGGCAAGCAAACGCGAA
>CAXTBP010000004.1:0-22013 GCA_964241985.1 uncultured Armatimonadaceae bacterium | reverse complement strand
AAATATTGCCGGGCAGAAAACCCGGAACTACCATTATATTTCGATTTTCACGTTCGATGTAACGCCGGAATTTTTCGCCACGCAATCAAACGACGACAAGGAAAAAATCCGCGCCATCCTGCCGATTACGATGACCGTGGATGGCGAAGAATGGGCGTCCGAAAATTTACGGGCCGGTTCGGAATCCAACAATCGCCGGGCAACCAAAGAACTGGGCAATTTCGCCGCGCTGTTTCCAAATGCCGGGGGCGCTTTGAAAAATTACGCCGAGCAAATGGCGGCTATCAAGGGGGTGCGATTGCTTTCGACGCGCACGACGACCCTTGCGCTTCCGCAAGGCGGATCGGCGGCTTTGCTTGCCGGTTTGTCGCCAAAGGCCCTGCCCGAAGGCCCAACGAAAACAACGGAAGAAACCAAAGCGATTTCGACCGCCAAACTGGACGACGCCTTGTTTACCGTGCCCGCCAATTATAAAAAAGTGGAGGCCGTGCAGACGCCTAACACGAACCCTGCGCCCACGAAAGTTCTTTGATGCGATTTGCTTCTTTTTGCCGCGCCGCCGCGCTTTTTGCCATTTTGCCGGTTGGGGCGGTGTTCGCGCAGCAGGGCAATGGCACGGCGAAGGCCACGCCTCTGCCGACGAAGCCCGCCGTGCTTGCCGCGATTTCCCGCATGATGCGCGTGGTCGGCGAGAACGGCGCGAAACCGTCGGTTCCAACCAAACCGACCGATAGCGTTTGGATAAACGATATGAAACTCGTTGTGCGCTACGCCCAAGAGTCGCCGGATGTCACGATTGCTATCAATCCGCGACTTGTCGCCGCTTCGGGCAAAGACGACTTGCTGTTTTTGACGTATTATTTGGCGGGCGCGACCCGCTACGATCTGCAAAATCCAAAACGTGCGACCGATCCCTACGCCGACCAAGCCGCCGCCGTCCGCGCGGAACTCCTCGCATATCGGTACGGTAAATCGCGCGGCTCAAAAATCACGCGCCCGCTGCTCGACGATTTGCAAGCCAAAAACGCCGCCGGTACGCTGGAAAAATATATCGCGTAGGTCGCCAAAATGGACGCCAACTCCACCCCGCCCAAACGGTAATCAGGCAGGACTTCGGGCCGCCTTTGTGGTAGTTTTAATCTATGCCGAATTTTATTGAGGGCGACATGATAGCGAGCGGACTGCGCTTTGGTATCATCGTGTCGCGCTGGAACGCTTTTATCACCGAACGCCTTTTGGAAGGCACGCTGGATACGCTGAAACGCCACGGAGCCGACATTGAAATCGTCGATGTGGCCCGTGTGCCGGGAACCTTTGAAATCCCGCTTGTCGCGGCAAACATGGCGCACAGCGGACGCTACGACGCCGTGATTTGTTTGGGCTGCTTGATTCGCGGTTCGACCGCGCACTTTGATTACATCGCATCGGAATGCACCAAAGGCATCGGGCAGGCCATGATGCAGTCGGGCGTTCCGGTCACGTTCGGTGTGCTGACGACGGACACGATTGAGCAGGCGATTGAGCGGGCCGGAACCAAAGCAGGCAACAAAGGGGCCGAAGCCGCCGGTGCGGCGATTGAAATGGCCCAACTGCTGCGCGCCCTCCCCAAAAAGGACGCCTGACAATGCCGCTGCGGTTCGGGGCGCACATGGGCACGTCGGGCGGCTTGTACAAAGCCGTAGTGGAAGGGGCCGCAATTGGCTGCGAGACCATTCAGTTATTCACGTCGTCGCCCCGGCAATGGAAAGCCGCACCGCTTTCGCCCGAGGCGGTTCGTAAGTTTCGGCGGGCCGTGGAATCGACGGGTATTTACCCACTCGTTGCCCATGATTCCTATTTGATCAACCTCGCCTCGCCCGACGACGCTTTGCTAGAAAAATCGCGGGCCGCGTTTTTGGGCGAAATGGAGCGGGCCGAAGCGCTCGGCTTGGACTTTCTGGTCACGCACTTAGGTTCGCACATGGGTGCGGGCGAAGACGCGGGCTTGACGCGCCTTGCCGAAAGCATTAACGCTTTGCACGCGCAAACCCCGACGTATCGCGTCAAAATCGCCCTTGAAACCACGGCGGGCAAGGGCACGAACTTGGGCGGCGCGTTCGAGCATTTCAAAACCGTTTGGGCGCAGGTTGACGATGTTTCCCGCTTGCGCGTGTGCTTGGACACCTGCCATATCTTCGACGCGGGCTACGATCTGCGAACCGGCGAAACCGTCGGCTCGACACTGGACGCCCTCGACAAAGCCATCGGCCTATCGAACCTTGCCTGCATTCACGCCAACGATTCACAAAAAGGCTTGGGTTCGCGCGCCGACCGCCACGCCCACATCGGGGCCGGGTGCATCGGCGATAATGGCTTTGCGGCCTTTTTGACCCATCCGAACCTGCCGCCTGATTTGCCCGTGATCGTAGAAACCGGCGATTCAGACGCCATGCACAAGGTCAACGTGTGGCATCTGCGCCAACTCGCGCAAAAGGCGCAATAGTTTAACATGGATTGGAAATCCACGTTTAAGTGACCGTTCGCGCTTAGGCGCGAAGGCCAGTTGTCCTTCGGACAAAGAGAATTAGTTGGTTTCCTGGAAAGCCAAATGTCTGTGCGTTTGCGGCAAAATCAAACGCGATGCGCAAGCCATTCTGCTTGTCCGAAGGACAACTGGCGTTTTTGTCTCGGTAAAAACGTTACCCAGACGTGGGTTTCCAACCCGTGTCATAAACCCTCGTGCTTAAACTGTAAAATTATGAGCCTGTATTTTGTGAAAGAACGCGCCCGGCAGCGATTGGGCGAAATCGAGGACGCCGTAATCCGTGAGCGGGTTGCACTTGGCCCGCTGCAATTTGAACAGAACGGCGCGGTGCAAAACGGCGGGGTCGGCGTCGGGTTTTCGTGGACGGACGCGGAAGCAGCCTCGTGGCTGCGCGGCCTGTTTGCCGTACCGCAGGAATGGGCGGGCGGGCGCGTCGGTTTGGTGCTTCGCATCACGGGCGGCGAGCCGTTGTTGTTCTTGAGCGAACAGCCTGCGCAGGCGCTGGACTGGAACCACCACGACGTGTTGCTGTTCGACCCAGCGCAGGGCGGCGAAAACGGCGATTTTTCCATCGAGTGCTACGCGCCGACAAAGGGCGCGACGCAGGAAATTAAAGCGTTATATTTGGTCTTAATCGACCGCGTCGCGTATGCGTACTTTTACGATTTTCGCGTGTGCGTACAGTTGTTGGACGTGCTGGACGAAAATACATCGGAAGGGAAGGGGGTTCGCGTCGCCCTCGCGCAAAGCATGGACGCGCTGAATTTCACGCGCGGCGCGAAAAGCGATGCCTTTTATAAGTCCGTGCCGCCTGCCCAAACAGCATTGCGCGACGGCTTTTTTGCCCGCTTCCCGGCAAGCGAAGGGCGCGACGCCCGCATGGTTTTGGCGGGACATTCGCACATTGACTTGGCCTATTTGTGGGCGTTGCCGAACACGCGCAAAAAAGTCGGGCGCACGTTTTCCACCGTGCTACGCCTGATGGACGAGTTTCCCGACTATCAGTTCACGCAGTCCCAGTCGCAGTTGTACGCCTACGCCAAAGCCGATTACCCGACACTTTACGAAGGCATCAAACAGCGCGTCGCCGAACGCCGGTGGGAGCCGACGGGCGGGATGTGGGTGGAAGCCGACTGCAACGTGACGGGCGGCGAAAGCCTTATTCGGCAGATTTTGTGGGGTAATCGCTTTTTTCAAACCGAGTTCGGTGTCCAAACGCGCGTTTTGTGGCTGCCGGACGTATTCGGCTACTCCGCCGCTTTGCCGCAAATCATCAAGGGCTGCGGCATGGAGTATTTTCTGACCTCCAAAATTTCGTGGAATCAGTTCAACCGCCTGCCCTACGACACGTTCTTTTGGCGCGGCTTGGACGGAACCGAGGTGCTGACGCACTTCGTCACGTCGCCGTCCTATCACGCGCAGTTGCAGCAACATACGTTTACGTACAACGGGCGATTGACGGCGGAAGAAGTCAAGGGCGCGTGGGACGCCTATCAGCAAAAAGCCGTCAACGACGAACTCATAGACTTATTCGGTTACGGCGATGGCGGCGGAGGCCCAACACGCGCTATGCTGGAAACCGGCAAGCGGCTGGCGAATGTAGCAGGCGTGCCCAAAAGTACATTTGGGAAAGCCGAACCGTTTTTCGACCGCCTGCACGCGCGCGTCAAAAACAATCCGCTGACGCCCAAATGGGTCGGCGAGTTGTATTTGGAAAACCACCGGGGCACGCTCACGTCACAGGGGCGGATAAAGCGGGCGAACCGCGTCGGCGAAAATCTGCTGCGCGGCGCGGAGTTGTTCGGGAGTTTGGCCTCGATTTTGGCGGGCGAGATCTATAATCAAGCCGCGCTCAATACCGCGTGGGAAAAACTGCTGCTCAATCAGTTCCACGATATTTTTCCCGGAACGTGCGTTCCCGAAGCCATAGCACAGGCGATGGTGGATTACGAAACGGTTCACGACGCGGCGCGAAGCGTTTTGGATGCGGCCCTCGATATGATTGCGGCCCGCGTGCAATCCAAGCAAAACGCGGTCGTCGTGTTTAATCCCACGGACACGTTGCGCCCCGCCGCCGCGGTTCAGGTTTCGGTTCCCGCGAGCGTCACCGCCGTTAAAGGCGGCATTGAGTTTTCGGACGAAAGCGGCGCACCGCTGCCGCATCAGCGGGTCGGCGCGGTCGGCAAAGGCGGCGCGAACGCGCCCGTGTCGTATTTGGTCGCTATGCCCGAAGTCGGCGCGATGGGCTACCAAACCCTGTCGGTGGGACGCGCGGGCGGCCCGCCGGAAACGTCTAATCTGCGGGCTGAGCCGCGCCTATTGGAAAACGATTACGTGCGCGTCCAATTCGACGATGCGGGTGAAATCGTGTCGCTCGTCCATAAAATTTACGACGACGAGGACGAAGAAAGCGTGACCGAGCGCGAAGCGGTTGCGCCCGGCCAAACGCTGAACGCGCTCGTTGTGTACGAGGACAAGCCCTACGCCTACGACGGCTGGAACGTCGAGATTTTCGCCTACGATAAACCGTACCCGCTCCGCGACATCGGAACCATCGAAAGCATCGCAGTTTTGGAAACCGGGCCGGTGCGTGCCGCCCTGCAAATTAAGCGGAAGTTTTTGGCCTCCACACTGACGCAAACGATTTATCTCTATTCGCATTCGCCGCGCTTGGAGTTTCACACGGTCGTGGATTGGCAGGAACGGCAAATGCTCCTCAAAGCCGTTTTCCCCGCCGATGTGCAATCGACGCGGGCGACCTACGATATTCAGTTCGGCTGTGTCGAGCGGCCTTCGCACCGCAACACGTCGTGGGATGTCGCGCGCTTTGAGGTCTGCGGCCACAAATGGGCCGACGTATCCGAAGGGGATTGGGGCCTCAGCGTTTTGTCGGATAGCAAATACGGTTGGGACTGCCACGACAACGTTTTGCGCTTGTCTTTGCTTCGCGCGGGCACGCACCCCGACCCGCATTCCGACCGGGGCGAAAACGTTTTCTCCTACGCCCTCCTCCCGCACACCGGCGATTGGCGCACGGAAACCGTGGACGAAGCGCACGCCTTCAATTTTCCGCTTCTATCTCGCTACGCGCCCGCGAATACAAAGGGCGATTTGCCCGCGACGTTCGCCCTTGCCAGTGTGGACGATCAGGGCATTATTATCGAAACCGTCAAACAAGCCGAAAGCGGCGACGGTTTCATCGTTCGCCTGTACGAAACCTTCAACACGCGGGGCCGCGCAACCCTAACGCTCGGCTTTCCCGTCGCCGAAGCGTTCGCGGTCAATTTGGTCGAGGAAAAGCCTGAACCGATAACCTTTGAACCGACCGAAAACGACGGCGCGGCGATTGCCTTTGACTTCCGCCCGTTCGAGATAAAAACCTTTTTGGTAAAACCCACCCAATGAGCCAAGAAAATAGCGACGAAAGCAAACTGCCGCAATGGCAAAGCGCGGCGGAAACTATACTGACAAATGCTTGGGGTGGCCCCGTTCGTTTAAGCGCGCCCGAATTGCTGCGTAAACCCGGCTATCGCAATCAAATCGTACGCTTCACGGTCGCCGATGCGTCACCCAACAGCCCGACAACCGTTATCGTAAAAATCGCGCAAAGTACAGCGGAAGAGCCATACAATGCCGAAAGCGACAACAACAAAGGCTCGGCATGGCGGCTGCGAAACGACGCTTCCGGCAATACGTTTTTGAACCGCGTTTCTGCCGATGCTTCGCCGTTAAGCGGCGTGTGCTGGGGCGGCGACGTTGGCGCGGGCCTTTTCGCTTTAGAAGATTTGGGCAAGCCGAACAGTTTGGCCGACGCGATGCAGCAAAACGACCCCGCCGTTTTGCGCGACGCCTTATTCCGCTATGCCAAAGGCTTGGGCAAACTCCACGCCGCGACAATCGGGCGCGAAAACGAATTTTTCAAACTGCGTGCCGCCGAGTTCGGCGGTACGTCTGCGGTACGTGAACCGATGGGCGAGCAGTTGCACGCCTACGCCCGCGATTTTTGCGAGATAGCCGAAGCGCAGGGCGTTGCTATCCCTTCCGCATGGCACGAGGAAATAAAGGTCGTCGCCGAGTTGATGGACAATCCCGGCCCGTACCTTGCGTTTACGCCGGGCGACACGTGCCCAGACAACCACCGCTTGATGGAGGACGGCTCGTTTCGTTTTTTCGACTTTGAGTTCGCCGCGTTTCGGCACGCCCTGCTTGATGCCGCGTATCTGTGCGTTCCGTTTCCGACGTGCTGGTGCGTCAACCGCTTGCCAAGCGATTTAGCGGGCGATTTGATAAAAGCTTACCGCGCCGAACTTGCGCCTGCCTGCCCGGACGCGCACGACGATAGGCAATTTATGGTTACGCTTGCCGCCGCGTGCGCGCATTGGACGACGGCGACCCTTGCATGGAGCGCAAAAGGCGCGATAGAAAAAGACGGCGATTGGGGCATAGCAACCGTGCGCCAGCGGATTCCATTTCGTTTGGAAAACTTGGCCCGCATTGCCGAACAAACCCAAACCCTGCCCGTAATGGCGGAAGTCGCCCGCGCCCTTGCCGAAAAATTCCGCGCGTTATGGCCCGAAACCGGCGAAATGCCACTTTATGCCGCCTTCCGCGCAGAAAACCGAAATTTATGAATCCAACCACCGAAGAAATTGCTTACGCGCCCACGACCTATGCCGATGCGGGCGTTTCCATCGACGCCGGAATCGAAGCCGTCCACCACATGAAGGCGCATTTGCGCTCCACGTTTACGCCCAACGTTTTGGCCGATGTAGGCACATTCGGCGCGATGTTCGCCCTCGATGAAACGGCCCGCAGCGGCGAGCCGGTTCTTGTCTCGTCGATTGACGGCGTGGGAACCAAACTCAAAATAGCGTTCGCTATGAACCGGCACGATAGTATCGGGCGCGATTTAGTGTCGCACTGCGTCAACGATATTTTGGTGCAGGGCGCGCGCCCCTTGTTTTTTCTGGACTACTTTGGCACGGGAAAACTATCGCCGCACGTCGCCGCCGAAGTGGTGAAAGGGCTTGCCGACGGCTGCCGCGCGGTCGGCTGCGCCCTTGTCGGCGGCGAAACGGCGGAAATGCCGGGAATGTACCAAGACGGCGAGTACGACTTGGCGGGCTGCATCGTCGGCTTGGTGCAAAAAGATAAAATCATCGACGGCAGCCGCGTGGCTCCCGGTGACGCTTTAATCGGCCTCGCCTCCGACGGTCTGCACACAAACGGCTACAGTTTGGCTCGGCACGTTTTGTTCGACAAGGCCGGTTTGACCGTCGATCAATTCATCCCGGAATTAAACACCACCCTCGGCGACGAACTTTTGGCCCCGCACCGATGTTACGCGCCCGCCATTTTGCCGCTTCTCGACCAATTCGACGTGCACGCCATCGCCCATTTAACCGGCGGCGGTTTCTACGACAACATTCCGCGCGCTTTGCCCGCCGACTGCCAAGCGGTCGTGGATCGGCGCACATGGACGCCCGCCCCGATTTTCACGCTCATACAAAACTTGGGCGGCGTCCCGGATGCCGAAATGTTCCGCACGTTCAACATGGGAATCGGCCTCGTCCTCGTCGTCCCCGCCGAACAAGCCCCGTTTTTGGCAGAGCGCCTCAATCACGCGGGCGAAAACGCCGCCATTATCGGCAGCGTCATCAAAGGCAGCAACGAAGTCCAAATTCTTTGACATGCACCCTCTCAAAATCCAACTGACCGCAAATCGTTTTCGATTCGTGCACGGCGTTTGCGTCGCTTTCTTGCTCGCTTTGTGCAGTATTTCGCCTGCGCTTTCGGAGGAACCTAATGCGCCGCCGCGTTTCGCCGACTTGCGGTTTAAGTTAGAAGATCTGGGCGTGCTGCCGGAACCCGCTTTATTTATCAGCGGAGCCAGCGATGACTTCAAGCGGTTCGTCGGGTTCGGGGGAGGTTTTGGAGTAGGCCACGCCGTCTTATGGAACCGAACAGATAGAAAAAACGCGCTGGTGGATTTGGGCACATTAGGCGGTGAAGAAACCAATGCAGAAGCCGTAAACAACAAAGGGATCGTCGTTGGGAATTCTTTAACGAAAAGCGGGGTGCGTCACGCTTTCGTGTGGCGTGACAGCAAGATGACGGATTTAACCCCGCTGGGCGGTGAAAGCTGGGCGGTTTCCGTCAATGAGCGCGGCGACATCGCGGGTATCGCGCAGACGGATGGCCCGCTGTATCATCCCGTCGTTTGGCGCAACGGTGTGCTGTTCCGCTTAGACGACCCCAACGACATCGGTTTTCTCGAATGGACTCGCCGTGTTGGAATGGCTATTCGCATCTATGAGGACGGTACTATCAGCGGCATCCGCCCAAGGAACGGCAACGGCTTTGTGGCCTGCACGTGGGACAACACAAACAAGCGCACCGATGCGACGGATTTTCCCAGCGATGCAGGACACGAGATTTTCGTAAACAGAATAGGGGAAGCCGCGTCCGCTTTTGGATACGACTCGAGTTTTGGGCTAAAGGTTTATTCCGAACGCTGGTCTATGGGGCGGAGTTATCGAATGGAAGACGCGCTTCGTATTCGCGGGGTCAACGCTTCCAACTTTTTTCTTGCCAGCGGCTATCGGAAGAACGAAGCCTCCTGCTTTCTATTTAATGGGCGAGAACGTATTGTTTTGAACGACTTTCTGCCGCCCGATTGGACGTTTTACGGCGGCGGTATTTTTGCCATTAACAGTAAAAATGAAGCCGTTGGGTACGCCATAAAGAAAAACGATCCAAACGGACGTCATTTAATCGTGCTGCACCCGCAAAAATAGCGCATGACGGAACAAACGAAAAGTGCAGCCGCTTCCCAGCGATACGCAGTATTTTTGAAGGAAATTCCAAAGGAAATTTCACAAGCCGTGTCAAACCTTGCAATTATGCAAACAAAGCGTTTGACGTGGCCCGTCGCGGCGGTTAGTGTGACTTTATTGTTCGCCTTCGGCTTGCTTGCGGGCGGCTGCGGCGGTGGTGGGGGATTTGACGGTGGCAATCCCTCGTCATCAGCGACACCCACGCCCGCTCCGACGCCCACAGCAACACCGAATTACACGGTTCCGCCGCCGCCGCCGTTTTAGATAGGGTGGCAAAATATGGAACCACGTTCGCGGGCACAGACCGATTTTTATCGGTCGGTTTGGGAAAAAGCTGGGGTAAGTACTACACCGCCTCACATCGATCATCCGTGGGCGCTTTCTCCCCACGCCTACGCGACGCCGTTGAAACTCCGCGAGGGGCGTGTTCGGGGTAAACTTTCCGGTTACCGCACCGGCTGGATTTTCATGGCCCCCGAAGGCCTGCTTTTATCGGGCAAAGCCATGCCGGAGGGGGACGCAACCGCGTTTCTCCAACTCGGGCTGCACGGCTTGCTACATTTTCTATTGAGGCATGCCGCGCTGGCAAGCGAATCTATCGTTCGAGAAGCGTTTTTGCGACCCCGGCAGGACGCGCTGCCGTGGGAGTGTGTAGAAGAAGTCGTATTGCATACGCGAAGTCGGCGCGCCTGTATCGTGTATCATTTGCCCGCCGCGCCGAAAAAGCCGCTGTCGCTCGGTATACAACTGTCACAAACGCAGTTCGTCCCGTTTTCGGAGTGCGCAACACATTATCGCGGGGGCGAAAAAGTTCGCGCGGGCAAGATAGGGCCGCCGACGCCGTGGATTGTGGTCGTCTTAACGATTGTGATAGGCCTCATTCTATTGCTGGCACTCATGATTTTCACGCAGCTAAGATAAGTGCGGTTGTTTACTTTTCTTTGGCTTCTTTTTGCAGGCGGTACAGCAAGTTCAAGGCTTCAATCGGTGAGGTTGTGGATAAGTCGATTTGCCGCAATTCTTCCAAAACGGGGTGCGCTTCGGCCTCAAAAAGCGTCATTTGCATTCGGGCGGTTTGCGCGGGAACCGTTACGCCACCGCCGAGCAAATCGCGTTTGCCTTTGCCCTGCTTTTCCAAATCGCGCAAAATGTCTTGGGCGCGCGTAATGACTTCCGGCGGCAGGCCCGCCATGCGCGCGACTTGTACGCCGTAGCTTTTGTCGGTTCCGCCCGCGACGATTTTGCGCAGCCACACGATCCGGTCGCCGGTTTCCTTGACGGCGATACGAAAATTGCGAACGCTGGGCTGGTTCTTTTCCAGTTCGTTGAGCAAATGGTAGTGCGTGGCGAACAGGGTTTTGCAGCCAAGTTGGGCCAAGTATTCGGCGACCGCCCACGCAATCGACACGCCGTCGAACGTACTGGTTCCTCTGCCGATCTCGTCCAAAATAACCAAACTGCGCTCGGTCGCGTTGTTGAGAATAGCCGCCGTTTCCGTCATTTCGACCATGAACGTGGACTGGCCGGACGCCAAATCATCGTGCGCGCCGACGCGGGTGAAAATCCGGTCAACAATCCCGATGCGGGCGTAATCGGCGGGCACGAACGAACCGACTTGGGCAAGCAGCGTAATAAGCGCGACCTGACGCAAAACGGTAGATTTCCCCGACGAGTTCGGGCCGGTAATGACGTGGAGCTGCGACGGGCCGTTGTCAAGCAAGGTGTCGTTCGGGATAAAAACCGATTCCACTAACTTCTCGACGACGGGATGCCTACCGTTTTTGATTGCCAGAACGGCTCCGTTATCGACAACCGGGCGCACGTAGCGGTCACGGACGGCGACTTCGGCAAGCGCGGACGCGGCATCTAATTGCGCGACGGCGTGGGCGACGATCAGAACATCGTGGGCGTAGGTTGCGACCGTATCGCGCAAGCCGCAAAACAAGTCGTATTCGCGGGCCGTGATTTTTTCTTCCGCGCCCAACACTTTGGCCTCCATCTCTTTGAGGCCGGGCGTTATGAAGCGTTCGCCGACGGCGGTGGTTTGCTTGCGGATATAATCGGCGGGCACAAGCGCGAGATTGGGCCGCGACACTTCGATATAGTAGCCGAACACGGCGTTGTAGCCGACTTTGAGACTTTTAATGCCGGTTTTTTCGCGCTCTTCGGTTTCAAGACTGGCAATCCATGTTTTGCCCCCGCGCGAAATTTCCCGCAGTTCGTCCAAATCCGCGTCGAACCCGTCTCGGATCAAACCGCCTTCGCGCAACGACAAAGGCGGCTCGTCGGCAAGGGCACGGTCGAGCAAATGGGACACCTGCGGCACGTCCGTGATGAGGTCGCACCAACCGCGCACGGTCGAGTCGGCGATCGGAGCGGCAAGGCGCGACACATGCGGCAGTTTTTGCAGGGACAGATTGAGCGCGAGCAAATCGCGGGCGTTCGCCGCCGTCGTGGAAATGCGGGCCATCAGCCGCTCCAAATCGGCGATGCCGCGCAGTACGTCGCGCAAATCGCCCCGGACGAGCGGCTCGTCATAAAATGACTGTACGGCATTCAACCGTAGATCGATTTTCTCGACCGATAAGAGGGGAGCGTCCAGCCATTTTTTAAGAAGGCGCGCGCCGAGTGCGGTTTGCGTCGCGTCGAGGACGGACAACAGAGATTTGCTGCGTGCTCCGTCGGCGAGGCCCTGCGTCAGTTCCAGATTGCGGCGGGCTGGCGCGTCTAAAATCATAGCGTCGCCGACCGAATACGTGGCGAGCGTTCGGATGTGCCCGATTGCGCCTTGGTGCGTGTCGCGCAAATAGGTGAGCAGGGCGGCGGCGGCGTCCAAACCGGTGCTGAACTCGTCGCAGCCGAAGCCGCGCAAACTGGGCACGTTGAAATGCTCCAACAATGCCGTGCGCGACGAGCGCGGCAAATCCCCGGTGGCGAGGCGCGTGATCGTCGCGGGGCACGAAGCGTGGATGGCGTCCGCCAAATCGTCCATGCCGCCCGGTATCAAGCATTCGGCGGGGCAGATGCGCGTTACTTCTTCGACGACTTTCGCCAGTCCCGCCTCGTTTTCGATTTCGGTAATCAAGAACTCGCCGGTCGAAACATCCACGACGCCCACGCCAATCGCCGGATTTCCCAAAACGGCGGCGACCAAATAGTTGTTGGACTTGGCGTCAAGGAGGGCGTCCTCGACAATAGTTCCGGGCGTCACGACGCGCGTTACGCGCCGCTTGACCAACCCTTTAGCCTGCTTTGGGTCTTCCACCTGATCGCAGATAGCGACCTTAAAACCCATGCGCACAAGCCGCGCCAAATAGCGGTCAAGGGCGTGATGCGGAACGCCCGCCATCGGAAACCGCTGCTCCATGCCCTGAATTTCGCGCCCCGTCAGCGTGATGTTGAGCGGCGCGGCAATCGTTTCCGCGTCCTCGCCGTACGCCTCGTAAAAATCCCCGACGCGCATAAGCAGCACGACATCGGGCCGCTCGTTTTTGAGCGTGACATACTGCCGCAGCATGGGCGTCAGCTTTTCAGGCGGAACGGAATTGTTGTCAAACGGAACGGCAGGGGCGGCATTTACGGGGGGGTGCGGCATAGTTGTATTGTACCAAGCAAAAATCCGTTTGCCATTTGACGACTGTCATGTTGTTGCGTTAAAATTCGTCCACTATGCAAGAAGTTGTTTTACCGAAGTTCGGCGCGCATTTGACCTATCGCACCCGTTACAAATTTAACGAAAGGGATTCCGCTCCTTTCCCTGACGCCAAAACGACCGAAGAAATTTTGGGTATTGCGGCATACATTGAAAAGCAAGGCTAACTCATTATGCCTAAGGAGCAGCGTCCCGTCCGTCTCCGCACACCAAGAGTCGGAGAAAAGGGTATTGTGGTTGCAGAAACGACTGATCAGCCGTTCGGCGAAAAGCCAACCGTGTTTTATATCGCGTCAACTAATGCGGCTACCGGGGCAATCAATTCACGGCTTTGGTTTTGCCGTTTTGACTATCCACGTTATAAATCTTTCAAAGAATTGCAGGAAGCATGGCGCGAGGAAAAAGAACGATTAGGAATGTAGGAGAAATGCGCTTATCAAAGCAGTTTTGGCGAAGCCAGAGGGAACGAAAAGGGCAGAAATTCGCGGCATGATAGAAATAATAACAAAGGAGCCTTTGCTATGACCGTAACATTGGAATTAACACCAATACAAGAACGTACATTACAATCGGATGCCCAGCGCGAGGGAGTGCCAATAGAGCAGTTTATTCTACGCCGTTTAGTGTCCACTTCTTCGCTTCGCTTTAATTCAGATGAAATGGAAAGGCAGATAGCGGATGGTTTCGCGGCGTCGGGAATGACCGAAGAAGAATTGGATGAATACGTCATTCAGTCGGTGAAGCAGGTTCGTGCCGAAATTCGGGCGCGTGACGCCCAGCCATGAACCCATCGAAACCCCATACTATTTTCGATACGACGGTTGTTGCGGCAGCCGCATTTAATCCAAGCGGGGTTTCAAGAAAAGTGTTGCGGTTGATGGAGAATGGGGAAGTTTCGGTTGTTATGAGCAATCGCATTCGTAGCGAATACGAATTGACGCTTTTTCACCCCGCGCACGCGAAACGCCTTCCTTTTCTTACGACGGAGTATCTCGAAGACTTTCTGCAACGAGTTGACCAATACGCCGAGCGCGTCCCGAATCCACCACGCCATGTCGTTTATAAGCGCGACGTTGACGACGAGCCGTTTATAAACTTAGCCATTGAAATGAATGCCGATTTTTTGGTGACGCTCGACAAAGATTTGCTCCATCTGCCTAACGTTTCCGAAATAGCGGCGCGGATTTCCAACCTGTCCATTCTGCGACCCGGCGAATTTATGGCAGTTATGGAACGCCGCCAAAGCGAAGCGAATGTTTGACCGTGTGGTTACTTACGTTCATCACGCGCCCGGCGACCATGTGTGCCCGTTTTGCTTACTCGTTGCCGGGATTGAGGACGCTCGGGTTTTGTCGGTGCAAAACGACATTGTCTTCAAGAACGAGTTTGTGACGGCGTTTATTGCGGCGCGGCAGTGGCCGAACAATAAGGGGCACGTGCTGGTTATTCCGAACGCGCATTTTGAAAATTTGTATGATTTGCCGAACGTGTTGGGCGCGGAAATTCACAAGGCTGCCAGATCGGTCGCGCTTGCGATGAAGTTTGCGTACCAATGCGAGGGCATTTCTACGCGGCAGCACAACGAACCGGCGGGCAATCAGGAGGTGTGGCACTACCATCTGCACGTTTCCCCGCGTTTTGGGTACGACGATTTGTACCAAACCGAAGGGCAACTGATGGCGGCGGAGGAACGCGCGGGATATGTCGAAGCCCTGCGGGCGTACTTAAAATAAGCGTGCAACCTTTTTCGCTTGGCGCGTGTCCGATAGCCAATCACGAATAACACGGCCTTTTGGTTTAAAAGCGGGCCGGTGGATTGAAAGGAAACATTCCATGCCTTTTTCTGATACGGAGTTGCTGTTTATCGTTATGCTGTTTGGTGGCTGTGTGCTGCCCAGCGCTTTGGCCGCGTTCGATGCCGCCCGAAACCAAATCACGACTGACGGCAACGCCTATAAAACCGTCAACGGCGCGCTTGCATGGTTCCTGTTGTGCTTGCTGTTTCCGACCGTCGGCCTCGTGTTCTACTTGGTGCGACGGTCGCTCTCGATGGACGAACGCCGCCGAGCCAACGCCTTTTTGCAGTAGCATTACGCCAGAGCGCGGTGGACGAGCCACTCCGCTTCCTGTTTAATGGCTCGTCCGATCCCTTTACTAACGGCGCGAACCGGCGAGCCGTGCGAAAAGGCGTCAGCGATTGCCCACAGGATTTGCGGCGAAAAGCGACTTTCGTTGGCGATGGCGTAAATCGGTTCCCACGCATCCGGCTCCATTTTCGCACGGAATTTGTCCAAGCCGTGGAAGTTGTAAAAGCGGTTGCCGTGGGCGCGGACGTGGCGCAATACAAGTTGCAGCCACGGCGGGTTTCCGCTCCATTCTTTGAGCGACACGTGATGCGACAGGGGAACCAAACCAAGCGTCACGTAGGCCGCGCCGCTTTTACCGAGCGATTCCATGAGTTCGGCGATGAGAAGTTCCGCGCAGCCATTGGGTGCGTTTGCGCCGCGCACGACCTGCTCCACGAGCCAGCCATTGCGGGCCGGAATCGGGGAGCAAACCGCCCACGCGACGGGCGCATGGTTCTGCTCGGCGACGAACACGCGACGGTCGAACAAGCGGCCCAAGGTGTCCGGCTCCACCAAAAAGCGCATCGCGGGCAGCGAGCGCGTGGTGAGCCATTCCCGCAAACAGGCAAGCAGAGCGGGATTATCGGCTGCCCGTTCGGTTTGCCATTCCCGCACGACAACGCCCTTGTTTTGCGCGCGGCGAATCTGCGCGCGAAGCGACGCCCGCTGCGCGACAATTTGGGCGAAGCCCGCCGGGTTCCATGTCGGCTGCGCGCCCAAAAGTACGGTGGAATAGTTCGGGCGATTTCCCAAAATCGCCATTAGGCGGCCCGCCGCACCGAAGTAGCATACGCGCGCGCCGTTTTGCCGCGCATCGGATTCCCATTCGTTTACGACGGCGGGCAGTTTGTCTTCATCACATACGGGCGCACCGGCAACCAAACGCACACGGGGGCGTGACCCAAAGGGGCCGGTGCGGGCGGGCACGTAGCCGATGACGGCCTCGTGGCGAGGCGAAAAATAATGCGCGATGCCCGGGTTGAGGATTTGATAGCAGGCTGCGTTCCACCCGTAGCGCAGAATTATTTCGCGGGCACGGGGAATATCTTGGGCGGGTTCGTCGAGCGGTGGGGGCACATTGTACAAGGTATCCGTTTTCGCGCCGTGCCACACAATCCGCGCCGGTTCGTTTGGGTAGAAAACAAAGCGGGCATAGAAAATTATGAACTCGCAGCCGCTTTCCTTGACCCATTTGATGCAGCCGCCGACGCAAACTGAGCCGAACCCCGCCGTTGGTTCCGCCCGTCCGCCCGTCACGCTCCGCGTGCGGCGAGGTCAAACCGAAGGTTTGCGGCGAGCAAGCACCGCGCGGGCCGCGCCGCCTTTGCTGCTTCTCCTCCACGGGGTCGGCAGCAACGAGCGGGATTTGATGGGCCTCGCGCCGTATCTGGACGGGCGGTTTCTGATTTTGTCCCTCCGTGCGCCCCTCATGCTCGGGCAAAATGCGTTCGGCTGGTATCCGCTGCAATGGACAGCAGAAGGTGTTCCCATCGGCGACCCCGACCGCGCCCGCCAAAGCCGCGACGCGCTTGCCGCGTTCATTCCCGAAGCCGTGCAAGCCTACAACGCGGACGCCCGGCGCGTGTTTTTGATGGGCTTTTCGCAGGGCGCGATTATGAGTTTGTATCTGGGCTTACATCAGCCGGAGTTAGTTCGCGCGCTCGTGCCGATGAGCGGTCGCTTACTTCCCGAAGCGTGGGACGAACACGCAAGCGACGAAAGATTATCAGGCCTGCCGATTTTTGCCGTGCATGGAACCCGCGATTCGGTTCTGCCGATTTCCGAGGGCCGCGCCATCCGCGACCAGTTGTCCACGCTTCCCGTCGATTTAACCTACACCGAATACCCGATGGCCCACGAAGTTTCCGGCGAAAGCCTCCAAGATATTGCCGCGTTTTTGACCGCGCAGTTGGATAGCCCCGAATGACCAAAGAAGAAGCCGAGGCACAACTTGCGCGGTACACGACGCGCGTCCAGAAAATAAACAATGGGCCGGGTCGCTGGGATTATCTGACGGTTGAAATTCTTTTGGACGGCGAACCGGTCGGCTCCTATCAACGCAACTATGCCAGTTTGTTTAATACCTTTGTGCCCTTCGTTCACCGGGACGCAAGCGGAAACCATCACATCCTCGCCTTGTATTCGCGGCATTACACGGCGTCGCGCCTAATGCGGCTGCCGGAGTGTGTCGATTTGGGCGGCGAAGAACCCAGCGGCGGCTTTTGCCCGACGGATTTTCTGGTTCCCTACGATCCCGCAAAGGGATTATTCGGACAGTTCGGTTTTATGTCCGGCTGCGTATGGGGCGACGATTCGTCGTGGAAAATTCGCTATATTGATCTTGCCGAGGCGGCACAGGGGGTGCTGAAACCGGACGGTCGGTTGGGATTTTTGGAACTGCCGCGCAACTTGGGGCTGCGGCAGTGTGTCAACCTCGAACTATACGATGGCGACGACGAGTACGGGGAAATCGAGTTTACGATAAGCCGTACCTACTTCACGAAGCAGAAACATTACAATTACGACTGCGACGGCAAGTACATTGATGACGACGATGTGCCCTAAAACGATTCGCCGTTCCGGTCTGCTATACTAAATTCATGGTACGCAAAGGCTATTTAGAGCAGCAGATGGAACAGTTGGGGCAGGTGATTGGGCGACTTCTCAAACTGCGCGACACCGATGTCGGCGAGGCCGTACTTCGCGCGAACCTTCACGCCGAGGCCAAAAGCCTGACCGGCATCAATTTGGCCCTTCTGCCTACCTTGTCGGACGCAACGCTTTTATCCCTATTCAAGGGCGGCAACGTTTTGGACGCCGCGCGCTGCGTGGTCGCCGCCCATTTAATTGCCGAGGACGCCGACATTTTTCACTCAGAAGGCAAAGCGTCACAGGCCAAAGCGGGCTACCGTCGCGCGATTTCGCTCCTCGACGCCGCGCTCGTGCAGGAGGACGTTTTACGAACCGAAACCTACCAAGCCAAGCGACAGGAATGGGCCGAAAAATACGCCGCCGCATCGGCTTAATCGCGGCCCGATAGGGCCACAATCATCGTGATTTGACGGGCAGCGTTGTCCAATTGTAGATGAGAAAGTTTTTCGGCCCGCTGTTCATAACCACGAGCAAGCCGCGCGGATATTTCGGGCCGAGCGAAACGGAGACGGTTTCCAAACCGTCGGTTTCGTCGGCTCCGCCTTCCCAAATCGCAACTTCCTTTGCGTGATCGTGCGGCGCGTTTTTTTCGCCTTCGCGCTTGAACACGTGATACCGCGTGTTGCCCGGTATTTGATCCGAGCAGACGATGTATCCGGTTCCGTCCGGCTTGGCGTACACTCCGATGCCTTCGTGGTCGCCGACAAAGCCGCGCGTGGCGAACAGGGCCAGTTCCTTGTCGGCGTTTTTATGGTCGGGGTCGGCGTACCATTTGTGGATGCCGAACTGCTCGTCGGCGTAATACACATAGCCGAGGGCGTCATCTACGGCGATGGCCTCGATTTCTTTTTTGCCCGAATAGCCGCCGAACGCGCGCACCTTTTCGGCAACGATGGTTCCCGCACCGTTGTCGCGCAGACGGTACTGCCACAAATAGTTGGTCGATGGCCCGGTTTTGCGCCCGACAATCGCAAAAATGGCTCCGTCTTTGGGCCGCTTGTACAACGCAATTCCCATCGGCGCGCCCGCCTCACCGTATTCGCCCGCGAAAACCGGAAGGCCGCCGGGCGCAAGCTCGGTGAGCGGGGAACCGCCCTCGGCAATGCGGTAGACGCGCAGTTTATGGGTTAGCCGCTCGGTGACCACGGCGATGTCCACGGATTTGACGCCCAGCATCAAGCCGTATTCCACATCTACGTTATTAGGCCGATCAAGCCCTTTGACAACTTGCCGAGTTTTGCCGTTCAGGTCAAAAACGTACAGTGCGCCACCGTCTTTCGCGCTGGTTTTGTTCGTGCCCAAAAGTAGGCTGCGCTCCGGCTGCTTTTTATTCACCCAAACGGCGGGATCGTCGGGGTCTTTGCTTACCGTGTCGGTTTTGCCAACCGGAACAATGGTTTGTACCGGCGCATTCGTTGGAGCCTGCGCAATGCCATAGAAACCCAGTGCCGCCGAAAGCAGCGCAAAAAGTGCAGTCAAAAATCTCATATTTTACGGGTTATGATACGCGCATTTTGCGCCGCTTACATTAACGAAAGATTAAGCCCATGCGCTCGGCGAATTTTGAATCGCGGCGCACGTCGGCAAGCCAACCCGATATAATGGAATGTGACACTTAACCCCTCCGCTTTGCTTTCCCGCTTCAAACGCCATCCCGATTATAAGGGACAGGTCGTTCATGTGGAGGAAATCGCGGCCCGGCCCGCAACGTATGGGCGATTGGACGCGCCGCTTCCCGAACGGCTGACGAGCGCATTGGCGGATCAGGGCGTTCATCGGTTGTACGCGCATCAGGCCGAAGCGGTCGATTTGGCGCGGTCGGGGCATCATCTGATTGTCACGACACCGACCGCCTCGGGCAAATCGCTGTGCTATAACGCGCCCGTTTTAGAGTCCTTGCTGTTGGAGCCGAATGCGCGGGCGTTGTATCTGTTTCCGACAAAAGCCCTCGCGCAGGATCAGCGGGGCAAACTTGAGAACTTGCGGCTTGGGCCGGAAGTCACGACCGCGACCTACGACGGCGACACGCCCAAAGAGGAGCGCCCGTGGATCAAGCGGCACGCGCGGCTCGTTATCACGAACCCCGATATGCTGCACGTCGGGGTGTTGCCGTACCACACGGGCTGGGGCACGTTTTTCCGCAATTTGCGCTATGTCGTTATCGACGAGGCCCACGTTTATAGGGGCGTGTTCGGGGCGCACGTCGCCAACATTTTGCGCCGCTTGCGTCGTGTGTGCGGAATGTACGGCTCAAACCCGCAAATTATCGCGTGTTCGGCGACGATTGCAAACCCCGGCGATTTGTTCACCAAACTGACCGGCCTTGACGCCGTGCCGGTTGCGGGCGACGGCGCGCCGTCGGGCAAAAAGCATTTTGTATTTTGGAATCCGCCCATCTACGATCCGGCAACCGGCGCGCGAAAATCAACCAACAGCGAAGCGACCACGCTCTTTACGACCCTCGTTTCCGAAAACGTGCGAACGATTGCGTTTGCCCGCGCCCGCAAGCAGGCCGAACTCCTTTTGACGTATTCGCGCCGCGCCCTCGAAGCGACGGCAAGCCACGCAAAACTTGTCGATAAAATTACGTCCTACCGGGCCGGGTATACGTCCGAACAGCGCCGCGACATCGAACGCCGCTTGTTCGACGGAACGCTGACCGGCGTCACGGCAACGAATGCGCTGGAGTTGGGCGTGGACATCGGCGGCGTGGACGCCTGCGTGATGACGGGCTATCCGGGCACGGTCGCGTCCACGTGGCAGCAGGCCGGACGCGCGGGGCGTCGGCAGGGCGAAAGTTTGGCGGTTTTGGTCGCCGCGAGCAACCCGCTCGACCAATTCTTGATGCGCCAGCCCGCGTATTTTTTCGGCAAGTCGCACGAACACGCCGCCCTCGACCCGACGAACAAACACATTTTGGGTGGGCATTTATTGTGCGCCGCTTACGAAGCGCCGTTAACCGATGCCGACTGCGATTTGTTCGGCGGCGAAAAGGCCGTCCATGTCGCGCACCGCTTGTGCGAGGAAGCCGTCCTTGCCGCGCGGGGCGACCGCTTGGTGTACACGGGCAGCGCGTATCCCGCGAGCCTCGTGCCCATCCGGTCGGCCAGCGCCGATCAAATCGTTATCATCGACGACAGCCGCAACGGGCGCATTTTGGGCACGGAAGAAGCGGGGCGCGCGTTTGAAACGCTGCATCCCGGGGCCGTGTATTTGCACTTGGGCGAAAATTACGTGGTCGAAAGTTTGGACGTGCAAAACGCCCGCGCCCATGTCCGGCCCGCGCAGGCTGCGTATTTCACCGAGCCACGCATCAACAGCCACATCGAGATCAAGGAAACCATCGCATCCCGCGAGTTCGGCGATACAGTGGCGTACTTTGGGAACGTGGTCGTCACGACGCAGGTCGTTGGCTTCAAGCAAAAGCAATTGTTTTCCGACGACGTTCTGGGCAATTACGAACTGGAATTGCCGCCCCAGCATTTTGAAACTGAAGCCGTGTGGTATCCGGTCGGGCACGAGATCGTACAAAAACTGGAGCGCGAAGGGCTTGACCTTGCGGGCGGCGTTCACGCCTTGGAACACGCGACCATTTCGCTCTTGCCCCTGTTCGCCCTGTGCGACCGCAACGACATCGGCGGCGTTTCCACACCGTACCATCCGCAGGTTGGTGCGCCCGCGATTTTCGTCCACGATGCCCATATCGGCGGGGTGGGCATCGCGGAAACCGGCTATCGTTTGATGGACGAATGGCTTCAAGCGACCCAAACGCTGCTTGCCGAGTGCCCGTGCGAGGACGGCTGCCCGTCGTGCATCCAGTCGCCCAAATGCGGCAACAACAACGAACCGCTGGACAAAGAAGCCGCCCGCGTCATTTTACGCGGCGTGCTGGGAACCCAGTAGTCGCTTATTTTTTCTCTGAAACGGCTCCTGCCGGTACAAGCCATTTGGGCCAAGCGGACGCCGATCCGCCCATAAAAGGCCGCTCAAACAGCAGATAAAATCCGTAGGTCAAACCGATAATCGCGGGCAATAAAGCAAGCGACACCAAAGCGACGCCGACTGGCGACAGATGCAGCGCCCGTACATGAAGGCTTGTGACCATCAAGCCTAAAAGCGGCTGATGCACCAAATACAAACTGTACGAAAACGCGCCGATGCCGACGAGGAAGCGTGACTGAAACAAGCGCAGCAAAAAACCGGGAGACGAACCCGGCGGCGTT
>CAXTBP010000003.1:0-69667 GCA_964241985.1 uncultured Armatimonadaceae bacterium | reverse complement strand
GAAAGTACGAAAACCGCTCACCGATTTTCTACCCGGATTAAGTTAGACACTCCCGGAGGCGAGGCTTATTCTTCCGTGAAATAATCCGTGTCCATCTTTTTGACTTGGTAGGTTTTCCGCACGGACACGCCGACGCCGTATTCCAGCATATATTTTATTAACTGCTCGCCGTCAATCAAGGCTATTTTGCAGGACAGCGTTTTGACGTAGGCTTTGGCCCCGTCCGTAAATTGTCCGGTCGTGACGAACACGCCTTTGCATGGCTGATACCGCTGCAAAGCACCCACAAAATTGCGAACCTCGACCTCACCGATACAGGCCGGGCCGCCCCGTTTTTTCGCCTGCACATAGACGACGCTTAAACCAAGCGGGTCTTCGTGGAGAATACCGTCAATGCCGCCGTCGCCGCATTGACCAACAACTTGCGCGGCGTTTTCGGCACGGCAGCCATAGCCCATCGCCAACAGCAAATCCACGACCAATTTTTCAAAAAAGCGAGGCGATACCTGCTTTATTTGTGCGGCAAGTTCTTCGGCAAGGAGGCTTTGGTGCTTTTTGTAGGCTTTCGCCAATTCGTCGTTTGATGTAGATGTCTGTTTTGTAGGCGCGCTCGGAACGAATAAAATTGCAGATTTCGCGGGCGCAGCTGTCGGCTTGGGAGGCGTGGCCGGTTTTACTGGTGCGGCGGGCGGTTTTGCCGCCCGCGCCTTCGCAAATTCTGGGTACTGCTGCAAAACAACGCGGGTTATTTTTAGAGGGGATGTTTTGAGCAGCGTCTGCCCGCGCGGTGTTATCTGAAACGTTCGCTTGGCAGGCTCTG
Organism: uncultured Armatimonadaceae bacterium; assembly: GCA_964241985.1. Lineage (GTDB taxonomy): Bacteria > Armatimonadota > Armatimonadia > Armatimonadales > Armatimonadaceae > CAXTBP01. The sequence continues at coordinate 68,847 of CAXTBP010000003.1, read as the reverse complement.
CCAATAGCAACGCTTGGCTCAAATAGTTCTTAGCCGTACCAAACCGTCCATGTAAATTAGGATCACTTTGTTCAACTTGAAACGGCCCGCAATAGTGAGCGCAGGCATCAGCGATACTGTGGGGTTTACCGTCGGCGCATAATTGCAGCAACGGGAGCATAAGACTTTCGTAGTCGGGAACCGGCACGACAGGCAAACCCCTTCGTTAGACTTTAACCGATCCTACGTGCCGGGCGCGTTGCCGGGTTTTTCAATCGGTAGGGTGCGCTCCGAATCGGGCGTAATCGGGGTCTTTTTTACGCGCGACGCGGACACAATCTGGGCCAAAGCGTCGGCGAATTCGTTGGCGGTGACGAGTTTAGTTCCGTTTTGGGCAAGCGGGGTTTTGGCGGGCAGATAGCCCTGCGCGATTAAACGCTTTACGGCTTCGGCTCCGGTCGCGGGAACGGCTTGCGCACCCATTTTGGTTTTAGGCTGCTTGTCGGCGCGCTCCAAATACTGCACGAACCGGTACAGCGTGACCGCGAGTTCGTAGCGCGTGACGGGTTTGTTGCCATCGTAGGCGTTGGTCTTCGGGGCGGGCGTCGCCGTTTTTTGGACGCCCTGAATAACGCCCGCCGTGACGAGTTTCGCCACGCTGTCGGCGGCCCAATGGCCGCGCGGCACGTCCGAAAAACCGGCGACCTGCGCGGCTGCGGGCCGAACGCAAACCAATGCGGCGCATACGGCAACGGCGGCAACGCCGCACAAAACAAACGAAGTTTTCATGGGTTTAATCTTTCTATTCACAGCGTCAAGCGAACAAAACTAACCGGCGGTGAGCGGCATATACGACAAAGCAGTGGCTTCCGAATCGCGGATCGTCGGGAAGTTGTCCAGCGCCATGCCCGTGCCGATGGCGACGCACGATAACGGGTCTTCGGCGATATGCACGGGAATACCGGTCGCCAGCGCGAGCAGGCGGTCGAAGCCGCGTATCAGCGCGCCGCCCCCGGTCAGCGTGATACCGCGTTCGATAATGTCCGAAGACAATTCGGGCGGCGTTTGCTCCAAAATGCCTTTGACCTTTTCCACGATCTGCGACACGGGTTCGGCAAGGGCTTCGCGGATTTCTTCACTCGATACGACGACGGTTTGCGGCAAGCCCGCGACCATGTCACGGCCCCGGACTTCCAATCGCATTTCGCTTTCCTGCGGAAACGCCGACCCGATTTTGATTTTGATTTCTTCGGCTGTGCGGTCGCCGATTAGAAGGTTGTAGTTATTTTTGACGTGGCGGACAATCACCTCGTCGATTTTGTTGCCGCCGACCCTAAGGCTTCGGGAAATCACGATACCGCCCAAAGAAATCACGGCAATATCCGATGTTCCACCGCCGATGTCCACGACCATGTTGCCGCCCGGCGTCGAGATGGGCAGGCCCGCGCCGATTGCCGCCGCCATCGTTTCCTCGATGGTTGCCGCTTCTCCGGCCCCCGCCGACATCGCGGCCTGCAACACGGCCCGCTTTTCCACGCCCGTGACGCCTGCGGGTACGCAAATCAAAATGCGCGGCTTAAACGGACGCCGCTTGCCGCACACTTTGGTGATGAGGTGCGCGAGCATTTTTTCGGTCGTCGTGTAGTCGGCGATAACGCCGTCGCTCATCGGGCGAATGGCGACGATATTGCCGGGCGTGCGCCCCAGCATCAAGCGCGCTTCTTCGCCGACCGCTTTGACCTTGCGCGTAAACCGATCCACGGCAACGACCGACGGCTCGCGCAAAACGACGCCTTGCCCTTTGCGGTACACCAAAATGTTGGCGGTTCCCAAGTCGATGCCGAGTTCCGGCGTCAGTCGCAGCATTTATGCACCGTTTCCGTTGGAATACGCGACGGTGGAAACCGGCTCGGACGGGAGCGGGGTGTCTGTGCGGCGTCCGAACTCGTCTTCGCGCCAAATCGTCGCGCCCGCTTTTTGCAGTTTTTCGACTAACTGCTCGTAGCCCCGATCAAGATGCTCGGTTTTGAAGACGCGGGTTTGCCCGTCGGCCTTGAGCGCGGCGACAACCAGCGCGGCCCCGGCCCGCAAATCGGTGGCTTCCACATCCGCGCCGGTCAAGCCACTGACGCCCGTCACAATCGAGGTGCGCCCTTCGCCGACGACCTGCGCGCCCATTTTCGCAAGCTCCGACAGATAGCGGTTTCTGCCTTCGTAGACCGTATCGGTGACCATCGAGGTTCCCTGCGCGAGCGTGAGCAACGCGGTAAACGGCTGCTGCAAGTCGGTCGGGAAACCGGGGTGCGGTGAGGCGACGAGTTTCGTGGCTTTGAGACCGTCGCCGTTTTGCGGAGCGCAAATACGCAGGCCGTTTTCGACTTCTTCGCTCACAATTCCGACTTCGGCGAGTTTCATGAGGACGGGCCGCAAATGGGCCGCGTTCGCCCCTTCCAAAACGGCGTCGCCGCCGGAAATGCCGATAGCAACCGCGAACGTTCCGGCCTCGATGCGGTCGGGCATCACGCGATAATTACAGCCGTGCAGCGTTTCGACGCCTTCAATCGTGACCGTGCCGCTGCCGTGTCCGCTGACTTTGCCGCCCATGCAGTTGATCAGGTTGCCCAAATCTTCCACGTCCGGCTCCTGCGCGGCGTTTTCGATAACGGTCGTGCCGTGCGCGAGCGAGGCCGCCATCATCGTATTCATGGTCGCGCCCACCGAGGGCTTGTCCAAATACACGGACGCGCCGACGAGGCCGTTCGGGCCGCTTTCGGCTGTCACGCTGCCGTGGCTGACATCAACGGTTGCCCCGAGGGCTTCCAAGCCCTTGATGTGCAAATCAATCGCCCGCGCCCCGATGTTGCAGCCGCCGGGCTGCGCGACGCGCGATTTATCCAAACGGGCGAGCAGCGGGCCGAGCACGAAAAACGAGCCGCGCATCCGGGCGACCAAATCGGGCGGCGCTTCAAACGTTTTCAAATGGGATGCGTCGAGGGTTGCCGTGCGGTTTTCGTCCGAGAAAGTCACAACGACGCCCAGTTCGCGCAAAATCGCGGCCATAATGGCGATGTCGGAAATGCGCGGCAGGTTTTGCAGAACCGTCACGCCGTCGCTTGCGAGCAGCGATCCGGCAAGAAGGGCAAGCGAGGCGTTTTTAGATCCGCCAATAGGGATGTTTCCGGTCAGCGGCGTTCCACCAACCACGACGATGCGCTGTTCGGCGGGCGCGTTGGCGGAAGACGAAACGGACGAGGCCGAAGCAGAAGAGGTTAAACGCGGCGATGTCGGCGTCTGCAAAAGAGTGGGCGAAGTCAAGCGGAGTTCCTCCCTTTGGGTTTTCGCGTTTTCGCCGAACCGTTCAGACGTAAAACGAAAACAGGGTTTTTGGGCGCATAAGTGCGTTAAAATCAAGGTTAAGCGCAAGCAAATCGGCCTGTTTTTTCATTTTTGGCGCGGTTTAACTGCAATAAAGTATAAGCCGCGCGGAAAACCCTGTCAAGCCGCCGAAGTATGCGACGGGTACGGAGGTCAACAAGGAACGACGCAATGCAAAAGCCAAACAAAAAACGCAGGGCAACGACAAAAACCGTCTTTTTCACCGCCGTCACACTCGGCGCGGCGGTTTTCGCAGCGCGCGCGGGACGGGCGCAGCAGCCCATCGTCGGGCCGATACCGCAGGCCGTCGTCACGCCCGAATACACGTATTTGCCCGGACAGCCGCAGATGCTCGCTCCCGCGCAAAGTCGTATTGTCATGCACCCACAGGGCCGATACGTTCTCGTATCCTGCTACGAAGCCGCTTTGCCACCGGCCTCCCTCATGAAAGTGGATGGGCGCACCGAACAGAACACCGCCTTAATTTTATATGATGCCAAACTGCGAAGAATACGCACCCTCTGGGAAGGACGCGGGCCGCACCGATTGCATGACGCGGTAATTGTGGGTTGGCTCCCGCAGTCCGACTGCGCTTTAGCAACCGTGTGGGATGGCAACGCTATCGACGACCCTACCGTCTCGGATAGCGTTATGGCAGCCCACCCAGATAAATTCACGCTCCTTTTTTTCGACTTCTCCCGAAGCCTAACGGGGCGGGCGGTTGCCGTTTCGGATTCTTGGGGCAATATGCAAATTTCCGTTTCGCCGACCAAACCACAGTTTCTCGTGATTGAAGACGATGAAAAAATGCGAATAGGCGGGTCGGTGCGAAACGGGACGCTTGGCCCCGCCATCGTGCGCTCCGCCAGTAAATTTGATTTCATCTTTTATGACTGGAATGCCGACGGGACTGCGGTTTTCGGTTACGATCCTTCCCCTTATCCCGAAAATTTCCGATGGTTCATGTGGGATGGCAAAACACCAGACATAACGGCGCTTCGTGCCGCACCAAACGACACACAAATAGCTCGCAAACTGCCCGTGCCGCCTGCGCCCGTATCGCCGCTTTCGCTCCGAACCGGGGCAGCGGTTACGGTTCCCGCATCGCTTTCGGTGCAAACGCCCTCAACGGTCGGAGCGCGAGCGGACGGCGCAAGGGATGCAAACCCGCTTTTTGCTGCGCCGCCCTTTGTTTTGCATCCCTTGTATCTGGAAGCCGCTGATGCCGCGACTGCCCAAACCAATCCGAACCGCTCCACGCTGATTGTGCCCGACGCTGACAAATCGTACTTGATGCCCGACCAAAGCGCGGTCTTGTACCAAAAAAGCGGCGCAACCTATGTCGTACCGCTCACGCGCATCAAAAATAGCGCGTTCGTCCAACTGCAAAAAGACGTAACGATGGAAAATGCAAGAATTATCAAGTATGCGATATTTTCCAGCGCTATGGGGAACGGGCGCGGACTATTTCCCACCAAAGCGGAACTGACGGAAGCGTTAAAAAAGGAGCGGTCGGCGTTTGGCGACGCCGACCGTTTGCTGCGCGGGTTCGTTTATACGCCCCCAATTATCCCAAAGCGCGATATGGACGCGCCGGAAACCGTGATCATTGGCTATGTCGTCACGCCGAAGGGCCGCGCCTTTATTTACGCAAACGAAAGCGTCAAATGGGTGGACAATCCGTAAAAACGGTTTGCCGCGCTACGGCGTTTTGGTTCCGGCGGGCTTTTCTTCCGGTGTGGGCGGGGCGGGAACCGGGAGCGTTTTGGCCCATGCTTCCCAGCCGTCCCGAATGAGGGTGGATTTATCGGACGAGAGCAGAGCAATCAGCCATTTGCCGTCCGTGTACACATCGTAGGCGTCTTTGGCGACGAAATGGTAATGGCGCAGGGGGAAAATCGTGCTGCCAACTGCGGCGCTCGTATCGGGAAGGCGTGTGAGCGTAAACGGCTCGGCGACCGGCCCGCGCCAAAGGGGGAAATAGTAACCCGCGCGTTTTTCGTTCACCAAATCCGCAAACGGCATTCCCGGCCCTTCCCAAACCGACGTGGCAAACCACGACGGGAACCACCATGTCGGTTTTCCCTGCGTGTCCGTTATTTGCGGGCGGCCCGGGTCGGCTTTCCATTCGACCCGCCCGCTTTCAACTTGCGCCTGACAAACACTGTCCCGACCACCCCGCCACGGCGTGTCGCTGCTGACAAGGCTCCAGTTGGCGTCGCACCGCGCGTGGCCGAACGTTCGCGGCGACCGCGCTTCGCCCCAGTCCAAGCCGATGTCCCAGATTGGTTTTTGTGCCGTTCCCAGTTTGTCGGCCCGTAGAATGATGCGATTGAGCGACGACAAACCGGGGCGCACGAATGGCAAAATGAAGCGCGTCGGCGTTTCCCACACCGCGCGGCTTTTGACCTCGAACGGTGTATCGAAAAAATTCTTATCGGACTGCACGACTTCGCCGCCCGGCCCAATACGCAAATCGATTTCCCGGGTTCGCTCGGCGGGCGTGGTCATAAAGGGAAGAACAAGCGACGCATGGAGTTTGCGGGCCGGAACCGTTTCGTCGGCAAGGGCGATGGGTTCGGTTTTGCTGCCGTTGGGGGCGGTCAGCGTGAGCGTCACGATATGCGGGGCCGATTCATAGCGCGGCGCGTAGAAATACGCAAACGTTTGCGCGCCGCCCCGGTTCCAGTCGTAGAGTTTGCCCGCGAAAAGTTGAAGCGTCAAGGGGTGAATAAGCCGCCCGTTAAATGGAATACTGCCGCGCTTTATCGGCTCGCCCACCGCATACGCGGTTCCGCCGGATAGCGCGGCTTCCAAAACGATGCCGTAGTCCGGTGTCGGCCCAAAGGCGTACCGGGACGTTTGCGCGTTGCCTTGCGCGTCCACAAAAAGCCGCGCATCGGTCACGAAAAACTGGGTCGGAAACGCGGGCGCAGTGTTGGAACCCGCCGGGCGCGGCGGGCTTTGCACGAAAACGGTTCGCCCGCCGTTCGCAGTTGGTTCGACGCGCACACACAATTTGTACGACAGCAGGCCGGGATAGGTCAGCGTATAGGTCGGCTCCGTTTTTGCCGCGCCACTCGGCGGCACTTGCGATTGCGCGGGCGAAACGATGCAAGCGACAACCAAAACAAAAAACAAAGCGGCGGCGCGAGAAAAGCGTTTCGTCATTGGAACCCAGACCTCCACAGCAGAACGATACCGAAAACTATCCTATTTTAAGGCGTGACCAGTTTGATAACCGGCGCGGGCGCGTCGGGGAACGGCAGGACTTTGGCCCAGTTTTCCCAGCCGTCGCGGGTAATGAGCGTTTTGTCCGAGCCGAGAAAGGCGATGAGGCGCGCCCCGTCCGTGTACACGTCGTACACGTTTTTGGCGACAAACCGATAATGGCGAATCGGCGCGTTTTGGCTTCCGCCCGTCGTGCCCGCATCGGGCAGGCGTTCCAGCGTGAACGGGTTCGCATCGCGCTGCCCGGTGAACAAGGGGAAATAATCGCCGCTTTTCTTTTCTCCGTTTGGTTCCATGCCAGCGAACGGCATTTCCGGCCCTTCCCAAAGCGTTGTCACGAACCACGACGGTAGCCACCACGTTTGCCCGCTTGTCGGCGTGGGAACGACTTGACCGGGTTCGGCGTCGATGCTCCAGCGCAGTTCGTTTCCCACCGCCGTCACGCGCGTCGGGCGGCCCCGCCACGGGTTTTCCATGTGCGTTAGGCGGTAGTTCAAATCGCAGCCCGCGCTGACAATGGTTTGGGCCGAACGCGCTTCGCCGATGTCGAGACCGATTTCCCATTTCGCGTTCTGTTTATCCGCCCGCAAAAGAACGCGCGGAATGGGAATCACGGGGGCGTCGCCGGGATTATTGAAATACAGCGCCCAGCGATTTCCGTTGTTTTCCCAAACCGCCTTGTTTTTCGCTTGAATCGGAATGCCGAAAAAGGGCGTGTCGCATTTGAGCACTTCGCCGCCCGGCCCGACCCAAAAATCGGTTTCCACTTTCGCGCCCATGGCTTCGGGAAGAAAGGACAGATTCGCGGAAGCGTGGAGTTTGCGGGCGGGCACGTCGCCGTCCGCTAATTTGAGGGGTTCGGTTTTGCCGTTGTCCGGCGCGGTCAGTGTGAGCGTGACGATGCGAACGTCCAGCACTGCGCCCAAATCGACAATCATGGCGAAGTTTTGCGCCCCGCCTTTTTTCCAATCGTACATTTTCCCGGCGAACAGTTCGGCGACCATCGGCGTCCACAGCGTTCCTGTAAACGATGCCGTTCCTTGCGTCGCGGGAACCCCGACCTTGTACGCACCCTCGCCAACCGCCATTGGAAGGCGTTTGGCTTCGAGCAGCAAGCCGACATTGGGAACCGGGCCGAACGCGGCCCGGGTCGTTTGCACGGTTCCATCGCGGCTCGCCGTTAGCGAACTGTTGATCCAAAGCGTTGCGGGCGCGACGCTCGCGGGCCGACTTTGTACGACGACCGTTTGCCCGCCGTCGCCGTTTCGCGCGACCTTGACTTGCAGTTTCAGCGTCGCCTTGTCCGCAAACGTCGCCGTGTACGTCGGCTCGCCGCCCGCTTGGGCGAACGCCGCCCGCGCGGCGCACAACGGCACGCCCGCAACCGTGGCGGCGGAAAATGCGGCGATAAAACGGCGGCGTTTCATGGTTGCATTCGGGCCGCGCCCTGCGCAGGACGCGGCCCGCTTACGCTAATCCTTCGCCCAGAACATTTCGCCGGGCGGCTCGCTGATGTTGGCGGCTTTCAGGGTTTCGAGCGCCTTGTGCAAGCCTTCGTTGGTGGACATCAAGCCGTCTTCGTGTTCAATGGACAGGACGTAGTCGTAGCCCAAAACGCGCAGGGTCGAAACCATTTCCTTCCACCATGCCACATCGTGCCCGTAGCCGACCGAGCGGAACACCCACGAGCGCTGAGCCACGTCGCCGTAGGATTTGGTGTCCAGATTGCCATTGATGGCGGCGTTCATCAGGTCGATTTTCGTGTCTTTGGCGTGGGCATGGAACAAGGCTCCCGCTTTGCCGATTTCGCGCAGCGCGGCAATCGGCTCGATGCCCTGCCACCAAAAGTGCGACGGATCGAAGTTGCAGCCGATGTTGTCACCGGCGGCTTTTCGCAAGCGGAGCAGGGTTTCCGGGTTGTAGACCAAAAAGCCGGGGTGCGCTTCGATGGCGAAGTTGACGCCGTGCGCTTTTAGATAGCGATTTTGCGCGCGCCAGTACCGCGCGGCGACTTTCCACTGGTAATCCAAAATGTCGCGGTATTCGTCGGGCCACGCGCACGTTACCCAGTTGGGATTTTTCGCCCGGGGCGAATCGCCGGGGCAGCCGGAAAACCCGTTGACGGTCGCTTGCGGCATGATGCCGTCGCCGTGCAGTTTTTCCGCCAAAAGGACGGCGCTCTCGAACGCCTGCGAATGCTCGGCCTGAATTGCGCGGTTGGGATGCAGCGGATTGCCATGCACCGACACGGCGGAAATGATCAGCCCGCGCGACTGCACGGCATCGACCAGTTTTTTACGCGCGCCGTTGTCTTCGATGAGTTTTGTGATGCCGCCCATGTCGTCCAAGTGGCGCGAGCCGGGATACGCCCCGCCGCCCAGTTCCACGGACTGTATGCCCGCTTCCGTGATAGTGTCCAGTGCCTCTTCCAGCGGGCGGTCATGGAACAAGGCGGTAAAAATGCCGATCTTCATACGAAAAAGCGCGTCCTTTGCGTCAAGCAGGATAGAATGTTTGCAATTTTAACATACGTTATAAATCGGCGTCTACCCCATTTTTGCTCCGCGATGGTCAAAAAAGCAGGCAAACGCGGTTCCGTTTGATTGGAGTTTCAACTATGACACGTTTTTTACCGCTGACGGGCAGGCAAAGCGCCGCGTTTTTCACGGCGACAAGCGCTTTTTTTGCAGGCGCGGTCGCCTTTGCGCCCACCGCCGCGCGGGCGCAAACCGGCCTGCTGAACGAGAGGAGCGCGCAGTTCGCGTCGCGCGAAGGCAATATCGCGTTTTTGGCGCTGGGTGTCGGGCTGCCGTTTTTGCGCGATGGCGACGAGCGCAAGCGGCACGGTTTGCGAACCCTCGATACGCTCGCCACGAGTTCCCTTCTAACGGTCGGTCTCAAAGCCGTTGTGCGCGAAAAACGGCCCGACGGTTCCGACCGACAAAGTTTCCCGTCCGGGCACGCTTCGGCGGCGTTTGCTATCGCGGCGATGCAGTCCCGGTATCATCCCAAAGAGGCGCTTTTATGGTACGCCGGGGCGTTTTTTATCGCCGATTCGCGCGTTACCCTCCGTCGCCATTATTCGCACGATGTCATCGCGGGCGCGGCGCTGGGCATCGGCACGGCCTACGGCGAAGTTTCCACGCCGCGCGGCCTCGTTTTATCGCCGTTCATTTCGCCCAATCCGCGCGGCAAAGGGATGACGGTCGGCTTCAACGGCACGTTCTGAGCGCCGCCGCGCCGCCTTATAAACAATGCGCGCATTTCGCGTTTTGACTGGCCCGGCAGGTGCGCTACAATGAAGCCATAAACCGTTCTCTGAAAGATCCAAACACCGTGAAATTTTCTCGCTTTTCCAAAACCACCGCCGTCAATGCCGCCCGTCAAACCGGAGGTTTGCGGCGTGCAAGCAGTGCGCGGGCCGCCTTTCCCGCGCTCGCCCTTGTCGGCGTCGCCGTTTTTGCTGCCGGTTGCGGTGATAAAAAAGATGCCGCGACACAGGGAGCCTATGGCGAGCCGGTAGCCGCTTTGCCGCTTCCCTCCTCGACCCCGCCGCCCATTTCGTCCCAAATCAATCCCGCACCCTCCCCTGCCGCAAGCCAGAGCGAGCCGGGCGCAACAGTTCCGAGTGAAGGCACGCCGCCTGCCGGTGTGCCCCCAATGGGAACCGGCGGCGCGCCGATGGCGGGAACCGCGCCGGGCGGAACGGGCGCGGCCCCAGCCTTGAACGCCCCGTTCGCGGGCGGCATGGCGGGCGATCCCAACGCGCCGCTCACGCCGACCCCGGATTTGGACAGCATTATCGCCGGACTTGAAAAAGGCAAAGATAAAAAAGCCCTTGCCGCCGCCTACGCCACGCGCGGCTATGAGCGCATGACCGACGAAAACGCCGGGGCGCGCGTCAAATACCGCAAGGCGCTGGAAGATTACCGTGTCGCGCTCAAAAACGACCCGACGAATGAGAAAGCCAGCAAGAACAAAGAAGTTATCGAAAATATCTACCGCGATATGGGCCGCCCCATTCCCGGCGAAGAAACGGCCGGCGGCGCGGGTACGACGCCCCCCGGCCCGAAAGCCAAATAATCGACAGATGAAAAAACGCCCCGGCAGTTTGCCGGGGCGTTTTTTTGCGCGGCGTGCGCCTTTATTGCGTTGGCACGGAGAACAAACCTGCCGCCGAGGGGACGGCAGAACTCCCTGTGGCGGTGCGTCCCGTGCGGGTTTGACCGATGCTTTCGCGGACGCCGTTTTCCGAAGACGCATTGGGCGCGTTGTCTGCGGAGTAAAACAAGGCGCTGTTTTCGGCGGATACTTTGGCTTCGTCGCTTGCCTCCGCATCGTTTATGCCGGACGCAAACGACACCTGTGGCCCGATTTTACCAAAAACCGTGCTGGCAAACACGCTTTCCGATTTGTTGAACATGGAACTGCCGGTGAAAACCACAAGAGAAACCGCCGACCCAAAAAACGCGGGCGAAACGGTTGGAACGCTCACCGATTCCGGCAGTGGCAGGCGACTCGTTTGCGCGGCGTAATACAGCGTCGTTGCCCAGTGCGTGTCAAAAATTATCGGTGTCGAAACCATTGCGCGGTGGACGATGAACGGTTCGGCTAAGGGATTTTTCGCTCGCGCAACGGCGCTCCCAACGCAAACACAAAACGTAAGCGTGGCGAGAAGCGTATACGAAAAATAGGCTGTGTGACGACCAAGCATGGCTGCCCTTTATTGTATCGCTAATGTTAAGATAATGTTAATGATTTAATCTTCGCGCCGTTTTTCCTGTCCGGTTTGCACCGAACACCGCGTCGGGAAAAAGGGTAATGGCGCGCCGCGCGCGAAATGGCTAAATTAGGAGTTTTATGGTTATGAAGTCGCTTCCGTCGGATTACGAAGAGCGCGTGTACGCGGGCGTTTTGGGCAAAATCATCGGCGTGTATTTGGGCCGCCCGTTTGAAGGCTGGTCGAACGCGCGCATCCAAGCGGAATTAGGTGACATCAACTATTACGTCCACGAAAAACTAAGCAAGCCGCTGGTCGTGCCCGACGACGATCTGTCCGGCACGTTCACGTTTTTGCGCGCTTTGCCCGACAGCTGTATGGGGCACGGTATCACGCCGGAAGCCATCGGAAGCACGTGGCTCAATTATTTGATCGAAAACCGCACGGTTTTGTGGTGGGGTGGCTTGGGCGTCAGTACGGAACACACCGCGTATCTGAGGCTCAAAAACGGGGCAATCGCGCCCCAGTCCGGTTCCTGCGAAATCAACGGCAAAACGGTGTCTGAGCAAATCGGGGCGCAAATTTTTATTGACGGCTGGGCGATGGTATGTCCGGGCGACCCGGAAAAAGCCGCCGCGCTTGCCCACAAAGCGGCCAGCGTTTCGCACGACGGCGAAGCGGTTTGGGCCGCACAGGTCATCGCCGCGATGGAATCCCTCGCCTTTGTCGAGCCGGACATCACGACGCTACTCACGACCGCGACCACGTTTATTCCCCGCGCCTCCACCATCTACGCGCTCGTGCAGGATTTGTTCGAGTGGAAAGGCCAAAACCTCCACGATTGGCGGGCGACGTTCGCAAACATCCAAGAGAAATACGGCTACGACACATTCGGCGGGGGCTGCCACGTCGTGCCGAACCATGCCGTTGTTTTACTCGCCCTCTTGTACGGCGACGACGATTTCCAAAAATCGCTGATGATCGCCAATACGGCGGGTTGGGATACGGATTGCAACAGTGGCAACGTCGGGTGCTTAATGGGCATCAAAAACGGCTTGGCGGGCCTTGATAAAGGGGCGGATTTCCGCACGCCGGTTGCCGATAAACTGCTGATTCCGACGATTGACGGCGGGCGGTGCATAACCGATGCCGTGCGCGAAACGTATGCGATTGTCAATATCGCCCGCGCTTTGCAAAACGAAAAGCCCGTTTTGCCAAACCACGGAATGCGCTTTCACTTCAATCTGCCCGGCAGTTTGCAGGGCTTCACGCTTGACGACGGGCCGCAAACGAGCGGCGTGGCTCGGCTTGAAAACGTGCAGGCAAAAAAAGGCGAACCCAACGGGGCCGACGACGAGCGAATGCTCGCCATTTCGTATCAGGGCATCGCGCCGGGACGGGTCGCGCGGATTTCCACGCCGACGTTTTTGACGCCTGACCAAATGAACCGGGGAACCGGCTACGCGCTCGCCGCCTCGCCCACTTTGTATTCGGGCCAAACGCTCCGCGCCCGCATCATCGCCGACCAAACCAACACGCGGCCCGCACCTGTCCGTTTGTTCGTGCGCGTGTACGGTGAAAACGACGAATTGGAATTGATTTGCTCGCCGGAGCAGTTATTCGCGCCCGATGAAAGCCACCATTTCCATTGGGACGTGCCCGATGTAGGCGGGAAAATCATCGCCGAAGTGGGCGTACAAGTCGGTGGGTCAGCAGGAACCGGAACCGTGTATCTGGACTGGATGGGCTGGGGCGGCGCGCCCACGACCGTTTTGCAAAAGCCGGAAGGCAGCCGTCCGGGACAGGTGTGGCATCGGGCGTGGGTCAGTTCGCTGGATCAATTCCGAGCGGGCAGCGACGCCCTGCCCTACCATTGTATACAAAACGATCAAACCGGCTTGTTTCTGCACGGCACGCAGGACTGGTGCGATTATCAAATCACGACGACCGTGTGTCCGCATTTGGCTCATGATTTCGGCCTTGTCGCCAACGTGCGCGGATTGCGCCGCTGGGCCGCGTTCGTTTTGCGGGCCGACCAAACCGCCTGCCTTATCGAGTGCCGCGACGGCGAAGAAACTGTCCTCGCCGAAGCGCCCTGCGCATGGGAGTTAAACGACACGCAGCCGATCACGCTCACCGCATACCGCGACGGAACCTTGACGGCCCGCTACGGCGACGAGTCTGACGAAGGAAAAACCGTTGCCATGAACGGCTACATGGAGCAAATTCACGCGCAGGGCGCAATGGGCTTTCGCGTGTCCGAAGGGGGTGTTTCCTTTGGGCCGGTTCGATGTGAACCGGCCCCGGAAATACTTATCGGTTAAACAGAAGCAAGGGGCTATGCCATCCCCCACCAATGGGCTTCGATTTTTCCTTCACGGCATTGTGGGCAGGAATTGCCCACACATTCATCTACCGATGCAACCCGAAAAGAATAACAAGCGAGGCATAGCCTGTCGTCTCGGTTCAAATCCAAGTTGAACTGGTGCAGACAGTCCAAGCAAACGCACTGGGAGTTAAAGCCGGTTCTTTCTGCGGTTATCTTCTTCCTTATTTTTTCTATATGTACTCGTGTTTCAACCTTTTTGAACGCTGCTCTGACCCCGTCCGTGAATAGATGTGATTGCTGGTGCAGATCGTACTCTGCGGCAAGTTCCGGGTGCGTTTCTTTTATGACACGCCCTATAACAGCATTTATGAGACGCCTCTCGCCGGGATGCGGACACATCATTCTGCTTCCATCAGCCTTTACTACGTAAATACAGCCACCCCAACCGGATGGCAGTGTAAAGTCACACGTATCGCACTTGTGTTCAAAAATCGGAGGCATAATCCGTTATGGTATCGCGCTTCTATCAACCGAAAAAGCGAAGCCGGGGCACGCCGCCGCACTGGACGGAACTAAACGGGGCGCTAAAACGCACTAAAAATGGGTAACCCCATCACACCCATAGTCGCGCGCACGGGGCATGGCGGGGCATTTGCTCCCGTTGTTTGTTTTTCACTTTGACGTGCCGGATTATGCGTTTTGGGTTTGGCGTGTTTTATCCGGTACTCTGTTATGGCTTTTTCTTTTTCACAATCTTCAACGATCTTGCGGCGTGGTTCTTTTTGGCGCGCGGTACTCGCCCCTGCGCCCAAAGAAAAAACGCTTCCATCGGACGACGCGGCGGCCCGCGACAACCCGGAAGAAATGCCTGTTGACGATCCTCTGACGGGCGAACCATCCGAGCCGAACGCGACGCCAAGTGCGAAGCGCGTCAAAGCACCGCGCTTGGTTTCCCTTGACGCCTTTCGCGGGTTGACGATTATCGGGATGCTGCTGGTCAACAACATCAGTTTGGGCGGGCAAACGCCGCGCCAACTGATGCACGCCGAATGGGCGAACCGCGTCCACTTCGCCGATTTGGTTTTTCCGTGGTTTTTGTTCATCGTCGGGGTCGCGGTTCCGTATGCCGCCGCATCCGCACGCCGTCGCCATTTGCCGACCCTGCAATACGATTTGAAAGCCTTGTGGCGGGCGCTGTCACTCGTGTTTTTGGGCTGCGTTTTGGACAGTTTCTTAAATCATAAAATCACGATTGACTTGGGCGTTTTGCAAGTTATCGGCTTGGCGTATTTCGTCGCCGTCCTGCTCGGCGGTTTGCTGCCGTTGTCGGGGCGGCTCGTGATGGCGACCCTTTTCCTCATCGGAAATTATCTGCTGGTTATGCACTACAATGTGCCGGGAACCGGGCCGGGGATTGTGACGGAAAAAGCCAACGCGATTTCCTATTTGAACGGAAAATACTTTCCGTTCTACAATGTAGGAATTGCCTCGTTTAGTTTCAAGGGGATTTTGTCCGTTATTCCAACGACCGCGATGGTGCTTATCGGCTCCGCCGTCGGCGATTTGCTTCGGCGCAAAAAAATAGAGCCGTATGCCAAGTTCGGCATTTTGGAAATATGCGGGGCGGGTTTGGTGTGCGCCGGTTTAGTCGTCAGCCACTTTATCCCGTTCAACAAGCCGCTGTGGACGGCCTCGTATCTGCTGTACTGCGCGGGCTGGGGCTGCATCGCGCTCGGTTTGATGTACCTTCTCGTGGACATGACGCCGGGCAAATGGGGTGCGAAACTGTCCACGCCGCTGCTGGTTTTCGGAACGAACGCCATTGTCGCCTATGTTGCGCCGATTCTAACCAAAGCCGCGATTCTGCGAAATTTACATTTTGCGGGCGGCCCGAACGGAAAAATGCTCGATGGCGAGGAAGTCATCCAAAACTGGTTCTACGCGCATGCGGGTCGCATTCAAGGCGGCTGGCTTTACACGGTTGCGTATATCGGTTTTTGGTGGATTATTTTGCTTGTGCTGTACCGCAAGCGCTGGTTTCTGCGGGTGTAAATCACGAGGCGAACAAAAAACGGGCCGCGATTGCGGCCCGTTTTTTACGTTTAGTCTTCTTCGCGCTCGACGAGCAGGCGGAAATCGCTGGGTTGGTCGCGCACGGGAATGAGGTCGGGGCGCATCAAAAACGCGCGCCGGTAATCTGCGGCGGCGTCCGCCCACGACTCCTCTGCGACATAAACAAGCGCCCGTCCCAAATACGCGGCGACATAATCCGAGTTTGCTTGGAGCAGGGCGTTGTATTCGGACAGGGCCGTTTTGTATTCGCCCAAATTGTACTGCGCGAACGCGCGGCGCAGTTTGGCTTTGGCGTCGTTCGGATCGGCTTTCAGCGCGGCAAGGGCGTCTTTTAATTGCGCCCTCGCTTTGTCGCGGCGCAGCGATGTTTCGGCGCGGGCGAGCAGCAGGCCGCCGTTCTTGGGCTGGGTTTTGAGCGCGGCCTCGTACACATGGAGCGCGCGGGAATAATCGCCCAAGCGCGCGTAGGCCTCGCCGCGCGCGAGCAGGTCGGCGGGCGTTTCGTTTTGCGTGCCGGTCGCAGACGAAGGCGGCAGGGGTTTAACCGGAAGCGGGGCGGCGGGCGGCAAAAGCGGTACGTGGGGCCGCGCCGTTCGCGGCATTTTCCGCGATGCAAGCGGCGGATCGGCGGCGCGGGCGTTTGGCACAAATGCTGTCACTGCGAGCGCGGGCAAAACAAGGCTTATTGCAAACGTTCGCTCGGTCGCTGCAAACCGCTTTGTCATATCTTCCGATAAAACCGCGCCGTGGTGCATAACAAACCCCTTTCGCTTCAACCGGTTCTGCCAAACAGGAAAATGTAGAGCGGATTTACCCGGAAGCGTTGGGTTTCAATCCTGCGCGGCGGGACGGCAAAAATTGCCCGCCGCTCTTGCCTTGAAACGGTTTCTCGAAAACGCGGTAAAAGCCATAAGCGGCAGCCAAACACAACGGCACGCCCAGAACGAAAAGACACGCAAGTTTGAGAAAAAGGTGCAGCGGCGTGGCCGTGAAGTGCGGGCGCAGAAACGAATGCAGCAGCGACAAGAGCGGGAAATGCACCAAATACAAACTATACGAAAACGCGCCCAAGCCGAGCGCAATTCGGCTTTGCAATAAGCGCACCGCAAGCGGCGGGGCCGTGCTCCGCGCCCCGCTGATGCGCGACGAGGCGGCGGCGTACACCAAAAAAGCCGCCGTTGCCGCGCCGACGAGCAGGTCGGAATACAGCAAATTGGCAGTCCACCAACGCAAGCCCAAGCCCAGCGTTACCAAAACGCCGAGCGTGAAAACGAGCGTGGCGACGAGGGCGCGTTTTTGGAGCCGCGTTTGAAACGTTAGATTTGCGGGCGCATTCGGGCCGAACGACAGCGCGGCGGCTGCCATGCCGAACGTGAACAATAGGACATACCACGGACAGAACCAGTCGCCGTTTGTTTCGGGCGGCAGCAAAAAATGCGGGCCGAGGCCGAGAACAAGCGCGAGCGGCAAGAGAAGCCAAAACCCCGTTTTGCGCCACAGCGGGAAAAGCAGCAGTGCGAACACGAAGTAGATTTGCCATTCGACGGCGATGCTCCAAAATGGCGGATTGATACGGTACAGCCAGTCGGTAGAAAAATTATGGACAAGCAAAGCGTGCGAAACCAAAACGGGGGGCGTCCAAACCGGGAGCGCGACATCCCAGCGCACATTCTGCTTTTGGCCCAGCGCGTGCGAAAACGCGGCGATAAGCAGAAGGGATAAACCGAGCGCGGCGTAGTACGGCGGCAAAATACGGCGCGCCCGGCGAAACACAAACCCTTTGAATCCACTGCGGCCCAAAACGATAAATACGCCGACCGCCAAGTGCCCGAACGCGAATGGGTGCAAAAGAAGAACGGCTTTTCGCGGCAAGCCCGCGCCGCTGCCATCGGGGCTGACTTCGGCGTACACGTGGTGCAAAACGACCAAAAGCGCGGTGATGCCGCGTACGCCGTCCAAAAATCGCAGATGCGGCACGCGGGCGGGCGGAGGCGGCGCGAGCAAAATCGCCCTGTCGCGTTTTGGTTCGACGCCTGCAACGGACTGCACAGGGGCAGCGGAATCTATTGCGGACACGACGCTTGTAAAAACGGAGCGACGACAACGCGATTTTTACCACTGCGCTTGGCCTCGTACAAGGCTTCGTCGGCGGCGTGGATGAGATCATCGAAGGTACAATTTTGGGCGCGCACCGCCCCGGGATCTAAGGTCGCCACACCGACCGAAAACGACATGGGTGTGTTTTCGGCGTGGATATGGCGCAGTGCGCCCGCGAGGGCGGGCGTCAGGACAGGAAATTGTAAGCAGTGCGCGATAGCGAGGGCTTCTTCGGTGGTCGTGCGCGGCAAAAGAAGCGCCATCTCGTCGCCGCCGAAGCGGGCGGCGCCGTCACGGGACTGCGGGCGGCAGCATTTTTTGAGAACCCGCGCGGCTATTTTGAGCAGGACGTCGCCCGCCAAATGGCCGTGCGTGTCGTTATACCTCTTGAAGCCGTCCAAATCCATTAAAACAATGGAAAGCGGCTCGTTTTTGCGCTGGGCCTCGTTCCACAAATACGCAAGCCGTTTTTGGAACCAGCGCCGGTTGTGCAGACCGGTCAGACCGTCGGTTTGTGCTTGCGTCGTCAATCGTTCGTTCGCCGCCCGCAACTTTTCCTGCTCGATGCGGGCATCAAGCAGGCGCATGGTATGGCGGGACAAACGCTCCAGCGCAGCTATAGCGTCATCATTCAACTGCCGGGGAACCCAGTCCATTACGGATAGTGTGCCCAGCGCATAACCGCTGGACGTTACAATCGGCACTCCAGCGTAAAAGCGCAAATGCGGCGGGCCAACGACATAGGGATTTTCCGAAAATCGCGCGTCGTTTTTCAAATCCGGCACAATCATCGGGTCACAAGGCGACAAGATAGCATACGCGCAAAAAGCGAATTCGCGCGGTATCTCCTGAGCTTCTATGCCATGACGCGCTTTGTACCATTCGCGCCCCTTATCGATCAAACTGATAGCCGATGCCGGGGTTTGACAAACATGAGACGCGAGTACCGCTATATCTTCAAACGCGGGTTCGGGCAGGGTATCGAGAATTCGATACCGCAGCAAAGCGCGCAAACGTTCAGCTTCATTGTGTGGTAAAGGTGCAGTCATAGCGGCGGTACGGCGTCTGCGCGTAAACACTAAAATTCTATTAAATTTCCGCAACGTTATATTGCCGCATTTTTGCTAAAAAAACAACAACAAAAAGAAAACAGAAGTTTTCCGTTTCCGTGCGCTTGCTTGCTTTTTCGCAGTGCGCGGTGCGTTATACACCGTTTTTTATAGGTAGAAAATCATGGAAAGCCCGTGTAAATTACAGCAACGCCTTCGGTTTTTCCTTACAAGGGTGATGGGTACAACAGAGTTGGAGATTTTTGCCCCGCCCTATGACCTCACGCTTTTTCGTTCCTTTTTGCGTCGCCTCGTTTTTGTGCGGCGCGCTCGCCCCCTTTGGTTCCGCCGCCCGCGCGCAGGAACCCGCCCCCGCCCAGCCACCTACGACACCTGCGACGCCCCCAACCCCGGCTCCGACCTCTACTCCGACCGCAACGCCCAAACCGACGCCCGCCGCGAAAGTGACGCCGGAGTTCGCCGAGGAAAAACTGGGGGTGGAAATCGTGCTAACCGACGGCCTCAAAACGGTTAAGCGCACCCGCAAAGAGTTGGGCTTCCGCTTGACCCCGCAGGCTCACGGGGGTGCGGTCTCGTTTGCGATTGATAAGGCCGCGCTGAAAGATGCCCTCGAGCGTATCGCGCCGGATTTCAAGGCCGAAGCCGTCAACGCCCGCCCCTACGCCTACGAAGGCCAAACGCACATCCGACCTGGCGCGTCCGCCCGTTCGCTGAACGTGCCGACGACGGCGGAAACGCTTATTCAAAAAGTGACCGCAAACCCGGCGGAAAGAAAATTTTCCGTCACGCTCGATAAAAAGCCGCCGGTTCTCACGACCGAGCGATTAAACGGAGTCACGGGCGCGCTTTCCACATTTACGACCCGAACGTCGGCGGATTCCAACCGCAACGTCAACGTCGGCCTTGCGGCAGGCAGCATCGACGGAACCCTGCTCTCGCCGGGCGAAACGTTTTCGCTCAACCAAACGGTCGGCGAGCGCACGGAAAAAGCGGGCTACAAATCCGCGCACGTGTTCGTGGACGCCAAAATCGTGGACGGTATCGGCGGCGGCGTGTCGCAGGTCACAGGCACGCTGTTCAACGCCGCCGCCCGGGCCGGTTTGCAAATCGTGGAAGTCCATCCCCATTCGCGCCCGGTCGCGTATTTGCCCTTGGGCTACGATGCCACGGTTGCGTGGGGCGACAAGGACTTGAAGTTCAAAAACAACACCAAAGCACCGGTTTACATTTCCTACACTTTCTCGGATCGCAACCTGACCGCGCGGATTTGGGGGGCAAAAGAGCCGGGCGTAACGCACGTTTTGCGCGCGTCGGTGCGGGAGCGCGGGCCGGGGAAAATCAACGCGCAGATGTACCGCTTGACCAAGCAAAACGGAACCGTTGTCAACAAGGAACGCTTGTTCAGCCACGCTTACCGCTGGGATCCCAACGCCAAATCCGCTCCCTAAGTAGGTTATACTAAACCCATGCAAATTGCGGTCATCGGCGCGGGCGTGGGCGGAATGACGGCGGCGTTGCGCCTCGCCCACGCGGGCCACGACGTGACCGTGCTGGAGCAAAACGGGCGCACGGGCGGCAAACTGAACACGTGGGAGCCGGTCGTGCCCAATGTGGGCGCGTTTCGCTTCGATACCGGCCCCCATGTTCTGACGATGCCGTGGGCGATACGCGAACTGTTTTCCGATGTCGGCGAGAACATGGACGACTGGCTCAGCCTTTCGCGCGTCGATCCCGTGTGCCGTTACCATTTCGCCGACGCCCCGTTTTTTGACGCGCCCGCCGAGGTCGAAGCCGCCGCCCAAGCGATTGCCGCGCGGTTTCCCGGCGACGAGGCCGGGTTCCGCCGTTTTTTGGCGTTTGCCCGACAGATTCATGACACAACCGTTGACCCGTTTCTAAGGCAGGATTTCGGGCGGGCCGTCCGTGGCATTCCATCGCCCGCGCAGTGGAAGCAGCTTGCCGGATTTTTGAAACTCGCGCCGTGGAAAACGCTGCACGCGCAGGTCGAAAAATATCTGACGCACCCCAAACTGCGGCAGATTTTCGATTTGTACGCTTTTTACAACGGCTCGTCGCCGTTCGAGGCGTCGGGGATTTTCAGCATTATCGCGTGGGTGCAGTGGGGCGACGGCACGTTTTATCTGCGCGGCGGCTTGCGCACCTACGCCGATGCACTCGAAACCTTGTGCCGTGCTCGGGGCGTCCGTTTTCTGCTGGAAACCGGCGCGCAAAGCGTGTGCGTGGACGGCAACGGGAAAACCGGGCGCGTGACGGGCGTACAAACCACGTACGGCGAGCGCATTCCCGCCCAAGCCGTTGTGTGCAATGCCGACCCCTTGACGGCCTACGACGCCCTCGTGCCCGCACCGTACCGCCCGTCCGCGCTTTCGGGCGCGGGACTGGAAGGATTGCAGCCGTCCACATCCGCGTTCGTGTGGCTTATGGGCGTCAAAGGGGACGCGAAAACCGACACCGCGCACTTGGCCCACTACAATTCGTTTCTGCCGCTCGACGGCGACGCGGAATTTCGCGCCCTGTTCGACGAAAACAAACCCGCCGACGATCCCGTTATCGGCATCACGTGCCAAAGCGTAAGCGAGGAAGCCTGCGCCCCGCCCGGCTACACGAACCTTTTCGTGATGACTTCCCCGCCCCCGCTTTCGGCAAATTCCGACGAAGCCCGCGCACAATGGAACGACGAAGCCACGCGAACGTACCGCGAAAAAATCCTGCACCTTTTGGAAACGCGGTGCGGATTGCCCGGGTTGCACGACAAAATAGTCTGCGAGCAGATTTGGACGCCTCAAACCTTCGTGGAAAAATACGGCGCGTTTCGGGGCAGTTTGTACGGCTTATCGTCGAACGGCTGGCGATCCGCCTTTTTGCGCCCGCCGACGCGGGCCGAAACCGTGCGCGGTTTGTATTTTGTCGGCGGCGGAACGCACCCCGGCGGCGGCTTGCCGCTTGTCACCTTGGGCGGGAAAATCGTCGCCGAAGCGGTTTGCCGAAGCGGTTTGCCGAAGCGGTATGGAGGATAAACAGTGACGGATTTTGTGCGCTATACGAACCCGGTTTGGAATGGCTATTTCGCCGACCCGTATGTGCTGAAAGCAAGCGACGGCGTGTACTACGCCTACGGAACGGGAGCCGCCGACGCCGAGGGCAAAGCCTTCCCCGTGCTTCGGTCGAAAGACATGGGGACATGGGAACCCGTGGGCGGCGCGCTCCTTCCCCGCGCCGATTTGCCGTCCGGCTCCCACTATTGGGCCGCCGCCGTCGCGGAAAACGACGGGCGCTTTTTTATGTATTATTCCGCCGCCCCGCCCGGAAACGACGCCTACCATCGTTTGCGCGTCGCCGTTTCCGATACGCCCAGCGGCCCGTTTACAGATTGTGGACACGATTTATTGCCGCCCGAAACCGGCTTTACGATTGACGCCGAACCGTTTTGCGACCCGCAAACGGGACAATGGTATTTGTTCTACGCGCGGGATTTCTTGGACGAGCCACGCCCGGGAACCGGCCTTGCCGTCGTACCGCTCGCGCCGGATTTACTGCATCCGTCGGGCGCGGAGCAAACCGTTCTGCGGGCATGGGACGACCGCCACATCTATCAGCGCGACCGCGCGCATTATGGAAGCACATGGGCGGCGTGGCATACCGTCGAAGGCCCCGCCGTCGTTTTCCACGACAACAAATACTGGTGCTTTTTCAGCGGTGGCAACTGGCACACAGCAGGTTACGGAGTGGGCTGGTCGGTCGCCGATCATCCGCTCGGCCCGTGGCAGGCCAGCGACAATCTCATCTTGCAGGGCGACGAATCCAAAGGCATTATCGGGCCGGGCCACAACAGCGTCGCGCTCGCGCCGGACAACCAAACGCACTTTTTGGTCTACCACGCTTGGGACACCGCCCACACGGCGCGGAGAATGTGTATCGACCCAATCATATGGACACCCGACGGCCCTGTCTGCGACGGGCCGACCAACGGCGAAGCGCGCGAAATCCCGCTTGCCGCCCGTTAGGGTTCGGGCAAAAAAATACCCGGCTTCTCTAATCGAGAAGCCGGGTTCCATCATCGCATAATGGATAATGAAAAGGAGGACATGCGCTGATTATTTTTACGAAAAGGTCAAAGGATAAGTTCCCCGACGCGAAAACTTTTTGTATTCGCGCAAAATAATTCGTTTTCCTCCTTCGCGCTGTGACTTTTTTCACCATTTTGCAATGACCCGCCATGAAGAAAAAGAAACGGACGCCGCTTTTGGAAACCGCATTCGGGCGGTGGCTTGTTGCGGCGGGACAGTCGGAGCACAGCGAAGAAGTTCTTTGCCCAAGCTGCCAAGAAGGGCTTGTGCGCACTCAATACGTTGGGGATTTGGTCGCGCGTATCGGCTACCTAACCGCGTGGTGTCCGCTTTGTTTGCGCGGCATTCATGGATGCCGCGTCCGCATCCCCGACGACGCGCCGGATGTTTTGCCGTTCGGTTTGCCAAGCGAGGAGTTTAGCAGAGAAATAAGAAAACGCCTGCCGGAAAAAATCAATTACATCAGGCCAAAATAGATTCTGCGAGCCTAATGTAAGGCACGGGCGAAGCATTCGGTGATTTGCTGGGGGCGCGTAATCGCCCCGCCGACGACGACGGCCCATGCGCCCGCGTCGAGGGCAGCGCGGGCGTCGTTCGGGCTTGCGATACGGCCCTCGGCGACGTGCGGAACGGGTAGGTTTTCCGCCGTTAAGCGGCGTACCAAATCCAAGTCCGGGCCGCCCTGTTGCGGCGAGTATGGCGTGTAACCGGAAAGGGTCGTGGATAAAATGTCCGCGCCCGCTTCCCATGCCTTAATGGCTTCGTCGAACGTGGAAATATCCGCCATGACGAGTTCACCGGTTTCGCGTTTGACGGCCTGAATTAAATCTGCCGTGCTTTGGTTTTCGGGGTGCGGGCGGAGCGTGGCGTCTATGGCGATAATATCCGCGCCCGCTTCGGCGACCGCGACGGCATCGGACACGCGCGGGGTGATGTACACGTCCTCAAACCCGGGCACGACCACTTTCCACAAGCCAATCAATGGTAAATCGGGCACGGCGGCCTTGATGGCGCGAATGTCCTGCGGCGTGTTCGCCCGCAAACCCACGGCCCCGCCCTGCTTGGCGGCAATAGCAAGGCGGGCCATAATTTCCGACCCGAACAGCGGTTCGTCGGGCAGGGCTTGGCACGATACGATCAGGCCGTTTCTCAGATTGGCAAGCAGTGGATTGGTGGGCTTCACGGGGTCAGGATTTTTTCTTTCGGGGCGGCGGTTTGGAAAGCGTTTGCGAAAGCGATAAAGCCGCCGTTTGCAGCGTGGCGTGGGGCACGCGCAGCGCGCCGATTAAATCGGCGGGCGACAAGTCGCTTTTTTCTTTCCCGTACAGCATACCCAAAAGGTTCGTTTCCAGCGGCGGCAAGTTGTAGGCGCGGCCAATTTCGCGCACGGCTTTTCGCGCCTGCCACGCGGCCTGTTCGGCTTGGTCGTCGTACAAATCGGCGTCCGTTTCGCCCGCCTTGCTCGCGGCAGTCGCGCGGGCGATTTTTTTCTCGGCGCGTTTTACCACCGTTGTCGCGGCTTGCGCGGCTTGCGATAAAACTTCCTCGAAGGTTTGCGGTGCGGCTTCTGCCTGCTCAGCGGGACGCGGCAACTTTTCCACGCCCGACGAAACGGTGAAACCATCGTTCGCTGCAATCCGCATCATTTCAGATTCTTGCGGAATGAAATCGTTCGTGTCGGCGTCAATGGCGCGCGTTTGCCTCGTCGTGGCAACCGTGCCACGGCCCGATACGTGAAAAACATCGCCCACGGTTTCCCACAGCGCCGCGTTGTCGGCACTGGAATCGGGGTGCGGCGGGGCTTGATTCGACGACTCGGGAACATAATTGTCCAAAAGTTCGGACAGCGCATCAATGTTGGACGATACGGCGGACGCGGGCACATCGGGCACGTTGCGGGCGACGAGCCATACGCCGTCGCCCCAAATAGTCGGGGCGGCGCGGGCCGCAAGCGACGTTTCGGGAACCAAGCCGGGACGCACAACCGTGGCTTCGGTCAGTAAATCGCCGCCGCGCCGCAGTGTCGGTGGCACGACGAACGGTTCCGCTGCTTCAACGCCGCCCGGCAGTTTGAGCCGCAATGCTTCCACATCGGGATGGTTTCCCAAAACCGCCTCGTCCCGCAGCGCATCGGTAACGGATTGCAGTAAATCCAAATCCGGCGTGGGCGACAACAATAATAAATGGCTGGCGTACAAGCCGAGCATCGGGTTTTGCCGCGAGCCGTTTAGCATCGTTTGCAAATCGGTGGGTGAAACGACGCGCGCGCGGCGCGTATCGAGGGCTTGCCGGGCAAGTTCGGTCAGCCGAGTTTCATTCGCGCCCCCTTGCCATCCGCTTCCGATGGGCGACATGAAAAGCGCGCCGCCGCACAAATCCGCCCGCGCCTCGGTCTGCTCAGTGGCGTCACCGGTCGCGCTGCCGCCAAACTCCCGGCGCAGTAAAAACAACTGCGTTTGCCAATCATGCCGCGCAACGACGACTTGCTCCAAGCGACCCAGCGAACGGGTCGTGACGCGCAAACGGTAGCCACCGGGTTTTAGCGCAATCGTGCAGCCTTTCCAGCGGTACGGGAAATCCGGCGGGCCGAACTCGCCCATGCCGGGCAAATCAACCAAAACGTCGCCGGTTTCCAAATCGCACAGCGCCATACCCGAACATGGGCCATCCTCTTGATTGGGGGCCAAATCGCGGACGAAAACAAAAATCTGGGCCGATTTTTTGGGAGTTGACGCATATTTCCCTTCGAGCGTGACGTGGACTTTTTGCGACGCGGTTTGCGCCGCTTTTTGGTGTTCCAAATGGAGGGTCGAAGCGCTGGAGCCTGCAATCGGCGCGGGCGAGGCGAACGCGAGCGGCGGGCAAACAACGCGCGTATCCATAAAAACCGGCTTAATCATTTCGCGGATCGCATCGCCCGCTTTGAACTTGACGCTGTACACGCCGGGCGCGAGCGCGAGTTCCAAACGCCCCACGCCCTTGCCGTTTTCCACGCGCCGAAAATGGCTGTCGATGACGAAAATTTCCGTACCGGGTTCCGATGCCTCCGCCGTTAGCGTAACGGTTTGGGCGGCAAATGATTCCGCCGTGTTACCAGCGTTCATACGTCACCTCCCCGTTCCAATCGAGGGTTATTTCCACGGTTTCGTCTGCGCTCATTACGGTAAAGCCGCCCGCTTTGTCGTCGCTGCGGCGCAGGCCGACCAAGCCAACCGGTAAATCCTTGAGTTTCAGCCGGGCTTCGGCGGGAAATGTGCCCACGTGCCGGTTTGTCGCATCCCATACGTCGATGGTCGCATCGGGCGAGGAAACCGGCGGAACGAACGTAATTTTGTACTGGTTGTCGAGCGGCGGAGAGGACGGGGCGAGCGGCGCGTCGGCGGGATTTTGGGCGGGCGCAACAACCGACGGCGCGGGCCGCTGCACGAGTACGACATCGTGCGCCAAATCGACCGGCATATACGGTTCCTGCACGGTTTTCCCCGGCCCCGCCAATTCCTGCAACTGCTTGTACACATAGCCCGAAAGGCTCGCGCCGGTTACGTTGCCGTCGGCATCGCCGGGAGCGTTATCGAGGGCTTTGAGAAGCGCGTAGGTGAATAAACCTTGCGTCGTGCCGTCGGGCGGCGGCAAAGGCAATTCGCGCGACTGGGCGTTGGCTTTAGCGGCGAACCCATAAAACCATCGAGAACGAGCGGCTTCCGGGTCGGCAACCGGCGAAGTCGGCCACATAAACTGTCCGGTCAAGGCGCTCGCGTGCAAATCCCGGCAGCAGTCCATCCAAAGCACTACTTCCTCGAAATAACACTCCATGCGGAACCACTGCGCGTAGGGTTTGGGATCGATGCAGTAGTTGATGTTGGCGTCGTAGTCGCCGTTTGCGGCAAGCAGGGCCGCGCTTTCGTCGTCGCGGCAAAACCCGTGTCCCGCCATGAAGATGGTCAAACGCCGCGCCTTGAGGCCCAAATCGTGATACGCATTTTTGACCGTATTTCGCAGTTTGCGAAACGCCTTGTCAATATCGGCGGGCGAGGGTTCGGCGTCGTCGGGGCTTGCGAACGGGCCAAAATCCGACGACAGAATTTTCGTCACGTTTTCGGGCGGCAATCCACCACCGTCCTCGCGCGTCAGCCACGCGGCGACGTTTTGTGCGTCATGCGGCGGGCCGGACAGTGGGCGCATATCCGGCGACGGGTACTGGGACAGCCCGACCACAATGGCGAAGTCGTTTTTTTGCAACGGCATGGAATATAACCTCGAACGCGCTTACCCGGGGCCAGCGCTGTTGTAGCCGGTTTGGCAGATGTAGGCCAAACTTTGCAGGGTTCGGTCTTCGTTGTCGAAATCGCCGTGGTGAAAACTTAGGGTTTGCAAACCGGAAAGCGCGGCCTCTTCGGTTTTCGACCAAACGCACCGATTGGGCGAACCCGCCACAAAGGCCTTGACGGTCGCTATTTCGGGAAAAGCGTCCGCGCTATACGGCCCGTCGTCTTCGTAATAGCGCGCCATACCGACAATCGGCTTGTCCGCGTCGCCTTCCAGCGCCCCGGACACGAAGTATAAAAGCGAGCCGGGATACAAGCCCTTCAAAAACGGCACGGCGTTGAGTTGCGGCACGTCCAAAAGGTGATCGTCGCGCTCGACCGAATCTTTCATGCCGAACACGCGGAAATTGGAAATCAAATCCGGGTGGCCGGTCAGCGTATTGGCAAGCCGCTTGAAATCCACGGCGGGGGCCAAATACACGATGTCGAATTTCGTGGCCGCAAGCGCCATTTTAGCGGCGGCCTCTATGAGCGCGCAAATGTAAATCGCACCCGTGCTGTGCCCGACCAGCACAATGCGCGGCGGCTTGTGCCCGGTTTCGCCCAGTTTTTTCAAGCCTTTGAGAAATTCGGTTCCGCCAAACAGGTTGCCGTCCATTTGCCACGCATTTTGTGCGTTGGTTTTCATGGCGTCCCACACGGCTTTGCCGATATTTGCGAGGTAAAACTCGCGCAGAATTTCCTCGACAATCGTTGCCTGCACGCCGTGATCGCGGCGGCTTGCAAAGCGCCATACGACGTTTTTCAAAATGCGCGCGGCCCCCGTCGTGATGCGCGCCATCGCCGCAGCGGCGGAAAACAAGCCGCGCGTTACCTCGTCGCCCTCGGTTACGTCGGGGCGCATTTCATCCAAAACGCCGGGCGACATTAGCGTGTACTCGCTGGCCCGAACCGGGGCGGTGAACTCGCCGCGCGTGCCGCCGTTTTCGATTTCGCGGCGCACGTCTTCTTCGGGACGCAGGCCTTGCGCGATTTTGGCGGCTTCTTTTTGCAGTTCGCGGTCGGCGCTGAGGTCTTGCAAAAATTTGTTTTCGTCGCGGGCGCGGAGCGTTGCGTCTTCGGGCAGCGAATGCGGGTCAATGTCAGCGAACGGCACAAACGGCCCGGACGCGACGGCCCCATCCACAATGCCATTGAGTTCGCGCTTCACATACGACGGGCTTGCGGGTTGCACCGCTTCTTCGCCCCGCGTTATACCCGTGCCGTCGCCGCCAAAATGGCTAATCGCGCCGAGGGCGTATCCCGCCACGCGCTCCATGAGCAGTTCGAAAATGGCCTCGCGGAAGATTTGCGGCAGGGCTTGCTGCAAAGATTCCACGAACCCGGATTCCCAAATGAAAAACACAGGGAACGCGCCCGCTTTGCCATAACTTTCCGTGGCGAGAAGTTGCGCGGCCTCCAAACCAGCGCTTTTGGGAACCAGTCCGCCGTGGAAGTGCATCACAAGCGGCGGGGCTGGCTTTCCTTTGGCAACCGCTTCGTCGTAGGCTTTGGTGTACGCGGCGAAAATACCGGGTAGATTGGCGGATTCATGCGGATCGAACACACCGTTGCTTAAAAACAAGCAGTGGTTGTTTTGTTCGGGCCAAGCGGGAGCGGCGGCGGGCGACATGGCGAAAACTCCTGTTCGGGCGCGGGCAGAAATCTTTCGCAACAAACCGCACCCCAAATCACGGTATTTATACCATGCCCGCTTGCTTCTTGAAAAGCCCACCACCGTTTGACTTTTTGCCGCGCGCTGTGCTACTCTTTTTTCGCCCCGCGCTTGGCGCGGGCTTTTAACGCCACTCCAAAAACTCACTTTTAGGATCTTTCTATGGCAGAACCCATGACGCCCCTTAAATGGGGTATCTTAGGCGCGGGCGCGATTGCCAAGCGCTTTTGCTCCGACACCGAACCCCTTTTCGACCATTTGATTTACGCCGTCGGCTCGCGCGATCAAGCCAAGGCCGACGCCTTCGGCGAACCGTTCCGGGCCGAAAAAGCCTACGGCTCCTACGAGGAACTCGTTCAAGACCCCGACGTGGACATTATCTATGTCGCCACGCCGCACAACTTCCACAAAGAGCATTCGCTTCTTGCCCTCGAAGCGGGAAAGCCGGTTTTGTGCGAAAAGCCGTTCACGATTAACGCGGGCGAAGCGCAAGTCGTTGTGGACAAGGCCCGCGAAAAAAACCTGTTTTTGATGGAAGGAATGTGGTCGCGCTGCTTCCCTGCCCTCATCAAAGCCCGCGAAATTATCCAGAGCGGACAAATCGGCGAGGCGCGAATGCTGAACGCCGACTTCGGCTTCCGCGCGGGCGTTAATCCCGAAAGCCGTTTGTTCAATCCGGCCCTCGGCGGCGGGGGCTTGATGGATGTCGGCGTGTACACCGTCTCGCTTGCGTCGTTCTTTTTCGGCCCGGCAACCCGCGTCACGAGCCTTGCCAATATGGGTTCGACCGGCGTAGACGAGGAAGTCGGGATGGTTTTGGGCCACGAAAAAGGGCAGTTATCGCTCCTTTCCACGGCAATTCGCTTGAACACCCCGCAGGTCGCCACCGTTTTGGGAACCGAAGGGAAACTGGTTGTTGAAGGCCCGTGGTGGAAGCCCGGCGCAATTACGGTTTCAGTCAAAGGCAACGAAGAGCGCACTGCGTTCCCGGTCACGGGCGGAGGCTTCCAATACGAAGCGATGCACGTCGCCGAATGTTTGCGGACGGGCAAAAAAGAATCGCCGCTCATTCCGCTCGACGAAACGCTGTCCATCATGAAAACACTGGACGAGTTGCGGGCGCAGTTCGGCCTAAAATACCCGATGGAGTAACATTACCCCTCCCCCGGCCCCTCCCCGAAGCGGAGAGGGGAGACTAAAATTACCGCCCTCGTTTCTTTTGTTGCCTTCAACAAAGTGATAGCTTGTATTAGAAACGCCGGTATCGTTTTCTATCTCCCCTCTCCGCTTCGGGGAGGGGCCGGGGGAGGGGTAATGCGGCAGAAAAATAACAGGAAATTTTTATGGCAGAAATGAAATACGGAAACGTTCCGGGGGTGGATAAACCGATTTCCCGGTTGGTTCAGGGAATTATTCAGGTCGATTCCAGCGACGAAAGCAAAGGATTCGGGCTTCTGGACGCCGCCTACGAGGCGGGAATTACGGCGGTTGATACAGCCCACGTGTACGGGCCGAAGGACGCTTTTTTAGGCAAGTGGCTCGCGGCCCGCAATCTGCGCGATAAGGTCGTCGTCCTTGCCAAAGGCGCGCACCATAACGATTTGCGACAGCGTGTGACGCCCTATGACATCGGGTCGGACTTGCACGACACCCTCGCCCGCATGAAAACCGATTATGTCGATTTGTATGTGCTGCACCGCGACAACCCCGACTATCCCGTCGAGCCGATTGTGGACGCCTTGAACCAATACGTCAAGGAAGGCAAAATCAAAGCCTTTGGCGGCTCCAACTGGACGACCGCGCGCTTGCAGGCCGCCAACGAGTATGCGGCAAAGTCGGGGCAAATTCCGTTCGCGGTTTCGTCGCCGAACTTTTCGCTCGCCGAGCAGGTGAAGGAGCCGTGGGCGAACTGCGTTTCCATCAGCGGGCCGAAACAGGACGCGGAGCGCGAGTGGTATAAGGCCCACAAAACGCCGCTCTTCACATGGTCAAGCATGGCGGGCGGGTTTATGTCGGGCCGGTACACGCGCGACAATTTGGACGAGTTTAAGGACGGTTTAGGCAAATTGGCGATCACATCGTATGCCTCGCCGGAAAACTTCGACCGCTTGGATCGCGCAAACGAATTGGCCCAAGCCAAAGGCGTGACCTTGCCGCAAATCGCGCTCGCGTATGTCACGCACTATCCGCTGGACATCTACGCGCTCGTCGGTTCGGCCACCCCCGAAGAAATCGCCGCCAACATCGAGGCCCTGAACCTGCCCTTGACCGAACAGGAAATGGCGTATTTGGACTTGCGCGCGGACAGCGCGGGTTAGCAAAATCAAGCCCGGCGGCTAAAGCCGTCGTCTGTTTCGCAGGGAAAAGCCCCATAAACGGGGCTGACTACTTCACACGGCCTGCATATAATTGCCAGCGCCATTTATGGTGCTTTGTGCTAACCAAACAGACGGCGGCTTTAGCCGCTGGGAGCGACGAAAAAGGCCCCGTGCGTTGCACGGGGCCTTTTTGTACGTCGGTCGGAATCGGTCAGCGCGCGTTTTGCGCGATTTGCGTATCGTGCGGCGCGTCGTCATGCGGGCGGGGATGGTTGTCCGTGTTGCCGCCACTGGCCGGTTCGCCGGGATGGAGGCCAACGGTCGTCGCCGTCAATGTCTGCGTGGCGGCGTCATACGTGCCGCCGACATGAACTTCGCCGCCAACCACCAAATCGGTGAACGCGCCGGTTTGTTTGCGGCCCGCGAGAAACTTGGTTGTGGAAGCGGTTTGCACCGTAATCGTGCCGCCTTTTTCCAGTTTCAGCCCGCCGCCCGCTCGCTCGACCGTCAGCACGAAACTCGCGCCGTCCGTGCCGATGCTGGCAATCGTTCCATCCGCACCTTGCTTTTTGGGAGCCACGGTTACATTCGTCGTGATGGAAGCGGCGGCGAGGGTTTTGGTCGAAGCATCAGGTGTACCCTGCACCTCGACGGTTTGCCCAGCGGCGAGCGTTCCGGTCGCGCCGGTGGACGAATCTATAATGACGGTGGAATCACTGAGCGTGACCGTCAGCGTATGTCCGTTTGGGCCGGTTAAGTCAAAGCCCGTGTCGGTCAGATTGGCGACGGTTCCCGTGAGCGTGCCCCTACGGTTTTTACCCGTGCATTCGGCCTCGCCGCCGAGGGCGAGTTTGGGTTTCACTTTTCCGCCGGTCAGTTCAAAGTCGGCGAGTTTGAAGTCTACTAAAAGCGTCGCGGTCGTTGCCGCCTGCGCCTTGACGGGCGTATCGACAATGACCGCGACTTGTCCGTTGCTTTGCGTACCGACCGAGGAATCCACGGCGACAGACTCCGACGTTCCCCCGCCCGGCGAAACGAGCGTGAAATGGTCGGCAAATGTGATGCGGGCCTGCGTGTACGTTCCGCTTTCCACCTGCAAACTCGACACCAAAAGCGCGGTATCAGCAAGCGACGACAAATCGAGGGTTTGTCCGTCGGCGTTTTCAAAAACCGTCGTGTAGTTCCCGTCGCCCGTCGTCAATTCAATTTTGTAAAGCGTCGTAATGACTTGCTTGTAGTTTTGGCTGAACCCGTCGGTGACGTAAACGTTCAGCGCGGCCCGGCTCGTCGCGCTCGACAGACTGGACGTTGTGCCCGTGTTGCCCCCGCCGCCCCCGCACCCCGTTAAAAGGAGCGCGGACGCCCCGGAAATTGCCACAAATGTCGCCCACAAGGGAGAATGAAAACCCCGCCGCATAGTCGCCAACCCTTTCAACAAACCGTGCGCCCTTCAGCGCGAAAACGGCTTGATTGTTTACAGGATAGCGTCGGGTTATGAAGAAGTCCTGAAAGTGCAAACGGTGTGAAATATCTCTCTGCCCACCATACCTAACGGCGGGCAAAGCGGCGGTTCAAACGTTCTGGGCCTGCGCGAAAACTTCGGCGGGCGTAACGGTTCCTTCGACGCGCTCCGCGCCGGGTACGCCAAAGTTTATCCAGCCCGCATTGAAGCCGTCCATCATTTCTTCGTATAGATTGGTGCGCCCGGGCGGCAAACCCATCGCTTCCATTACGTGCGCCCATGAGTCGCGGGGAAGGGCTTTGGCTTCCACGGGCCGCCCCAAAACCTCGCCCATCGCGCGGGCCAAATCGTTCGGGCTAAGAAGCGAGCCGAGTTCGACGATCTTTTTGCCGTCCCAGCCATCAATGAGCAGCCGGGCGATTTCGTTGCCGATGTCGCCTGTTGCGGTCATGGGAAACAAATGCTCGACGGGCGCAAAAAAACTATCGAACACGCCGGTTTCGGCTGCCCGGAAAAGGCTATGCGTATAGTTTTCCAAAAACGAACCGGCCCGCACAATGGCGGTCGGGAACGGCAAATCGCCCAGCGCCTCTTCCATTAGGTGCGTTGTCGTGATGTTTCCTAAACCGCTGCTTTGCTCCGAGCCGACCGACGATAACAAAACCAATCGGGGCGGCGGCGAGTGGCGAAGCGCTTCCCGAAAACTTGCAATCACGGCGCGGGCTTCCGCGTAGTCCGGGGCGGGAACCAGTACGGGCGGAATCATCAGAAATGCGCCCGCAACGCCTTCAAGCGCAGAAGCGACGGAGGCCGCGTCATTGAAATCGCCTTGTCGAACGTCCACGCCCTTGCTTGCCCAATCGGCGGCTTTGTTTGGGTCGCGGACAAGGGCGCGCACGGCGCGCCCTTCTTTGAGCAAATACCGCGCCGCCGCTCCGCCCACGTGTCCAGTGATTCCCGATACGAAAAATACGGATTCGTCCATTGCAATTTCCTTTTTCGAGTTCGCTTTATTTGAAATAACCGTTCTCGCGCATATCGGTCAGCAAATCCGGCCCCTGCGGATTCCAACCCAACGTTGCGCGGGTAATCGCGCTCGACGACGGGTTATCCACCCCGACAAAACCGGCGAACCAACCGAAGTGCGCTTTGGCTTCGTCCGCGCTTAAACTGCGAACCGGAACGCCCAAACCGGCCCCAATCGTTTCGGCAATCGCCCGCATCGACACGCCTTCTTCAGCCACGCCATGCAGGCTGGAACCCGGAGCCGCCTTTTCCAGCGCCAAACGGTACAGTTTTGCGGCGTCCAAACGGTGGACGCCGGGCCAGCGGTTTTGCCCCTCGCCGATATACGCGGCGACGCCCGTGCGCTTGGCAACGTCAATCAGCATGGGCACAAACCCTTGATCCCCCGCGCCGTGCGAACTGGGCGACAAGCGGATAATACTGGTACGCACCCCGCGCTCGGCGGCTTGCCGTGCGGCCAATTCAGCTGCGCCCCGCCCGGTTGGCGCGGGATTGTCGTTTTCCGTGGCGGTTTGTCCGGGCGGCAAAACGAACGCAAGCAGCGCGGTTCCCGACGTTAAAACGAACGGCTTGTTCGTCCCTTCCAATGCGCCAAGCATCGCTTCGACGACCTGCCGGTCGGTCTCGGCGGCGACTTCTATGGGCGTTGTCGCAAAATCGTGGATAAAGGCCAGATGCAGGGTCGCGTCGCAGGCCGTCGCGCCCGCCACCAAACTTTGCGCGTCCGACAAATCGCCCTGATGCACGTCTACGCCCATTTGCGTCAGCGTTTGCACGGCCTTGTCGTTGCGCGCCAAACCTAAAACCGAATGCCCCGCCCCTTGCAGTTCGTTGACGACCGCACTGCCGATGAAGCCTGTGGCTCCCGTCACAAATACTCGCATTTCGTTTTCGCCTTTCAAACGCCGGTATAATAGAAAACCTATCCGGCGCGATTACTTTCGCAGAAGTAATCAGTTGGTAAACGTATTTTAACGCCGCGAAATTACTTTCGCAAGAGTATTATGTCGTCTATTCGATTATTTATTTTGTCGTCGTTCGCCGAGCTGGGGCCGATGCACGGCCATCGCCTGCGTTTGGAAGCCGAGGACAAGCGCGTCCATTTGTGGACGGATATTTCCGTCGGTGCGGTGTACGGGGCGATGAAGCGGCTCGCGTCGGAAGGATTGCTCAAAGAATCGGGCCGCGAACGCGAAGGAAACCGCCCGACCCGGCAGTTGTACGAAATCACCGACGCGGGGCTCAAAGCGCTGGCGGAAGAGCAGCGCGCGGGTTTAAGCGACACGTGGTTCAAACCCGATCCGTTCGACCTTGCCCTCACGCGCATGGACGCCACCACGCTTTCCCATTTGCCCGATGTGCTGACCGCGCGCTTGGCGGCTCTGCGAGCGCGGCTTGCGGAAGTCAAACAAATTAACCACAACGCCCGCGACTACGTGGGCGTTGCCAAGCAATGGGCGCTCCGCCACAATGAGTACCGCCTCGAATCCGAAATCGCGTATTTGACCGATTTGCTTGCGTCGGTAGATACCGTCGTCGCCGACGAACGCAACCCCGCGCCCCGCAAGCCAAAACCGCATTAAAAAACGCCGTCGAATTTTCGACGGCGTTTTTGTCATTAGATTGTTTACGGGTTATCCCGTTTTGGAAACGGCGGCTTTCATGCGGGTAGCGGGGTCGCCGCCTAAGAGCGGATAGCCCGCTTCTTCGCGCGTTTGCAGGAACGCCAAGCAGCATTTACGGGCGAGCGTTCGGCAGCGGTTGATATAGGCGGCCCGTTCGGTCACCGATATGACGCCGCGCGCGTCCAAAAGGTTGAAGGTGTGCGAGCATTTGCACATCAAGTCGAAGGCCGGGTAGCACAAGCCTTTCTCGACAATGCGTGTGCCTTCTTTTTCGTGCATCTCGAACAAGCGGAACAGATATTCGGTATCGGCTTCCTCGAAGTTGAAGACGCAGTTTTGGATTTCCGAATCGCGCTCGGCTTCCCCGTAGGTCAGGGACGCGCCCTGCGGCGTTTTTGTCCATTCGATGTCCCAAATCGTCGGCACGTTTTGCAAAAGCGTCGCCAAGCGTTCGGTTCCGTAGGTGATTTCGGCGGCGACAGGTTTGCATTCGATGCCGCCCATTTGCTGAAAATAGGTAAACTGCGTGATTTCGGTTCCGTCCAGCCAGATTTCCCAGCCGACGCCCGACGCGCCCATCGCCGCCGATTCCCAGTCGTCTTCGACCAGCCGGATGTCGTGGGCGTCGGGGTCGATACCGATGGCGCGGAGCGAATCCAAATATAAATCCACGATATTTTCCGGCGACGGCTTCATCAGCACTTGGTACTGGTTGTACCGTTGAACGCGGATAGGGTTGCGCCCGTAGCGTCCGTCGGCGGGCCGACGCGACGGCTGCACATAGGCCACGTTCCACGGTTCCGGGCCAAGCGAGCGAAGGGCGGTTGCCGGGTGCATGGTTCCCGCCCCAACTTCCACGTCATAGGGCTGAATAATGGCGCACCCCTGCTTGCCCCAATAGGTTTCGAGCGCGAAAAGCAATTCCTGAAAAGTCATAATCGTTGCGGTCATTATAACCGTTCACGCCGCAAAAACGCTATATGAACATTTCGTTGTGCATGGGCTTACAAGCGCGCAATGCAGGCGGCGGCGTCCAGTACAACCAAAAAAGCCCCGGCGATTTGCGCCGGGGCTTTTTGGTTTTGAAAATTGAAAAATTAGAGCAGGGTGGATAAATCGGCATCGCCGACGTTGACGCCGGACACTTTGCGCTTGATGCGGGCCAGCGCGTTATCGACGGATTTGGTTTTGCAGTGCAGTTCGGTGGCGATTTCGCGGTACGATTTGCCGACCTGATAGCCGGACAAAACGCGCCATTCAAAATCGGATAACACTTGCTGCAAGGTGTCGTGCAGGGCGCGGGTGTCTTCGCCGCGCAAAACGACTTCTTCAGGGTCGAGGGACTCGTCGCAGGTCAAAATATCGGACAAATTCCAATCCGCCGTCGGGTCTTCGGACGGGGATTCCAGCGACAGCGACGTGTTGAGCGGCTGCTGTTTTTGGCGGGTCGCCGTTTTTATCGCCGTGATGATGTGCCGCTGAATACAGACTTTGGCGAAGGCGGGAAACGAAATGGCTTTGTCCGAGCGGAAATCGACCACGGCCTGCCACAAACCGATCATACCGACTTGGAGCAAATCGTCTTTTTCCGCCCCGATAAGAAAGTACGATTTGACTTTGGTTTTGACGAGGTTGCGGTACTTGTACAGCAAAAACTCGAAGGCCTGATCGTCGCCGCGCTGGGCGCGCACTACGACTTCCCGGTCGGCCATTTCCGAATATCGAAGCCAGCACGCCCGAGGGGCCTCGCTGGAAAAAGGTCTGGTTGTGAGAATCACGCCAATGGTTCCTTTAGTCGCGGCTGATTGCCGCGCAAATCGGGGTTTGCCGCGCCGGAAAGGGCGCGGGAAATATCGGGGAAACAAGGCAAGAAAAAAAGCAAACGCATTTATCAGGCAGCCCTTCGAGGACGCGGCGCAAACCAGCCGGAACCGAGCGGAGTTACGTCGGAGGCGAAGGAATACGCGGCGCTGCGTCCTGCAAATGCAGTGGTGAAATGAGTGCGAAGGTCAGTATGCTTGCTTGCCATGCTCGAACTTCCTCATCGCAATTATACAACAGTTTTCCTTTCTGGGAACGGCGTTCGTGAAAAAATTGTACTTAATTTGAGGTTTTTTGCGATATTCGCCGTTAATTCGCCGCTAAACGAGGGCTTTTTTGAAGGCGGAGCGCAAAATCGGGGTCGAACCAGCAAATAACCAAGTAACCGAAACATCGCCGCTGCTATGTCTTTTGCATTAACCAACAAACCGCCTTCGCTTTTCCGGCCCGTTTTGGGGCGCGGCTCGGCTCCGACCGCACCGCCCGCACCCATGACACGCACACCGGAAGCCATTGTGCCCGAACAAACGCTGTCGGGCAGTTCCTCGGCGGCGGATTCCGTCCTCGCGCAAAAAGCGGCGGCAGGCGACGTGCAGGCGTTCGGGATGCTTGTGGAACGCTACCAAAAACCGATGACGGCCCTTGTCGCGCGCATGACGACCGGAGCGAGCGGCAGCCCGAGCGCGGATGTCGATGACATCGTGCAGGAATTGTTTATTCGGGCGTGGAAGGGTTTGCCGCGCTTCCGGCACGACGCGCAGTTTTCCACGTGGCTGTATCGCATCGCGGTCAACACGACGATCAAGCACCGGTCGCGGCACAAAACGGAAGCGGCCCTATCGGTTTCGGCGGATAACTTCGCGGGCGGCTTGGACGCTTTGCCCACCGCGTCGGACGCCATGCCGCCCGGCGGGGGCGACCCGTTCGTAACGGCATCCAAGCGCGAGCGCGACGCGCTTCTGCGCAACGCGGTTTCGCAATTGCCGGAAAAACAGCGTACGGTCGTCGTTTTGCATTATTTTGAAGGGTTTTCGTGCGAAGAAATTAGCCAAATTGTGGACTGCTCGCTGGGCACGGTTTGGTCGCGGCTCCATTATGCCTGCAAGCGCCTCAAAGGGGTGATGGAACCGACGGAGGCTCTGGCCTAACACCATGATTACGAATTATTTCAAAACGCTTGGGTGTCGCCGGGTCGCGCCGCTTCTTTTTGCGCAAAGCCAAAACGCCGACCTGTCGCCGAGCGATAACGCGAAGTTGTCCGCGCATCTCGCCCATTGCGCCGCGTGCCAAATCGAGGCCGCGCAGTTCGCCCGTATCGCGCAGGATTTGCGACAGGCGACGCCAGCCGCTCCGGTTCCGTCCGCCGATTTATGGAGCCGCATTCAGGCCGAAATAACAACGGATACGCCGCGCGTGTCGCCGTTACCGCAACAGCGCCCTTCCCCCTTCGCGCCGCGTTTGGGCGGGCTTGCGTGGGCGGGTTCGGCGGCGATTGCGTTTATTGGCGGGGCATGGATGACGTATGGCGTGGGCTTTTGGGGGCACAACGGCAACGTGAGCCAAACCCAACTTCCTGCGGCGAGCGGTACGACTTCGACTGGCCCAGCCAACGTGACATTGATTCCGCCCACGCCCGCGCCGAATTCGAGCGTTGCTTCCAACATGGGCGTTATGGCGAAAACGACGGCGGCGAAAAAAGCGAGTGGCAACGCAATGGCAAGTATCGCCAAGCCAACTGCGCCGTCCGTGCGTCCGCGCCTTGAAACGCGCCCCGATCCATTCGCGCCGGTTTCTATCGCTCCGCCGTCTAAGCCTACGCTAAACGGCACGCTTGCAAACCGGATGCGCCCGCAGCAAACCAACCCGACGACGTTTGGCGCGCTGGCCCGCCTGCAAAATCGGGATGCGCAGGAAGCCGAGCGCGGCGGCGCGCGCGGTTTGTATGCTGCCACAGCAACGTCCCGGTCGGCTACGTTCGATACCGTCGGTTCGTCGGCGCGCGGCGTAACGCCCATTCCCGACGCTTCGGCTAAGGCGGCTCCCACGATAGTGGATGCAACCTCGGGAACGGTTGCGACCACTGCGCCGAACTTGCCCGAAGGTGAACCGGCAACGGCAACTATCGCCGCAATAGTTCCACCGGCCCCGGTAACCGCGAGCATGGCGAATGCCGCGCCGCTCGGCATTTCGGCGGCGTTCGCGTACTCATCGGTGAAATCTACCGCTGACAGCGACGCCCCCACACTCGACGATGCGGAGCCGCGCAGTATTCCGCCCGCTGGGAGCGGCGGGGCGTTTTCGGTCGGGGAACCGACCAGTCGAATGCGGCGGCAGCGCGCTTTGTTTTCGTATGGCCGCCCGTAACACTGGGTCGCAGACGAACGCCCGGCGTTTGCGAACAGTCGTTCGTTTACGCCCGGTCGTTCAGTTCGTCTTTATCATGAAACCTTTTTGTTTTTCGTTCGGTTTTTCGCGCGTCCTGCTTCTTGCCGGGGTGTCCGCAGTGGCGGGCGCAACGGCTTGGGCAAGCCCGGTCGCGCAAAATAAACCGCTGCCACCCGCAAAAGCCACGGCGAAAGCCGAGGCCGACGTCTCGCGTATCAGCAACGCAACGCCAACGGCAAAACCAGCGGTTCCCTTTTTGCGCGCCGCAGACACCGCTTTTGGCGCAAGCCGAAGCGACGATGCGATCAAAGCCTACACGCAGGCAGCGCTCGCCGACCCGCAAAATTCGACGACGCGCTTGTGCTTGGGCGTCGCCTTGTCCCACGCGCGTCGGGCGGATTTGGCCCTGCCGCAGTTCAAAAAAGCCGCAAGTCTCGCGCCAAACGATGTCCTCGCCGCGCTCCTTTTGCAAAACGCCGTACAGGAAAGCGGCGACCCGTCCGAGGCGCAGGAGTTGTATCTGGACATCGCGCAAAAATGGGCGCGCAAAGACAGTAAGCCGGGCTTGGACGCCTCCGGCTCGATTACCCGATTGCAAGGCGCGATTAAACAATTTCCGCAATCGGCGATTTTACATTTGCTGATTGGCGACGCTTACCAACTGAGCGAATCGTGGAGCGAGGCGGACGCGGCCTACGAAACCGCGCGCAAAATCGCGCCGCGCTGGGCCAAACCGTGCGTCAATTTGGGGTTGTCGCGGCTCGCGCAAAATAAGACCGATGAAGCGATTGCCATTTTCAACCGGGCCTTGGTGCTTGACCCGTCGAGCGTGCAGGCCCGCCTGTGGAAAGGCAACGCTGAACTCAAAGCGGGCCGGGGCGAAGCCGCCGCCCGCTCGTTTAGTTTTGCCGCATCGGACACGTCGGGCCGCGCCACACCGAGCGTTCGGGCGCAGGCCGCGACCGGCATGGGGCAGGCACTTGCCCAATCGCGCAAATACGACAAAGCCTTGGCTTCCCTGCAAAACGCGCAAAAAATCGCGCCCGCCGACCCGGTTCCACCTGCCCTTATCGGCGAGGTACATATCCAGAACGGCGAATATGCGGAAGCGGCGGGCGCGTATTCCACCGCCTTGCGTTTGACGCGAAGCGGCGGCTTATTTTCCAATCGGCCCGTGTTATACCGCGCTTTGGCGGAAGCCCAACTATGCGCGCACAAACCGGACGACGCCCTCGTTTCGCTTGGGCGGGCGCTCACCGACGAGCCGGAAAGCGCGTCGCTGTGGCATCGGCTCAAGGCGCAGGCCTTTTTCGACCGGCGCGAAACCCGAAGCGCGCAAGAAGAATTGCGGGCCGCCCTCGACAGCACACCGCCCAGCGAATATCCGCTCGATACGCTAAACGCAATCGCCGCCCGGGGCCTTGCGGGCCGTATGGCGTCGGATTACCAATCCGACTACGACAACGCGGCCTCCGGTATTCGCCGCACGACAACGCCCGGCGGCGGCGTTTCTTTGCAGTCGCCGAAGTTGAACGGCTTCGCGGGCGGCGGATTCGCAGCAGGCGGTGTGGCAAGCAGAGGCGGCGTGAATAACGGGCCGGGCAATGCGGAAAACGAGGCCAAACTGCGGGCGCTCACCGCGCTGGCGAACCTCGCCCGCTACCGCACCGACACGATGGGCGAAATCCATCTGCGGACGGAAATCGCAAGCCGACGCGGCACGGGGCAGGACTGGCTGCTCCTTGCCGAAGCCTACGACAGCCGGGCGGGCCAGCCCGCCAACGCCCGCAACGCCTACACCAAAGCCCTCGAAGTCGGCGGCTTGTCCGCCTCCGCCGTCGCCCGCGTCCGCGAACGATTGGTGCGCCTCAACGCCCCACTATACAAACCTTAGTTTCGCTTTTGCAGGCGAAGCACATTTGCTCGGGCCTAAGAAACAGAAGCATGGGCGGGGGTTGCAAGCACGCGGTCAACGCGGCGCTCGTCCATGTCCATCACTTCAAAGGTGACGCCTTCCCACTCGAACCGCTCGCCGGTCGAT
The DNA here is from genome assembly GCA_964241985.1 of uncultured Armatimonadaceae bacterium. GTDB lineage: Bacteria > Armatimonadota > Armatimonadia > Armatimonadales > Armatimonadaceae > CAXTBP01. The sequence goes on along the minus strand of CAXTBP010000003.1, from coordinate 27,228 downwards.
GGGATATGCCCCAAGCGCGCCATCACAAAGCCGCCGAGCGTGTTGTACTGCGCGTCGTCTTCGGGTTCGACTTTGACGCCCAGCAAGTATCGCATTTCATCGACGGCCAACATTCCGTCCAAAAGCCACGAGCCGTCTTCGCGCTGCACAGCGGATAAATCCTGACCGCGCACCTCTTCCGCGCTCGGCGCTTCTCCGATGATGCCTTCGACGACATCATGGAGCGTGACCAAACCGACGATGCCGCCGTACTCGTCTACCACAAGGGCCGCGTGCCGACCTTGGGCGTCGCGGAACTGTTGGAGCATCGCCAAAGCGTGCGTGGTTTCCAGCGCGTAGATCGGCTTTTCCGCAAGGGCGCGCAAATCGCCGGGCGTGCCCTTCGCGCCCGCCGTCCAAATGCGTTTGAGCGGCGCGACGCCCAGCACGTTGTCCATGCTGCCATCGCAAATCGGGAACGCCAAATGCGACGATTCGGTAATTTTTGCCCGGTTGGTTTCCCACGTATCGTTCACGTCCAGAAAAACGACTTCGCGGCGTGGGGTCATCATTTGACTGATGCGCCGGTCGGCGGTGCGGAAAACGCGCTCGACAATATCGCGTTCCTCTTCGGCGAACGCCCCGGTTTGTACGCCCTGCCCGATCATAATGTTGATTTCGTCTTCGGTAACCTGTGCTTCGCCGTTTTGCTTAACACCTAAAAGTCGCAAAACACCGTTCGTCGATATGCTGAGGATCCAAACCAAAGGCGACGCGACTTTGGAAAGAAAATTCATCGGCTTGGCGACGCGGGCCGCGATGCCTTCGGCGTTATTGAGGGCCAGCGTTTTGGGAACGAGTTCGCCGATAACGAGCGACAAATAGGTAATAAAGGCAACGACCAAGACAAAACCGAGGGTTTGCGCGGTCGATTCCGACACGCCCAAACGGACAAACCAGCGGGCCGCATCTTTGGAAAGATTCGCGCCGCCAAACGCGCCCGCAACAATCCCAATAAGGGTAATACCGATTTGAACGGTGGACAGAAATTTGTCGGGCTGCCGGGCAAGCTCCAATGCGGCCCGCGCTTGTTCGTCTCCTTCCGTTGCCCGTTGCTGGAGTTTGGCGCGGCGGGCGGAAACCACGGCGGTTTCCGACATCGAAAAAATGCCGTTAAGCACGGTCAAAAAAACAATGAGCAAAAGCTCTAAATAATTACCCACGGGTTTATGATACCCGCGCCGCAATCGTGCGCTCGGCGCAGTGCGAACTTTCTTGGCGTTAATTAGGGTAAACAGTTCGTATGACGAAAACCGAACCGCCCACGCTTTCGCACCTCGACGCCCAAACGGGAACCGCGCAAATGGTGGACGTTTCCGCCAAGGCCGAAACCGCGCGCACGGCCCGCGCAGCCTGCTTTGTGCGTTTGAGCCGCGCGACCGTGCGGCTTATCGCGGATAAAACCGTGCCCAAAGGCGACGTTTTGACGGTCGCGCGGGTGGCGGGAATTTTGGCGGCCAAGCGCACGGGTGAACTCATTCCGCTGTGTCATCCCCTGCCCCTAACGAACGTGCAGATTGATTTGGAATTGCAGGAAACCGGCGTGGCAATTTCGGCCCTTGCCTCGTGCATCGGGCGCACGGGCGTCGAAATGGAAGCCTTGACAGCGGCGAGCATTGCCGCGCTGACCATTTACGATATGTGCAAATCGGCGGACAAGCATATCGTGATTAAGCGCGTGTTTTTGCAGGAGAAAACCGGCGGCAAGTCCGGCCTGTTTTCATGGGACGGCACGATAAACGAAGATACGGAAGGCGCGGATTAAATGGCGGCTTCTTTGCTAAGTTACGATGAGGCCGTGGCGCGTATTTTGCGGGCCGTGCCGGAAGAACTGTCGCAGCGCGTCGAAAACGTGCCGCTTCACGAGGCGCGCGGGCGGGTTTTGGTGCAAACGATTGTCGCGGGCGAAGCCGTGCCGCCGTTTGACAACAGTTCCGTGGACGGGTTCGCCGTGCGCCTTGCGGACACGGAAACGGCAACCCAAAACGTGCCCGTGTCGCTCCGCGTGACGCAAACCGTCGCGGCGGGTATCGCGGATTCGCAAACGGTCGAACCGGGCGAAGCGGCCCGCATCTTTACCGGCGCACCGATTCCGCCCGGCGCGAACTCAGTCATCATGGTGGAGGATTCGCAGGCCGAAAAAAACGGCGACGGCGAAGAAACCGTGCGGCTTTTCGCGCCCGCGTCGGAGACGTTTATTCGTCGAGCAGGCAGCGACATTGCCCCCGGCCAAACCGCGCTTCCCGCTGGGCACGTCCTTCACGCGGGCACGATAGGATTGCTTGCCGCTTTATCGTTTGAAAATGTGCCCTGCGTCGCGCGGCCCCGCGTCGGGCTGATTACAACGGGCGACGAAGTCGCGCTCACCGAAGAGGGCGGGCCGTATCCACTCAAACCCGGCCAAATCCGCAACGCCAACGGCCCCGCGCTCCGGGCCGCGATTGAAGAAGCCGGTGCGATTGTCGCTACGCAGTGCCACGCCCGCGACACGCCCGCCGATGTGAACGCCGCTTTCGATCTATGCCAAACGGCGCGATGCGACGTGATTATTGCGTCGGGCGGCGTGTCGGTCGGCGACCGGGATTTCGTCAAATCCGTCGTGGAAACGCGCGGCAGTTTGGATTTTTGGCGCGTTGCCGTCAAACCGGGAAAGCCGCTGGCCTTCGGAAAAGTGGGCGACGCGCTGTTTTGGGGATTGCCAGGGAACCCGGTTTCGTCGCTCGTCACGTTTGAACTCTTCGCACGCCCCGCACTGCGAAAAATGGGTGGCTTTGCGGACGTGTCGCGCCAAACCGTTCCCGCCCGGTTAACCGAAGCGGTTCCACACGATCCGGGCAGGCGCGAATTTATCCGCGCCCACGTCGTTTGGCAGCCCGAAACCCAAACCTATGCCGCCACACCGACGGGGGCGCAAGGCTCGCACCGCCTGATGTCGCTCGCCCACGCAAACGCGCTTCTTGTCGCCCATGAAGACCGGGGCGATTATGGCGCGGGCGAAACGCTTTCGGCTTTGCTTTTGTAGATTGAACCGGGAATTTATTCCACGGCTCAAACGCTATGGGTTAAATCAAAGCCAATCTGCTGCATCCCCTAAATTTGCGGGTGTCTGGTATGATAAACGCGAACAACTACGAACAGGCGGGGCATCAACCAATCTATGAGCGTTAAAGGTATTATTCGGTTTGCTATCGGGTTTTGTATCGCGCTGGGAATTTTCGTGTTTGTGACCCCGTTTATACATGTTCCCCGCAGCCAGTTATTCCCGCCCATTTTCACGTATCCCGGCACGAAGGGGCGCACGAACGGCGTGATTACGCACCGCCGCGACTTGCCGACATCAGCGTGGTTCAGTCAAGGCGAACACGATTATTTCGTGGATTATTCCTTTAATGTCAAAGCGCCGCTCATTTTGGGCGGGCCGCCCGTGGGCAAAGTCACCAAGTATACCGGTACGGTTCTCGTAACCGGCGATACGCTGGATAAATTGAAAACCGGGCAAACCATCCCTGTTCGCTACGACCCGGAATATCCCGACCTCAACGGGGTGGACGCCCCGTGGGGCGGGCGCAGCGGCATCGGTGCGAGCCGCATGTTTTCGGGCTGGATTTTCTGGTTTATCGGTATGCTGGTACTGGGCTACTGCATTTCGCCGCTTATCGAGCGCGTCGCGCTTCGGGAAAGTTATTAAGCGTCCGGTTCAAACCGCGCGTTTTGAACTATGGCGTCTTCGCTTCGCACCAAACTTCGCATTGCCGCGTCCGTCCTTCTTGCCACCGGCTTTTGGGATGCGATTGCCGGACGGTTCGTGTGGCAGCCGGGCGCAAAGCCCGTGCCCAATGGTGAAGCAGCGCCCGCCGAAACCGAGAGTTGGCGGGATTTGGCGGGGGCGGTGCATATCCACACAACCTACTCGGACGGCGTGGGCAGCGTTTCCGATGTGATGGAGGCGGCGCAAAAAGCCAATGTGGATTGGGTCTTTTTGGCCGATCACAACACGCAGGCCCCGCTCCGCGACAAATGGGAAGAAAAGTACCAAACGTCGCCCCTCCTTCTTATCGGCACGGAAGTCACGGTCGAGCACGGCGCGTTTTTGCTCGCGCTTGAAATGCCGCCCGAATGGGAGCCGACCCGCGACAAAAAGCCGCAAAAGGCCATCGACGAAGTTTTGACCCATTCGGGCTTGCCGCTCGTGTCCCTCCCGTTCGATGTCAAGCACCCGTGGCGCGATTGGGACGCGAGCGGCTACGAAGGCTTGGAAATTATCAATCTGTCCACGGTGGCGCGGCGGCACATCAATTTATTGTCGCTGATTTGGCTGTGGCCCCTCGCTCGAACGCGCGGCATAGTCGCCGCGATGACCGCGCTACTCACCCGGCCCGATCAGGCGCTGGCCCGTTGGGACAGCATCATGGAAAACGGAACCCGGCGCATGATCGGTTTGGGAGCATTGGATGCCCACGCGCAAACCAAGATCGGGCGCAAAAAGTACCCGTTTCCAACCTACGAGGAAACGTTCCGCATGGTCACAACCCACGCGCTCGTCCCCCAAACTGTCGCGCCCGGCGACGAAACCCGTCGTTCGATCTACTACGCGCTCCGCGAAGGCCGCTGCTATGTCGCCTATGACGCCCTCGGCGACACCAAAGGCTTTTCATTTTGGGCGCAAAGCGAAAGCGAAACAACCGCGATGGGTTCGTGGATGGCATCAAGCAACGAAACGCGGCTTTCCGTCTCAACTCCCGCCGCACCTTCCAGCGCGCGGCCTTTGGTGCGTCTGCTCCACAACGGGAAAATCGTCGCGTCGGGGATTGGCGACTTGGAATACTCGGCCCGCGAGCCGGGCGCGTACCGCGTGGAAGTGTTTCGCTATGGCGCGCGCCTCGGCCCCCTCTTTTTGAACGCCCGTCCGTGGATTTTTTCCAACCCAATCTACGTCCGCTAAAAAATCCCAACTTTGTTTTGCGATTTACCGATTAACCCCGTATACTGTTCCGGCTTCTTGCCGCGTGGCAGGGTTGGCGGGAACTTTTCGCCGCGTTTTTTAGTTATTATTGTGGAGCGATACGGCTAAAGCCAGTGGTGCTTTATTTCGCTCCACTCTGCGCTTCGTTTGCTTTGCTTCGTTCTTTATGAGGAATTTTCTTTGAAACTGTTCAAGGATTCGGATGCCACGTTTTCCCGTTCGATTTTAACGGAGGACGCCCCACTCCCCCTACCCAAACTGCCCTCGATTTCCCTGCCTTCGGTTTTGTCGTTTGATTTGCACCCCTTATACGCTTCCATTTTGGAAAACGGCGCGGTTGTCAAAAAAGGCGACGTGATGGGCCTCGACGGCGATTTGCGCCGCGTACTGGTTGCCCCTTTCACGGGCACGGTTCGCCTGCTCGTCACGGGAACCGGAGCCGAACGGCGCGTCAAAGTCTTTTTGAGCGAACAAAGCGCGTCGTTTGCGTCGCGCCGCAACTAAACCGTTTTCTCTGTTTTCACGTTTTTTTGTTGGCGCGGGCATTAAAACCCGGTAATTAACGTAAAGTTGGGTATCCTGTGTTCGGCTTTTTTATGCCGTACCTAAATTGGAGGCCCACCATGCTCCGGCCCGGCTTCGCCGCCAAAGCCACACTGCTTGTGGCTTGCGCCGCTTGTTCTTTACTCGTCCTATCCCGCGCCGCGCGGGCGGACTTTTCGTTTGTTCATGTAACCGATACGCACGTGACCGCGAGCGCTATTCCCGGCAGTGCCGCGCATAACGATTTGCTGCGCTTTCAAGAGATCGCCGCGCTCAAACCCGCTTTTGTCGTCAATACGGGCGACGTGTGCGAAGCGGGAACCCCCGCCGAGTACAAGATGTACCGGGAAATCCGCGACGCCGGGCTGGGCAAAATCCGCGCCTATGTCGCGCCCGGCAACCACGACGTGCGCTGGAACCCGACCGGCAAAGAAGGCTTCACCCTCGGTGCGCAGCAACCGCTGCATCAGTCGTGGGACAAAGACAATGTCCACTTCATTTTGCTGGATTCCACGGTTCTTTTAGAACACTGGGGGCATTTCAACCAATCCGAACTTGCGTGGCTGGCCGCCGACTTGAAAAAGACCGGTACGAACAAACCGGTTATCATCGGATTTCACCACGGCGTCGGGCGCGAAGGCAGCAAAGTGGACAACGAGTCCGCATTTTTCAGCACGATTGCCCAGTACAACGTACGCCTGCTTCTTTTAGGCCACGGGCATTCGGATTTGGTGTGGAACGTCAACGGCATCCCCGCGATTATGGCGAAGGGTTTGTACCAAGGCTCGTTTCACGTGATTAAAGTGGGCCGCACCAAACTGGAAGTGTTCCGGCGTAGCGAGCAAGCCCCTTTGTCCAAGACGCCGCTTTTTTCGGAGAATTTGGCCCGCCCCGGTTCGCCCGCGCGCAGCATCAGTATCAATGTGCAAAACGGCGCGGCGACCGTTCAATTATCGCGCGAAACCGTGCGCGGTTTGCCCGAAGGGTCGCGCGTGACCTACCAACTGGACAACACCGGCGACGAACAACCGCTCGATGTCGATACGGCAAGCGCGGGCTGGATAAAAACATTCCGTCTGCAAAATGTCGCCGCCGGGGAGCATGAAATCGTCGTCACGGCAACGCTTCCGGGCAGCGAAAAACGGTATTTGACGCCGCTGAATTTCACCCTCGTCCGGGGCACGCCCGTAGGAAACCGGCTCGACCCGTGGCTGTGGAAAACGCAGGTGCAGGGATCCATTCAAGGCAAAATCACGCGCAGCGGCGATACCTTGTACGTGCCCACGATGGAAGGCGATTTGGTCGCCCTTCGAACCGCCGATGGAACCGAGAAATGGCGGTTCAAAACGGACGGCGCTATTTTCTCGGCTCCGCTCATCGCAAATGGCTTGGTCGTTTTCGGTTCCGCCGACCATAACGTATACGCAGTGAGCGCGGATTCGGGCAAGTTGGCGTGGAAAACGGCTACGGGCGGGGCCGTTTTCGCGGGCGCAGGAATCGTGAAAGATACGCTGTGCATCGGTTCGACGGACACGAAAATCTACGCACTGAACGCGCAAACCGGCGCAATCGTTTGGACAGCGCAAGGCAACGGAATGTACCAAAGCCAAACGGCTTCCGATGCCAACCGCTTCTACATCGGGGGCTGGGACAATGCGTTCCGCTGCTTGGATGCCGCGACCGGGGCGGAAGTGTGGAAAAACACGTTCGGCAAAAATTTCTATTACGCGCCCGCTATCGGCTCCCCCGCTGTCGCGCCGGACAGAAATTTGGTTCTCGTCTCGTCCAACGACGGCATTCTACACGCCATGCAAACCGGCGACGGCAAAGTCGTTTGGGAAGTGCCCGGCCCGTCGCTTGGTTATTCCGGCCCGCTCGTGTCCGGTGACCGCGTGTATCAAGCCTCGCTGACGCCGACGGGGCGCGTGTTTTCGTTTGACCTTGCCACCGGGCGCGCTTTGTGGGACACGCCGACCGGGGCCGAAATCTACGATTCGTCGTGCGCGATAAGTGGGGGCGCAAACCCACTCGTGTTTATCGGAAGCGTGAGCGGCTTGGTGTCCGGCCTCGATGCAACTACGGGCGCGATACGCATTCAGTACCATTTGCAGCCCGGTCATCTGTTATCCTCGCCCGTTGTGGACGAAAAGGCCGTGTATATCGGCTCGATGAACGGTACGGTTACCGCGATTCCACTTCCCGGGTCGCGCCCGCGCTAACGAAGCAGGCCCCCCTGCCCCCCAATAATGGGGGGTTCTGAGTGACCATGTGCTCAACCGTGATACTTGCGGTGTAGGCGGGGCAATTCAGAACCCCCCATTATTGGGGGGCAGGGGGGCCTGCTTCGTTAGCGCGCCGTCGCAAACGTCCACGCGCGGGTGACGGGCGCGCCGTCGGCGTCGTTTGCCTGTACGGATGCGCGGTACGTTGTGCCCGACTGCAAAGGCTTGGTCGGAATGAGCAAAACGCCGTTCGTTAAAAAGTCGTCGTTGTCGGGCGAGTTCACAAACACGGCGACCGGCTTGTTCGTGCTTGTATTCGTCAGCGTCGCCGTGACGTGGGTTAGGCGAACGGTTTCGCCGCTGCCGAACGCGAACAGCGTAATGGGATAGCCGACCGGGCCGCAGTTTTCCTGCACCCGGTATAAGCGGAGCGGGTTGGGCATTTCCAAGCCGTCCCACGAAACCGGCACGTTCTTCTGCCGGTCGATGGGATAGGTCGAAACGCCCGCCTGATCGCCCATTCCGAAAAGAAAGGTCGTCGTCGTTTTTTCGGTTCCCGCACCAAAATCGAAGGTTCCCGGCTGCAAAAACGCGCCTCTGTGATACGGGGCGTCCAAAAGACGGCGCACCGCGCCCTGCGGCGTCGAATCGCCTTGACTGATGTTTTCGTAGCAGCCGCCCGAGTAGCCCTGCGCGCTTGTCCGCGCGCCCGCATCGGTTCCGGTGAAATGGGCGCGGTTGGGCGATTCGCCGTGCCCCATTTGCTTGTTGGCGACAATATACACGCTATGCCCTTTGGCGGCGGCACACAGGCGGGCATCAATGATAGCGGGCGGCAAATTCATATCGCGCCGAACCGAATTGACGATGTCGAGGGTCGTGTTTTGCTCCATCGCGGGCAAAACCGGCAACTGCGCGGCGTTTGGCGCAATCGTGAACTGCCATTCTTTGCGGAACGGGAAGGCATTGTTAATCGTGACTTCGCAAAGGACGCGGTAATTGCCGGGCGCGAGCGGTTGGTCGGGCGTGTATGAAACCGACTGCCGACTTTCCACATATTGCGCACGCACGGCCTTGTTATTTATCGAAAGCGAAACGCCCGTCACGCGGGCGCGGCCCTGCGGCATGATTTTCCAAGCGACCGTGGGCTGGGATATTTTCAAATTTCCGGTCGGGCACGGCTCGGAATACGAAATGGAAACCCGCTCCGCGCCTTCTTTGGCGTGGGCGACAGGTAAAGGGGCGAGCAAACCGAACGCGAGCGCACAAAAAGCCGAAGTGCAAAGGATGCGCGAAATAGGATGGGACAATAAATACCCCCGCAAGCGTTGTGAACCGCCCTTTGCCATTCCTGCCGTCAAAGGCGGGTAGGTGTCCGATAGAAGTGCGTTCTTGTGTATCATAACGTCAATCCGCCTAAAAAGTTCTCGTTTTGCAGGGTTTATGCCACTTTCACAGAAAAAATATCAACTTTTTTCGTTGGTGTGCAATTATTGACGTTTTAGAAGGGTATGAGTCGGGTAAAGGAAAATTTCGCGGAACCCGCGAATTAATTCGTCGTTGTGTATGGTACGCTGCTACAAACCGCGTTTTTACCAAAGGAACAAAAACGATGCCTAACCAATTCAAAAACTCTTTTGTGCCGTCCCTGCTGCTTGCCGGGATTGGCGCGGCTCTTCTCGCCGTCGCTCCTGCGCGGGCGCAAAACAATACCGTCACCGCGCCGGTTTTGGTGCAAGGCGACGACGCGCCCGCAGTGGCGGGCCGGACGCAAAATGCGCCGACCCGTCAGCGAACGGTTGCCGAGGCCGCCGCCTCGATGACGCGCGGCTTGACGGGAACGGTTTATGTGGTCGCCGATTCGACGACCGGCGCGACGCCCGCCGCCTTGCCAATCGAGGCGACGACCCCTGAAAACGTGGAAAAACAAGTCGCGGCCCTTGTCGCTAAACTGCCGCCCGGAACGCTGTGGGCGAAATTGTATTTGCCCGCCCCCGCAAACGCCCGACGTGGCTACAACGGTGACGATGTCGCGGCCTACGCGCTCGCGCAAAGCAAACTCGTCGGCCCGGTCGGAGCCGCGCTTCCACCGGGAACCGTGGAAATCATGGGGCAAAAACTACCGCAGACAAAAGCCGACGCGACCATCGCGGATCTTAATTTGAAGCCCGTGTATCTGATTACCAATCCGCGCGCCCAAGCCCCGAGCGGCTTTGGCCTCACGATGGACGCGAGCAAATGGGCGGCGATGTCACCCGAACAAAAGCAAGAATACACCCGCCAGCAGGCCGCGTCGCTGTCGCAAATGGATCCCAGCGCCCGTAACCAAATGCTGCAGCAAAACATGATGATTTTCGCGCAGTTCATGCAGTCGGCGTCGCCCGATCAGCGGCAAAGCATGATTCAGGGCATGATGCAGGGTATGGGGGGGCAAAACGGGGCGGTATTTATTCGCACCGCGCCCGGCGGTGGCCCCGGTGGCCCGCCCATGCCGTAATGGATGAAATCGTTATCGCGGACTACGATCCGTCGTGGCCCGCACAGTTTGAAACCGAGGCCGCCCGCTTGCGGGCGGCTTTGGGCTTGACCGAAAACGGCGGGCTAATTACGCGCATCGAGCATTTCGGCAGCACGTCGGTTCCCGGCCTTGCCGCAAAACCCGTCGTTGATTTGCTCGTCGGGGCGCGATCGATTGACGCCGCCCGTCAAAACGCCGTGCCGATTTTGTCCGACATGGGCTATGCCTACTGGTCGGACAACCCGAACGACGCCGCCCATTTGTTTTTCGTCAAGGGCTTGCCGCCCGCGCCGCGCCGGACGCACCACATTCATTTGGTCAAGCCCAACAGCCCGATGTGGGAGCGCTTGCTTTTCCGCGATTATCTACGCGCTCATTCCGACGCCCGTGATGCTTACGCGGCCCTGAAACGCGACCTCGCCGTCCGCTTCACCGACGACCGCGAAGCCTATACACAGGCGAAAACGGAGTTTATCCAGAGCATTATGGAGCGCGCCCGTGCGGAAAAATAACGCCCTTTTTGCCTGCGCTGCCGCCCTGCTTTGGTTGGCTTTTACGGGAACGACGGCTTGGGCACAAAGCGACCAGTGGGCCGCGACCGATGCGCTGGGCCGCGAACTGCCGAACGCCCAGCAAACCGGCCCGCCGCGCAAAAACAAATGGGTCGGCGTGTTCTACTTTTTATGGCTGGGCGAACACGGAGACGCGGGGCCGTTCGATATCAGCGACATTTTGCGCCGCGATAAGGACGCGCCAAACAAACCAAACAGTTCGCTGTGGGGGCCGGTCAGCGCGCCGCACCATTGGGGGCAATCGGTTTTCGGCTATTACCGCTCGTCGGACGAATGGGTTTTGCGGAAACACGCGCAAATGCTCTCCGATGCGGGCGTGGATGTCGTCATTTTTGACACGACTAATCAACTGACCTATCCGCGCAGCTATTTGGCCTTGTGCAAGGTCTGGACGCAAATTCGTAGCGAAGGCGGCAAAACGCCGCAGATCGCGTTTTTGACCCCGTTCGGCGACAGTTCGCAGGTTGTGCAAACCCTGTATCACGATTTATACGAACCCGGTTTGTACCGTCCACTTTGGTTCCAATGGGAAAACAAGCCGCTCATTCTCGCCAATCCGTCGCAGGTTACGGCAGCGTCTTTGCGCCGCAGCCAGCGCGTGCCCGGCCTTTTGCGCACTGGCGAAACCATCGGGCAATCGTTTCACGCGATGCGCCCTTTTGACGCAGTCGGCGGATCGTTTCCCACGTATCAATCGACTAATTCGGGCGTCACTTTATCACTGTATCGGGGCGCGAAACCGAGTGGGTCGCTGGTTGCCCGGCGCGTGCTGACCAATCTTAAAGACAATGCGGTCGCGCTCGTCCAAACAAGCAAGCCTTTGCCACCCGGCGACTATTATTTGGAGCAAAGCGCGCCGGTCGGTCAGGTCGGTTGGTGGAGCCAAACGGGAACACCCGCGCCGCAAAGCCAAGCGTGGGAAAACCGGCAAAGCGTAAACGCCACGCGCTCGCTTTTCGTTCAATGGACGGGCGAACCAAAACCCTCAACCTTTTTCTCAGATACCGACGCCGCGCTCGACACCGCAGACGCCCAACGCCGCGCGAGCGCCATTCGGGCGTTTTTCGCGTTCCGCAAAGGGCAGCCCGATTATTTTTCCGGCCCACTCGGGCCGGAACCCCAGTGGGGATGGCTTGACGTGTTCCCACAAAAGCCGTACGGAAAAACGCCAAACGGCGGGCCGGAAGAGGTCACGGTTGGCGTCGCGCAAAACGCCGTGGACGGCAAACTCGGCGTATTGAGTAATCCGCGCGCACAGGGCCGCAGTTTCCACAACGGAACCGAGCCGGATAAAGCCCATCAAGACACGTCGGGGCGCAATTTCGCCGAGCAATGGGAACGCGCGCTGCAACTCGACCCGTCGTTTATTTTCATTACGGGCTGGAACGAATGGATCGCGGGCCGCTTCAATCAAGACGCCCCGTTTCACGGCGCGACGCCCGTCACCTTTGTGGACGAGTTCGACGAGGAAGGCAGCCGCGACATCGAACCGGTCGCCCGTCCCAGTAAATCCGGCGACAATTATTATTATCAAATGGTCGCCGGTATCCGTCGCTTCAAAGGCGTAGCGTCAAACCCGACGCCGAATCCGCCCCGCACATGGCGCACGTATTCCGACGACGCTTTCGACACGCAACATCGCAACGAAAAAGCGTGGAGTGTGCGCGTCGGCGAAAACGGCGTGTACCGCAACACGACGGGCCGCAATGATTTCATGCGATTGTCCATTTCGCACGACACGCGGCTCGTTTCGTTCCGCGCCGAAACCCGCGAAGTTGTGCGGGATATTGCTACGCCCGGCACGATGCAGCTTTTCGTCGCTCCCAAAAATGCGCAAACGAAAAACGCGCCGAATTGGGAAGGCTACCTATTTGCCATAAACCGCAACGGCAAAAAGCCGGGCAACTTCGTCACCATCGAAAAACGCACGGCGGGCGGGAAATGGCAAATCGTCGGCAAAGCAACCTGCGAACTATCCGGCAAAACGATGACGCTTCGGGTTCCGCGCGCCCTGCTCGGCTTCGCAAACCAATCCACGCCCATCGCCCTCGATTTCAAATGGATGGACAATGTTCGCGCCGAAACCGATATGCTCAACCTATACCGCAACGGCGACGCGGCCCCCAACTGCAGGTTCCGCTACCGCTACGACGGCGCAAAACTGAAAAGCCCCCCTGCCCCCCAATAAGGGGGGTTCTGAAACACCGTTTTCGTTCGACCGCGTGATTTGCGGTATCGGCAGGCTTAATCAGAACCCCCCATTACTGGGGGGTTAGGGGGGCTTCTTTTAGCTTTTACAAGTGCGTGGAGCGTCCGCCACTGCCGTTGGCTTTAGTGCGTTCCTCGTCCCACGGGGCAAGGGGATAGTTGCCCGCTTTTAGCATTTCGGCGAGCGGGGAATCGTCGATGTCGAGCGGTAAGTCCACGCGGCCTCGACGACGGGCCGATTCATACGTAGCGAACAAAATCTCGGTCGTATCGAGGGCGTTTTGCACGTCCACGAGCGATTTGCGGCCCGTTTCCAAACTGTCGATCACATCGGCAATCGTGCGCGTAATTGCCTTGTCGCCGTGGATGCCGCCTTCGAGCGCCATTTCGCGGGCGGGGTGCATTTCACTGTCGCCTTTGCCGCGAACGCGCACACTCGGCGCGCCGTTGTGGACTTCAATCGTGCCTTCGGTTCCGATTAGGCGGTTCGCGCAGCCTACAATCGCGTCGCTGCCTTCGCCCGTGAAGAGAACGCCAGTGACGCCGTTCTCAAAACCCATCGCGCACAAACCCTGCGTATCGTGCGGAACGGCATACACATAGGTCGGCTTGCGCACATCGACCTGCCCGATGACCCACTGGGCGGGCACGTCATCGTTGTAGAACAAAAACATATTGACCCAATGCGTGCCCCAGTCGAACAAGTTGGCGCACGCCCCCTCGATGCGTTTTAGTTCGCCAATCGCGCCGTCTTTGACAAGGGCGCGGGCCGTTTGGAACGATTCCAAAAACCGCCGCTGATGGTCGAACGTGAGCTGCACGTTGTTGTCACGGCAGATTTGCGCCATGCGTTTGGCCTCGCCCCACGTTGGGGCCATCGGCTTTTCACTGTGAATCGCTTTAACAGACGGCGTTTGCGCCGCCGCTAACACCATCGGGGCGTGGAGCGAGGGCCATGAGCACACCGACACGATGTCGGGCTGCACGGTTCGCAGCATTTCCTCGTAGTCGGTAAAAACCTGCGCTTTGCCATCCGCGTGTTCCGTGTTGAAAGCGTCGGCTCGGTCTTTGACGACATCGCACAAACCGACGATTTCGCATTTGCCGGTGGCGTTGTAGCCTTCGGCGTGCTTGTGCGCCATCCCCCAGCCCGTCCAGTCGTCCGTGTTGCGGGGCCGCCCGAGTCCAATAAGCGCGACCCGATGTTTCACCGCGCCGCCGTTCGTTTCCACTGCTGCATCCATGCCAAAAATTCCTCGTCAATGAAAGGTTTGATCTACCCTTCGCCGCGCCCGCGCCGAACCCCTCCCCGACCGGTTTTGCGCCCCATATCGAATGCGCCGGGCAAGAAGCCGTCTTCGTTGATTTGGCTTTCGCCGCTGTCTTCGTGACCGGACGGCGAGCGGCGCACCTCGTATGCCTCGATGCCGCTTACAACGCTTTCTTGGAGCAGTTCCGCCATCTCGACGGCCTGTTCCAACAGGTTCGGCTCGATACCGGACAGGGGATAATTTTCTCCGTTCAGCTTGGCTAAAAACTCGTCGATACGCTCGTTGAAGTGCTGGGCCGCGACCAATTGCCCGTCCGTATCGACGGGCAATCTTTTTGGCACAATGATGCGTTTTTTGTATTTGCGTTTGTCGTTCGGTTCGGCGGCTTTTGGCCCTCGCTGTCCCATTGGTGTTTCTCGTCCGTCCGCGCGTCTTCGCCTGTTTTGTAAAACAAACGAATGTTCGCTCTTTATTTTTGAGGAAAGTATACCCGGCCTCCGGCAAAAAGCGAACATTCGTTTGCGAAGCCGAAGAATTTATCGAACAATTATTCTGGAATGAGCAAAAACGAGCGGGTTTCGCCGTGCAAGATACCGCTGCCGACAATCCAGCCCTTGTTGTTGATGCTTCGGGCGTCGCATAGAATCCAGCCGGAACGGGGCGGCAAAACGGTGTTCAAATTGATCGCTTTTCCCGACTGCCACAAGAAGGCCCGTGCCGTCGGCGTTGTTTTTTCGATGAGCCGAAAGGATGCGCCCACAACCTGACCACGATCATTGACCGCGCGGGCTTTGTTAATCGCGTCGCCGGGGAGCGGGGCTATTTCCCGCGTCGTGCCTGCCCCCTGATAAACAAACGCATGGCGCAGCGGCCAGTCCCGCCCATTGTTTTTCACACCGCCGATTTCTTTTTCACCCACGATCCAACCCCGATTGCTGATAGCAAATGCACGGCCCTCGCCGAAAAAACGACGCTTATTTTCCTGCCAAAGCGTGATGCGATTTTCGCTGGTTCCAACGGCTTGCCCGCGTTCGTTGATACCGTAAACCGCCGACGCATCCCCAAGCGCGTGCAGAGCGCCCCCATCCCAATAAAAGCCGACCGTACCGCCCAGTTCTTCGCCCGTAACATCGATGTAATGCCCTTCGGGTATGCGTTCTCCCACTCCCATTCCGGTTCCCCACCCGACAGCTTGATTGCGCCGGTTGATTCCCAAAAGATGAGCGCACGATAGGCCGGGAAGGTGACCAAGATATACCGGCGTGATGCGCGCCGCAGTCACCGAGGCGGAATTGTTCGTGCGGGAAAGTGGCACGCGCCAGTACACGGCGTCGTATTGGACAGAAATAGGGTCAGGAAGCGTGAGACCCACCGTGCCACCCAGACAGGAGAGATCGGCTGATCGGTCGTGTAGGGGAAAATCGTCAAGTGACGGTTCTTCCAAACAGCGGCTTGCGTAACCGCGACGGGAATACCGTCAACGCGCTTATCGCCCGCGCTCCACGTTCCCGCAATTTCGCCTTTGTTGTTGATGGCGTTCGCCTCGAATTTGCTTGGCAACGCGACCACGCGATACAGTCCGGGCTTTCCTTTGACAAGGGGCGGCAGCTTTGTGGGCGCGTTTGCAAGTGGGGGAAGCGCCGCGCGCGCAAACTTTTTTTCGGCGTGGTCGGACAAAGATGGGTTTGCAGCGCCGGTTTGCGAGGCCGCGAAAAGCTGCCGCGCGAAAGGACAACCCACAATCGAAGCGAAAACGATTGCGAAAAAAAAGACCGTTCGCGCATTCGGCGCGGAAAAAGCGTATTTCATAGGTGCGGTAAACCCGTGCGCGGTATCGCGCAACGGCATTTTCAAAGCGTTATTTCGGAATGAGCAAAAACGAGCAGGTTTCGCCGCGCAACGTACCCATACCGACAATCCAACCCTTGTTATTGATGCTTCGTGCATCGTACAGAACCCAGCCGGAATGCTTGGAGATTAACGTGTTCAAATCGTGCATTTTTCCCGCTTGCCACAAAAAGGCGCGAGCGTCTCCGGGACGATTATAGTCGCCTTTGTAAGCCGAGTTTCCCACGACCTGCCCTCGGTCGTTAATGGCGGCAGCGGCACTGTTCCAGTTATCTATGAGCGTCCCCAAGTCTTTTAGCGCACCCTTCTCCCACAGCATAGCGTGGAAAGAATGAGACGCGGTGTCGCTCTCCTCGGCTTCCGCGCTGCCGAAGGGCGACTTACCAACGATTTGCGCCCGATTGTTGATGGCGGTAGCTTTGCCTTCGCCCAAACGGTACGCACTCCCGTTTTGCCACAGCACGATGTTTTTGTTTTGGGTTCCGACTATTTGGCCGTTTTCATTGATGCCGCACGCTTCGCCTTCACCTAAGTCCTGCATTTTTTGACCGTCCCAAAAGGAGGCGTGGCTCTCGCTCCGGTACGGCACTGGCCCGTCTGCGACAAGCTGCATTTCGCCGGTGCAGGACGCCGACGCCGTCCCCACCGCCTGTCCGCGTCTATTTACCGAAAGGACACTATCGCTGGACAAACTTGGCAGTTGGCCCTGCCAGCGAACCGGATTTTTTATGGCGCTGGCCTTCCAAACCACGGCGTAACTGGGATTTTCCACAGGATCGATGTACGTATTGCCCGCGCTTCCACCCAGCCAGCCGTTATCAGACAAACAAATTCCCGCGCACTGGGACGCATCGCCCAAGCGCGGAATAAGACGCACCTTACCGCGATACCAAATGGCGGCATTTGATACGCCGTCCGCTATATTTTCTCCTTGATACGTGTCCCATGTTCCAACGACTTCGCCCTTGTTGTTGACCGCGTTCGCCTCAAAGTTCGGAGGCAGAGCAATAATGGTAAACGCGCCGGGCGCGTCCGTCATTAAAGGCGGCAAATCGGCGGAAACGCAAAGGGATGGCGGGGTTCGATTGGGCAGCACAGCGATAAGCCGGGTAATTACGGGCGCAGGCGGGGCAGTAGTTTTTTGCGGCTCCGGCAGTGTCGCTCCACGGGGCATACAAATCCAAGCGACAAAAAGGGCGAACGCTATCCAAAGCGCGTTGAAGCGAAAAGGCCGACGCATAACGAGAGTTCCTATTGACTATATTTATAGTCATAATACCCGATTGCTTCTTTTCATTGACACGGTTTCATCCCCGCCTTACACTAAATGCCGTATGCGCCTCAAACGCCTGACCCTGCATGGCTTCAAAACCTTCGCTGATAAAACCGAAATCGAGTTCGCCCCCGGCGTGACCGCGATTGTCGGGCCGAACGGGTCGGGAAAGTCCAACCTTTTGGACGCGCTAACGTGGTGCTTGGGCGAGCAGAAGGCGTCGAATTTGCGGGCGACGCGGGCGCAGGACGTGATTTTCGCGGGTTCGTCGCGCCGCAAACCCGTCGGCATGGCCGAAGTGTCCTTAACGGTCGATAACGAAGACCGATTTTTGCCGCTCGATTTTTCCGAAGTCACGATCACGCGGCGCGTGTACCGGTCGGGCGAGGGCGAGTATCTGCTCAACAAAGTGCCGTGCCGCCTCAAAGACATCACAGATCTGTTTTTGGACACGGGTGTGGGGCGCGGCGCGTATGCGATTGTCAACCAAAGCGAGATTGACTCCATTTTGTCGGCCCGCCCCGAAGACCGCCGCGAATTGTTCGAGGAAGCGGCGGGGATCAAGAAGTACCGGGTCAAAAAGCGCGAAGCGACCCGCAAACTGGAATCGACCGAACAAAACTTGCTCCGCATCCGCGACATCGTCGGTGAAGTCGCGGCCCAGCGCGAACCCTTGCAAAAGCAGGCCGAAGTCGCGCAACGCTACGACGAATTGACGACGCGCCTTCGCGCCGTCGAAGTCGGGCAGTTGGCGTGGGATTACAAGCGGCAGGCCGACGAAATTGCCGAACTCGCCCAAGCCATCGAGACGGCGCAAGCCGACGCCGACGCCCACCGAACCGACGCGCAAACATTAGAGGCCGCCGTGGGTGGGTTGGGCGAGCGTATCGCGGAACTCGAAGGAGAAATGGACAGAACGCGGCTGACGCAGCAAGCCGCCGTGTCCGACACGCAGCGGGCCGAATCGCGCATCGCCTTGTCCAACGAGCGCAAAGAGAATGCCATCCGGGCGGCGCAAACTGTGCAAACCGATTTGGACGCGCTCCAAGCCGAAAAAACGCGCCTGCAAACCGAGGCCGACGCGCAAGCCCAGAGCGCAACCGAAGCCGAAGCGCGCGTTGCGGAACTGTCGCAAACGTTAAGCGCGGCGCAGTCCGACGCACAAACGGCCAACCAAACCTTGCAGGAAATAGGGCGCACCCTTGCCGGGCAGGACGCCGACTATCTGGAACTCGCCCGCCGCTTATCCGCGCAAAAAGCTGAACGCGACGGCTTGCGCGCCCGCATCGCCCGCTGGCAAACCGATGTAACGGACGCCCAAACCCGCGCCGAAGCACGCGCAAACGAGGTGGAACAAGCGCGGCAACTGGCGCAAACGGTGGGTGAGGCCGTGCCCGTCGCGCAGGTCTCATGGGACGAAGCGCGCCGCGTTTTGACCGAAGAACGCGAACCGGAACGCGCGAAAGCACGCGAGCGCGAAACTCGGGCGGGCGAAGAGCGCGTCAGCCGCGAACGCAGGCTTGCCGAGCAGTCGGCCCGTTTGCGTGTTTTGGAAGAGACCGAGGCCGCGCAGGAGGGCTATTTCGGCGGCGTCCGAACGGTCGTTCGGGCCGCGCAAACCGGAAAAATCACCGGCGACTTCACCCTTGTCGCCGACGCTTTGCGTGTTCCCGAGGAGTTGGACACGGCGGTAGAAATCGCGCTGGGCGCATCCTTGCAGGACATCATCACGCCGACGCAAACCGAGGCCAAAGCCGCAATCGCCTATTTGAAAGACACGCGGGGCGGACGGGCGACGTTTTTGCCGCTCGACGCACTGCGAAGCGTAGACGTGCCCGATAGTTTGCGAAAGGCCGCCAAGCAGTTTTCCGGCGTGTTGGGGTCGGGCGCAGATTTGGTCGATTACGATGCCGTTTTCGAGGACGCCGTGTACGTGCTGCTCGCCCGCGTGCTTTTCGTGGACGATTTGGACACGGCGACGCGCGTTTCCAAACAAATCCGCGACTGGGCCAAAATCGTTACCTTGAGCGGCGAGGTCGTGGTTCCATCCGGCGCGATTACGGGTGGCACGCAGGCCGGACGCCAAACCGGCCCGAATCTTTTGGGCCGCAAACGCGAAATCGCGGAACTGACGCAAATCGTGCAAACCGGACGCGCCGATATTGAGCAGCTTCGCCAACACGAAACCGACGCGAAAGCCGCAAGCCAAGCCGCGCAAAACGCCGTCCGCGAAGCCGAGGCCGCTATCGCCCGCGCCCGCGACGTGCACCGCGATACCGAACGCGCGTTGCAGGCCCGACAAGCCGACGCGGCCCGCTTGAGCCGCGAAATCGAAACCGCCGAGGCGCGGGTGCAGTTTTTACAAACCAGTGGGCAGGCTGATGTCGCCCGCGAAGCCGTCTTAACCAACGCTCTTTCGCAAGCCGACACGCAGGACACGTCGGCCCAAACAACGCGCGACCAACTCAAGCAAAACCAAGCCCTGCTGGTGCTCAAGCGCGATGAGGCGCAAGCCGTCGTGCAAACGCTGAACGGCGAACTGGCGCAGTTGCGCGAGCGCATCCGTTCTTTGCGCCGCGAAGCCGACCGCGCCCGCGACCAAAGTATGCGGGCCGTTCTTTCGATGGACGAGCGGCAAACGCGGGCGCAGTCGGCGCAAAGTATTGTCGAAGCCGAAGATGCGCAGCTTCCGCAATGGCAAACCGAGCGCGAACGGGCGCGCAAAGCCGCCGAAGCGGCGGGCGCGACGCTTGCCCATTTGCGGGCCACGCGCCAAGCGGTCGTCAACGAAAACTTCCAATTATCCGAGCGCATCAAATCCGCGAATTTGGGTGCGCAAAAAGCCCTCGAAACCGCACAACAGGCCAAACTTCGCACGGCCCGTTTGGAAACGCAGGTCGAAATCGTGCGTGAACGCCTGCTGACCGAATACGATCTGCACCCCGATTCGGCTGTCGCGCTAACGGGCGGCGAAGCCCCGGCCCGCGATGTCGCCCAAGAAATCAACCGCTTTCGCCGCGAAATCAAAGGCTTGGGCAACGTCAACACGGGCGCGATTGAGGAAAACGCGCGCCTGCAAGAACGCTGGGAATTTTTAACGACCCAGCAAGCCGACTTGATGGAAGCCAAAACCCGCCTGCAAACCGCGATTGCCGAAATCGACCAGTCCACCAAAGGCGTGTTTGAAACCACATTCAAAGCCGTGCAAACCGCGTTTTCGGCCCAGTTTTTCCGCTTGTTCGGCGGCGGAACCTGCGAACTCGTTTTGACGAACCCCGACGACATTTTGGAAACCGGCGTGGATATTTGGGCGCAGCCACCCGGCAAAAAACGCCAAAATCTGACCCTCCTATCGGGCGGTGAACGCGCTTTAACCGCCGCCGCTTTGCTGTTCGCGTTTCTTCACGTGCGCCCCGCCCCGTTCTGCGTGTTGGACGAAGTGGACGCCCCCCTTGATGGCGCGAACGTCGAAAAATTCGCCGATCTGCTCCGCGATTTCGGGCAATCCGGGCAATACATCGTGATTACACACAACGCGACCACGATGGAGGCCGCGCCGCTCTGGTTCGGCATCACGATGCAGGAGCCGGGCGTATCGCGCGGCCTGTCGCTCAAAGTCCCGGACATGGGTGGAGCCGAACCCGACGCCGAACCATTCGCGGGCGCGGATATAAAATAAAATCGCGGTGCAAATACGGATGGTTTGACCGGCGGGTAAATCCGCGGTCTACGGCAGAGGCGAAGCCCGCCTGCGCGGGCTGGATGCCGAAACGCGCAGGATGTACCGTTTGAACGCACACCTTCCAGATATGAGCCGACGCAGGTCGGCTTTGCTTTCTGCGTAGACCGCGGATTTACCCGCCGGTCTTTCGCAGGAATAGCAGTTTAGAACGCCGAAAACGCCCGTATGCGCCGCTCGCTCAACTGCGTTCACGTTCATTTCGTTTGGGCAACATGGGACAGATTGCCCCTCATCACGTCCGCTATCGAACCGCGTTTGTACGCGGCAATTCGCGCCAAATGCGACGAATTGAAGTGTCCACTCCTTGCGCTGGGCGGCGTGGAAAATCATGTCCATCTGCTCGTGCGCTTGCATCCATCCGTTTCTCAGGCGGACTTCGTGCGCGATGTCAAAGGGGCAACGTCGCATTTGGTCACGCACACGATTGACCTGGACGGCTTTTTCAAGTGGCAAAGTGCGTATGGTTCGTTCGCCGTTGAAGTTTCCAATCTGCCCGTAATCGCCGCCTACATCGCCCGACAAAAGGAACACCATCGCACCGGCAGCGAACAAGGCGACTGGGAAACGATTTACGAGCCGGACGAAAGCGCACGGTAAACGGGTACAGTAATCGTATGCAGTTATTGCCCCTACAATACGAGCCGATTGTGCAGATGGCCCTCCTTGAAGACATTGGCGTCGGCGATATTACGGCCCAAACGACCGTGCCGGATGGCGTGCGCGCCCGCGCCGTCATGTTCGCCAAAGCCGACGGCGTTTTGGCGGGTCTTGCCGTCGCGTGCCGGGCGTTTTCGCTTGTCGATCACTACACGACATGGGAGCCGCACGCCGCCGACGGCGACCATTTGACGCCCGGAACGCCGATTGCGACCATTGTCGGCGATGCCCGCAGCGTGCTGGCAGCCGAGCGCGTGGCCCTGAATCTTTTGCAGCGCATGAGTGGAACCGCGAGCTTGACGCGCCGATTTGTCGATGCCGTCAAAGGCACGAACGCGCAAATCGTGGACACACGCAAAACGACGCCCGGTTTGCGCGTGCTGGAAAAGTACGCCGTTCGCATGGGCGGCGGGCACAATCACCGCACGGGTTTGTACGACGCCGTGCTAATCAAGGACAACCATTTGGCGGCGGGGGGCGGCGTTTTGGAAACGGTGGCGCGGGCACGGAAAGCCGCCCCGCACACGATGCGCGTCGAGGTCGAATGCAAAACACTCGCCGAAGTCGGCGAGGCCGTCCAGTCCGGCGCGGACATTATTTTGCTCGACAACATGGATTTGGAAACCCTGCGTCAAGCCGTTGGCATAATCGGCAACAAGGCCTTGACCGAAGCGTCGGGCGGGGTTAATTTGCAAACGGTCGGCGCGATTGCGCAAACCGGCGTGGATTTGATTTCGGTTGGTGCTTTGACCCATTCCGCGCCCGCTCTTGATATTTCGCTCGATTTTCAGGTCGGATAGTTCGTTTAGTTGGTTACTTTTGGGCAGCCACTTTTGCGCTACGAAACTGTGGATTCCACGCAAAACGTGGCCCGCGAAAAAGCCCACGCCGGTTTTCCGCCCGGCACGGTTGTCGCCGCCGAAACCATGACGGCGGGCCGGGGCCGCCGGGGCCGCGCGTGGCACACCCCGATTGGCGCGAACGTGTGCCTCACCGCCGTTTGTCCCCCGGTTGACGATGCGAGCATTTTATGGCAAATGGCTTTCGTCGCGGGTCTTGCCGCTGTAGAGGCCGCGCGACAAACTGTGCTCAACGCTCGCGCTGTTTTGCGTTTCCCCAACGATGTGATGGCGGCAGGCAAAAAAGTCGGCGGCATTCTCATCGAAACCACAACCGTTGACGGAAAAATCGTCCCGCTCGTCGGCATAGGTATTAATGTTTTGCTAGCGCCGCGCCCGCTCGAAATCGCGCGTAAGGCAACGTCCCTGCATGAAGCGGCGCAAAATGCGAACGCTTCCGCCATTCTCGCACCCGTCGCGGATGTGGAAGCCGCGTTACTTTCGCGGCTTTCGGCGCGCTGGAACCAATGGAAAACCGAGGGCTTCGCGCCGATCCTTGCCGCGTGGAACGACTGCGCCGATTTTTCGCAAATGCGGCATTTCGTTATCGACAGTGCGCCCGTTTCGTGCTGCGTAGAAAGCATCGCGCTTGACGGAACGGTTTCGCTCGCTCTGCCCAATGGAGCGCAACACACGCTTCAAGCCGGGCAGGTGCTTTTAGGCGACGACTAAACCGCGCCGCTTTGCAATTTGAGCCGGTCGCGCAAAAAGTCGAGCGTCGCGGGCGGGGCGCACACAAGTACGTCGGCCTCGGTCGGGCCGGTTTGCGCCATATCGCCCGCCGACCACGCGCGGCCCGACAGCCAGCCCAGTTCCGCCCCGACCTCCCCGGCCACGCACGCGCCACCCGCGACATCGTACAAGGACACGCCGATGCTTTGACAGCCTTTGAGTTTGCCCGCCGACACCCAACACACTTCGAGCGCCGCCGACCCCAAAACGCGCAACCGGGCCGCAACCGGCGAAAAGTCCATGCTTCGCGCGGTCGAGGAGCAGGTCGCGTAGGTATCTTCCCAATCGGTCGGCCCGCCGGGTTCAAGGCGCGGCAGCGGTTCGCCGTTTACGGTCGCGCCCAAACCTTTCGCCGCGCTGTACGTTTCGCCAAGAATGGGAAACGCGACGACGCCAATAATCGGTTCGCCGCTCGAAACCAAACCGACGGACACACCCCACTGCGGCAAGCCGTTGGCGAGGTTCGTGGTTCCGTCGATAGGGTCGAGCGCCCAGAGCGGCGCGTTTGGGTCGCCCGAAACGGCGGCGTGCCCGTATTCTTCTCCCAAAATGGCGTGTCCGGGAAAATGTCCCTCAATCGCTTGGCGCAAAAAACGCTCCACGGTTTGGTCGATGTCGGTAACGGTGGAACCGTCGGCTTTTTGGCGCTTGTTCATCGCCCCATCGTCCAGCATATCGAGGGCCATCTGCGCAGCGTCTTCCACCAAACTTTCCGTCCATGCGCGAATCGCGGCTAAATCCAAATGGTTTGTGCTCATACCTTGATACAATACCCGCATGAGCGACGAAACGACGCCAAATGCCACGCGCCAAGATTTGGTGGTCACAACCGGCCTCACGCAAACCCCGGACATCAAGGAGCGCGCCGCCCGTTTCGCGCAGGAACTTGGTGCGCCGATTGCGCGGCGCAACAAAAAAGGGCTGCCGGAACTGTTCGCCATGCACCCAAACGCCCAGCGCGCCCTCGTCGTTCAGGCGGCGGGCCGATTGCTGCTTGTCGCCCGAACCGGCGAGGAGTTTTTTTATCACCCCAACATGGCGTTTTTGCGCCTGCGAAACTACGAGCGCGGCGACAAAGACTCTTTGCTGGAAGCCACCCAGTTTCAAACCGGCGAGCGTGTTTTGGACGCGACATTAGGGTTCGCGTCGGAGGCCATTTTATCGGCCTACGCGGTGGGCGAAACCGGGCAAGTGGACGGAATCGAGGCCGTGCCCGAATTGGGAATCGTCGTGCGCGAAGGATTGCAAACCGTGGAAACGGCGAGCGCAACCGTCAACGAGGCCATGCGCCGCGTTCATGTCGTCCATTTAGGCGACCATTTGCCATTTCTCTTGGCCTGCCCGACCGGAGCCTACGACGTGATTTGCTTCGACCCGTTTTTCGACGAAATTCTGAAAAACTCGGAAACGTTCGAGCCTTTACGCGCGTTCGGCGACCACTCCAAACTGCTCCCCGCCGCCCTTTACGAGGCCCGCCGCATCGCCACGCGCCGCGTGCTTGTCAAAGCGTCCAAGTACACGAACGCACTGGACGAATTGGGCGCGACTCAATTTTACTCGGCTCGCGCGGGCAAGGTCATCTACGGTATTTTCGACCCGCTCCCGTAGCCCCCGCTAAGCACGTTGCGCAAACCCGCGATGGCTTCCGGCTTGGCTGCGATACTTTCCCAGTTGTACACGGCGACAAAGCGGCAATCGCCGAACCGCAAGCAGGCCCGGTACGCTTCGGCCCACTCTCCGGCGGTTTTCGCGGACGGCAGCCATTCCGCCGCGCACCATGCCATTTTGTTTTTCGTCACCGTTTCCGCCAAATCGCCCGCGTTTTCCGGCGCGACGTTGTACAAACTCCAGCCGGGCAAACTGTGCTTATTGACCGCGACGCGATGTGAGATATGTTTTTCCCACGGCGCGAACTGCCCGCCCGCGTGCGTGAAAACCTGCTCGCGCGACAGTCCGGCCTCGCGGGCCGTGCGCGCTAAAAAATTCAAATAGTCCGCCACTAAACGATTATGGTCGTCAAGCGTGATTGGCCCTTTGTGTGTCCAACCCTTCGCCGTCAGCGCGGCGTAGCCAAGCGGCGCGAGACCGCCCGCGAAATCCGTTTGCATTTTGAGGCCGGTTTGCGGATCGCGCGATAGGTCGCTTGGAAACTCTTCCAAGTACCGATTGCCGCCCGGATAATGAAAAGCGTTGATGCCGATGGACGCTTCCCAGCCGACTTTGACGCCCGGAAACAAATACACCTTTTCGCGCGGCAACCCGTCCGCCCATTTCTTTATTTGCCGCGCAAGCTGTGTCAAGAGCGGACGGCACGCCTCGCGGACGCGCGGAGATGCGATATGAGGCGCGGGCAAAACGCGGATTTGCCGTCCCCAGTTACGCCAGCAGATTTTCACCGCGTTCTCTGCCGACCAATCCGTCCATTCCACATTGTCGCGGTTTTGCGGATGGTAGCCCGGCGCGGCTTTGTCCCACCAGTTCCACAAATCGGGACGATAGCCCCACCAGTTTTGCCCGTCGAGCGCAAGAACAACCGGCGCATCCCATTTCTCCGACAGCGCGAGCAAACGGCGCACGCTTTCCGCGATTTGATCGGGCGGCCCATTCAAATACGAAATCGCAAACGTCAAACCCAGCCGAACCGTCTTCGCCCCACCCCTCGCCCCAACCGCTTGCAGAGGTTCGGCGAAAAGCGCGTCGGTAATGGTTTCGGGCCGGTTTTGATCCCAGCGCCGACCGGGCGCACAGTTCAAAAGAATAGAGGGCGGAGTTGGCGTCATTGCGAGTTAATACCTTTATGGATTAACCCGTACTATCGCAGTTTCCTTTTGGTACGGTCGCTTTTTATGGCGTACAAAGAACCCAAATGAAAATTCTGATTGTGTCTACGAGTTTGACCCAACACAGCCGGAGCGAACGCCTTGCCAAACGGTGTTTGGACGTGTTAAACGGTCTTGACGTACAAACCCAGTACCTAAGTCTAAAAGACTATCCGTTGCCGCCCTTTGACGGGGCGGCCATTCAAGACGACCTAAACTATCAATTTCTTCACGCCGCCGTTTCATCCGCCGACGGCCTCGTTCTCGCAAGCCCCGTCTATAACTGGTCGTCGTGCGCCGAACTCAAAAAATTTATCGAGCACATCGGATCAACCGACAGCGAAACAACCGGCGCGTTCTACGACAAGGTCATCACCTTCGTTCACGCGTCGGGTTTGCCCCACAGCTACATGGCGGTCGCGCCGCTCGCAACGTCCCTGATGCTGGATTTCAAGTGCATCATCAACCCGTATTTCGTGTACGCGCACAACCGCCACTGGGAAAATGAGGAACTGAGCGCGGAATTAGACGCGCGCATCAAAAAGTCGATGGAAGTTATGGTTGAACTAACGACTCTGCTTGCCAAACGCAACTATTCGTCAACGTGGAGCCTGTGACCGTCTTTTTTCGCTGACAAAGCCGTCAGCGTTTTCCCGTTATGAGCGGTCTGACGACATCCGCGTTTACTTGGGTGTTTTCGTTTGCTTTGGTCAGTTTTATGAACTGCCGCAAGGCTTCGTTGACGGCGGCGGCATCCGTAAAAACAGCGGCGACATAGGGTTCAAGACCGACCAAAACCCCGTTGCGATGATTGGATTCCGTGGTTGCTTCATGGGTAAGCGCGGTGGTTTTACGTTCCTGTTCGCCTTTTGCGCATGCTAACGCTTCGCCACGGCCGCCTAACACATCCTCATATATGCCG
>CAXTBP010000002.1:0-79993 GCA_964241985.1 uncultured Armatimonadaceae bacterium | reverse complement strand
CTCGGCGAAAACGGTCACGCAGACGTGGGTTTCCAACCCGCGTGACAAATGCCCGCTGTATAGACGCGGAACCCATAGCCCGCGTGTGCTATACTATTATTGAAGCAACCGAAGGGGCGCGTGCTGAAAAGTCGCGCCCCTTTTGCCTGCGAACTTTTTGCACAAACAGCATACATAATGCCGCGCGCTCGATAGCCTAAATCCAAGCCAATTTTTGACGCGCCCGGCAGGAGAAGAAAAACAATGGCGGCGGAAACAACTGCAAACAACAGCGAAATGGTAGACGTGGTCGTAATCGGCGGCGGGCCGGGGGGCTATCCCTGCGCGATTCGCACGGCCCAACTGGGCGGAAAAGCCGTCGTCGTGGAAAACGATAACTTGGGCGGGACGTGCCTTAACTGGGGCTGTATCCCGACTAAAACCATGATCGGGTCGGTCGCCGCGCTCGATACCCTCAAGCACGCCAAAGACTTCGGCCTTATCGCCGAAAACGTCGGCTACGATTTTTCCGCCGTCATGGCCCGCAAAGACAAAATCGTCAAGCAGTTTGTCGGCGGGGTCGGGATGCTGCTTAAGAAAAATCAGGTCGGCAACGTCGCGGGAACCGGCGCGATTGTGGACGCCAATACCGTTCGCGTGACCAAAGCAGACGGTACGACCGAAGACATCAAAACCAAAAATATCGTGATTGCGACCGGGTCGATTCCCGCCCGCTTGCCCATTCCCGGCATTTCCGATGCCGACATTTACACCGCGAACACCGCCGTCAAGGCCAAAGCAGCCGCCGGAACATTGGCGAGCGGCCCGATCTGGACATCGAACGAGGCCGTGTCCGCAAAAAACGTGCCGGGCGAATTGGCGGTTATCGGCGGGGGTGTCATCGGCTGCGAGTTTTCCTACACGTACAACGGGCTGGGCACGAAATGCACCATTTTAGAGATGCAGGATCGCTTGATCCCGACGATGGACGCCGACCTTTCCAAAGAAATGGGCCGCGTGCTGGGCAAGATGGGGGTGGGCATTAAAACGTCCGTGAAAGTCACGCGCGTCGAGGACAAAGACGGGCGCAAAGCGGTGTATTACACGGACGCCAACGGCGAAAACGAGGCCGTTTTAATGGCCGATGTCGTGCTGGTTTCCACGGGGCGCATTCCGTTTACCGAAGGCTTGAACTTGGAAGGCGTGGGCGTGACAATCGGACTGCCACACAATCGTCGGGCGATTCCGGTTAGCAAGCGAATGCAAACCAATGTGTCCGGCATTTGGGCAATCGGCGACGTAACCGGCGGTGGTCTTGCCCACACGGCAACGGCGGAAGGTCTGGTTTGCGCCGCGAATATCATGGGCCACGACGAAGAAATGGATTACAAAGCGATTCCGTCGTGCATCTACACTGAGCCGGAAGCCGCGAGCGTGGGTTTAACCGAGCAGGACGCCCGCGACAAGGGCTACGCGGTTAAAACGGGCACGTTCCCGTTCCGCACCCTTGCCAAAGCCGCCGCCATCAACGAGCGCGACGGGTTCGTCAAAGTCGTCGCCGAGGAAAAATACGGCGAGATTTTGGGCGTTCACATTATCGGCCCGCACGCGACCGACTTGATTCACGAAGCCGTCGTGTCCATCCAACTGGAAAACACGGTCGAGGAATTGATGCGAACGGTTCACGCGCACCCGTCACTCGCCGAAGCCATCGGGCAGGCCAACGAAGACGTGCGCGGCATGGCCGTGGACAAAGGCTAATCCATATCTATGGCCCCACGCTCTCCAACAGATCCGTGGGGCCAAATTGGT
The DNA here is from genome assembly GCA_964241985.1 of uncultured Armatimonadaceae bacterium. GTDB lineage: Bacteria > Armatimonadota > Armatimonadia > Armatimonadales > Armatimonadaceae > CAXTBP01. Next base: position 78,202 of record CAXTBP010000002.1, on the reverse strand, counting down.
TTGTTTTTAAGCGGTTTGCTTCGTAAGATAGGCCTATCACCTATCGGGAGCACACCAAATATGTTTGACGAACGCAGCGAACGACTGCTGAAAACCTTGACGTCCCGGGCCGAAAAACAGGCCCGCGTGTTTCTGCAAAAAGTCCGCGACGCGGACATCGATGCCCGCATCATCAGCGCGACCCGCACCTATGCCGAGCAGGACGCCCTTTTCGCGCAGGGCCGCACTAATCCCGGCACGATTGTCACCAACGCGCGCGGCGGCTTTTCCAACCACAACTTTGCGATTGCTTGGGATTTGGGATTGTTTGACGACAAGGGCATCTACCTTGACGCCTCACCCTTGTACGCGCAGGCGGGCAAAATCGGGCGCGACATGGGCCTCGAATGGGGAGGCGACTGGAAAACGTTCAAGGACGCGCCGCACTTCCAATGCCAAACCGGCAAAACGCTTGCCGAATTGCGAGAAATCGTTTCGGAAAACGGCGGCGACATTACCCGCGCCGTGTCCGCTATTGATGCCGTTGTTTTGCCATTGCCGGGCGAAAAGGTCGATAAGCCAAGCAAAACGGACAAACCCACACCCGCCGACCCAAAAGTGCCCACTCCTCCCACGCCCGTAACTCCGCCGACAAACCCGCTCGTGCCCGTTTCCGTGTACTTGAACAAGAACCCCAAGCCGTTTGACATCGCCGCCTTTTTCGACGACAGCCGCGTGTACGTCGGTGTGCGCGACTTCGCGGATTATTTCGGAGGGCAGTTGTCGCCAAGCCCCATTCCCGCCGATGCGAAAACCGTCACGTTCGGCCTGAACGAAAAGCAAGCCGCCATGCCCCTGCGCTGGGAAAACAAAACCGCCTACGTCAAATTCGCCGACCTCAACGCCGTGCTCGGCTACACTTTCACGTTTGACAGCAAGGCCCGAAAACTCACGCTGTCGCGGTAGTTAAGATGCCCCCCTGCCCCCCAGTAAGGGGGGGGCTGATTAAACCTGCCGAAACTGTAAACCCGTGCGGTAAAACGGAAATGCTGTTTCAGAACCCCCCCTTATTGGGGGGCAGGGGGGCAAAACAGCAGGGGAAGCCGCGCGGTGAAACGAATACAACCGTATGACACGCCGTTCCTTTCTAACGCTGCTTGCCGCGCTTACGATTGCTGCCGCGCCCGTTTCCGCGTGGGCGCAAAACAAACTTGATCTAACGATTCTGCACACCAACGATTTGCACGGGCACATTTTGCCGTTCGCGTACACGGAACCCGAGCGGAGTAAAAATGAGCAGCCGTCGGTGGGAGGCGCGGCGCGACGGGCGACCCTTATCAGGGACATCAAACGCCACGCCAAAAATCCGGTCATGGTTATCGATACCGGCGACACGGCGACGCGCGGGCCGCTCACAAACGCTTACGAGGGCCTTGCCGACATCGAGGCGATGAACGCGGGCGGCTACGATTTGGGGTGTTTGGGCAACAACGAGTTCAAACTCAAAGACGCTGCCGAACAAAACGACGCGCCCGGCGCGGAAGCCGCTTTGCTTTTGATGCTCAAACACAGCCGCTTTCAATGGGTCGGTGCGAACGTTGCCAACGAAAAAGGCACGCCGTTGGAAGGCGTGCATCCGTATGTGATCCGCGAGTTTAATGGCGTTCGCGTCGGATTTTTGGGCCTGACCGCGCCCCGTTCGGGAACGTACCCGCAAACCAAAGGCTGGACGTTTAGCGAACCGAATACTGTTGCCGCGCAATGGGTTCCCATCATGCGGAAGCACTGCGACATTGTCATCGCCGTGACGCATATCGGGGTGGACTTGGACAAAAGCCTCGCCGCAACCGTGCCGGGCATCGACGCGATTGTGGGCGGCGATTCGCACACGTTTTTATACAGGGCCGAAATTGTAAATGGCGTGCCCATCGTGCAAACCGGCGAGTTCGGCGTGAATTTGGGAAAGTTCGATCTGCACTTCGAGCAAAGCGCGACCGGCTGGAAATTGACCCACTATGACTACGCGCTCCTTCCCGTTGGCCCCGGCCTCAAAGAAGCCGGTGACGTAAAAGCGGTCGCCGACCGCTACGCAAAACCTTTGCAAAACGAAATCGTCGCCACGCTTTCCAGCGACGCCGTCGGCAAAACGCCGGAAGAACGGACGCGAAAAACGAGCGAAATCATCGCGCTTGCTTTGAAACGGGCGACAAACGCGGACTTGGGTTTGCACGTTTTGGGCGACGGCTTTTTTGACGTGTTCCGCAGCCAAAAACTGTCGCGCTATGATCTGCTCGCCGTTATGCCCTTCAAAAACCGGGCGGCGACCGTTCAACTGACCGGCGCGCAAATCGCGGCCTTGCAAACAAAGGTGAAAAACGTGATTATCGCGGGCAATACCGCCCCGCTTGACCCGACCCGCACCTACAAAGTCGCCGTGATTGATTTCACTGCAACCGTCGCGCTGGGCCTGCCGCCCGCTGACGTAACCGATACGGGTGTGGACGTGCGCGAAGCCGTGATTGCAGGGCTAAAGAATTAGGCCAACAACCGCAAAACTGCATTCACGTCCTGAGCGCAAATGTCGGCGTTGGCGAACAAGCGGGCGGCGATGTGCGGGTCTTGCTGGCCCGCTGTGCCGGTGAGAACCTGCGCGGATAAAACCGTAATGGCGCTGGGGGCGTCGGGCAGGGCGCGGAAGTTGAGAACGGTTTTCATGTCGTCCACGGAGTCGCCGATGTAGAGGGCGACGCGCGTCAATGGAAGTTTGCGCGTCACGAGTTCCAAGAGGCCGTCGGGGCGGGGTTTGTGGAAGCCTTCGTCACTGGTTACGCCATAGTCGGGCAAAAGGATTTTATGTTCGATGCCCGCTGAGCGCAGACCGATGCGCGCTTCTTCGAGAGTTCGGCCCGTAAGAACCGCGAGTGTTTTGTTTGGCGGAAGCAGGGCAACGTCAAGAAGGGGAACGTCCAAATGGACATTGCCTGTGCCGGGAAAGAACCGGGGCGCGAAACCGTAGATTTCGCGGCAGCTATCGCCAAAGCGCAGCTCCAAAAACGGGCGATGCGCCAACTCCACGCCGAGATGCGGGGGAATTTGCGCGGCTTCATCCGGCGTGGCCTGTTCAAACAAAAAGGCCTCCGCGCTATGAAGCCAGCCGCCGCGCCGCGCGATTTCGTCGGTGTAGTCGGCAATCGTAGGCCAAAGCGGGTGCAGAACGACGGCGTCGCGCGAACGGTAGCGGGCGGCCTTGAACAAGAACAAAAGCAAAAGGGCGGTGGCTAAATCCAGATCGTCGTTGAAGCCACCGGCGGTTTTGAACCGCTCAATGTCCGGCGACGTGAGCAAATCGGTGGGGCAGGGTTTCCAGCCGGGCAGTAAATTTAGCGTTGCGGGAAGGGCGGCGATATTGACGGCGCGGATCGATTGAGAAACGTCTAAGAGAACGCCGTCGATGTCGAAAATAACGGTATCGACGCGAGGCAGGAACTCTTGCGCCTGCGGCGTGACCCACGTCGTCGGGATTTGCGGTATCACTTTTTGCCGGACGCGACGGGCCACACAACAAAGGCCAAACACGCCAAAGCAAGTACGCCCTGCGGCCACGCGGAATTGACTTTCGGGCCGTGCTTGTCGTCGCCTCGGTGGGAGGGAAAGCGCATGGCGTCTGGGGGAATAAGGCCGACCACACTTGCCGCGTTTTCCAAATCCGGCGCGACCGCCCCGCACGCCCCGATAAATTCCGGTGAATTGACGCCGCAACGAAAGGCCAACACGCCCAGTGTCGCGGCAAGAAGCGGCGCTTCTTCTTTGGGCTTGAAATCTTTATGCGGAAGTAAGTCGCCGATTAAATGCGACGCGACACCTGCGGCAAACGCCCCGCCGCGCTTCCCGATGACTTTCCCCAATGCGGCCCCAACAAGGGCGTGAACGGCGCAAATCACTCGTTACGAGCCAATTCCGCCGGGGCGTGTGCTGGCGTTGGCGGGGTCGCCCTGACACAGTTCCTTGTAAATGCGCGTAATTTTCTTCACGTAATTTTGCGTTTCGCGGTAGGGGGGGACGCCGCCGTATTTTTTCACGGCTCCCATGCCCGCATTGTACGAGGCAAGGGCCAAAATAATGTGCTGCATACTCACGTCGCGGTAGGCGGCATTGCCGCTGTATTTGTCCAAACGACCCCGAAGCAAATACACGGCCCCGGCGATATTTTGCACGGGGTCATACGGGTTCGTCAAGCGCAAATCGTGGGCTTCGTCGGGCATGATTTGGCCCAAGCCCATCGCGCCTTTGTTGCTCGTTTCGCCGGGCCGGAAATCGGATTCGGCGATAATGAGCGCGACCACAAGGCGCGGGTCAACGTCGTAGCGTTCGGAAAACAGCAAAATGGAGCGCGTAATGGCGTCCGCCTGCCCAACCGTCAACCGACGATTGCACTTAACGATGTAATTATAGTATGCGCCGTACACTTGCTGAGCGTTCGCAGACAAACCGGACGGCGGGGCGGGTGGGGGAGCCATGCGCGCCGAACCTTTATTGCCGCCCGTTCCCGCTACGCGCAAACTGCGGGCGGCGGCTTCCAGAGCCTGCGCGTTTTGCCGCTCACGCGCGGCGCGGACGGTGGCGAAACGCGCCCATTGGACTTCAAGCGCGGCAATATCCGAGGCCGACGCGACCGCGACCGCTTCCATATCCGGCATTCCGACGATGACGGTATGGCTGCCGTCGCCGTCGCCGCTCGTTACGACCGCGAGGATACGCACTTCGCGCCCAGCCTGCAATTCTTCCGACGCAAACGAAACCGAAAGCGTCAGGCCGCCGAACTCGCGGGTTTGCAGCATGAGCGACGCGCCGTTCGTGCCGCCGTTGTTACTTCCGCCTGCGGCGGTATCGCGCACCACGCCGGTTAAGCGCCCCGTAAGTTCGAGGGTTTTGCCACGGTACGCGCCGGGGTTTGCGCGAAGCACGATGGGCGTCAAACCTTTGAGCGGGGGATACGCGCGTCGGAGCGAAAGGTACTGCTCGGAAAGCGACGAACCGCCTTCTTGCGCCCACGCCGAAGGGGTGGGAAGAAGGGCTATTGCGGCAAGCGCGCACAAAACCGCGCCGCGTGTAAAAAAGGCACGGAGAGACCGGGATTCGAACCCGGGGTACTTGTTAAAGGTACAACGGTTTAGCAAACCGTCGCTTTCGGCCACTCAGCCATCTCTCCTAACAAACGAGGTTACATTCGGCGCAAAACGGCGGGTGGATGCGGCGAACGTGCTTTCCATTATAAACCAAGTATCGGAAAACCGCAACGGGTTTTGCAGGCCGTTGCGGTTAAGTTACCGCGCGAGTTTACAAATCCAAATCTTCCAGCCCGCCCAAAAAGCCGAACAGCAAGTCGCCCAAATTTTTGTCGGTTGGAATGGTCATATCGAAGGCTTTGGCCGGAATGCCGCTTGTGCCGACGACGAGTCCGCCAAACGTCAAGTCGGGATAGGATGCCGCCGTGGCTTGCAAAACGAGCGCGTCGCTTGCATCCGTGCCGACCGTGTACGTCGGGAAAAACGCGCGAAGCGAAGCGGGCGGGTTATTAAACCACGCATTCAAGTTGAGCGTGATGCTCGAATCGCCGAGCGGAACCGTAACCGGGCCGTCGAGCGCGGCTTTCAAACCCGTGAGCGCAAATTTTGCCGTCAAATAGTCTTGATTGGTCAAATCGGCAGAATCAATCAAATGCAGTTGGCTGTTTGTGCGCCCCTGCAAATAGGTCAGGGCGGTCTGCCCCTTGTCCGCGCCGGTCGCAATTTCGGTTTTTGCGCTGGCAAAATTGCCTTTGCCGTCGCCGGTCAACGTGCCAAACGGCGACGCGGGCAAGTACTCGTCCGGCGTGAGGGTGTCGCCTAAATTTTTGGTTGGGAAACGGGCGGCGATGGTTTGCGCGAAATCCGCGCTGCCTACGTTCGTATCGTAGGCGAGGGCGAGTGAAAGACCGGCCCGTGTTTCGTACAGCGCGGAAACAATCACGGCAACGTCGGCGCGATCCATAACGCGCTCTGTTTCCGTGTTCGTGATGAAATCCGTCAAGCCGAACGCAAAATTGGGATCGTCCGCGCCCTGCTGAATAAGCGGCAGCGAATTTCCAATCACGGTTCGTAAGTTTTCGAGGGCGGCCCGCAACCGCGCGGAATCCACGGTCGCACGGCCTTTGCTCGTTTTTCCTGCGCTTTGCGCCAAAAGAAGCGGGGAAGCAAGTAACGCGGCGCGCGTCTTGCCTTTGCCAATCAGCGACGAACGCAAGCCGCCCCAATTTTTCAGTTGGAACCGGGAAAGGTCTGCAAACGGAATGCTCGCTCGGCTATCGCCCAGCGGCGCGGCGGCATCGGCGACATCCTGTGCGGCGACCGCGATTTGCGTCAAGCCCAGCAAAACCGACGCCTGCGTGTTGTTCGGGTCTTTGGCATGGGCCGACGCAAACGACGCGCCCACCGTTTGCAGCGCGGAAGCGGACGCCGTATTGCTGGAGGCAAGCAGACCGTTTAGCGCGATTTGTCCGGTTTGGACATCGCGGGCCGCCCCAATGGTATCGACCGTGCTTGGTGCAGTTACCGGAACCGGGGAACTGCCGCCGCTTCCGCACCCGGCGGCAAGCAAGCCGGACAAAACAAGGGGCGCGGCAAAAGCGGCAGCCGAAAGGGCGCGTTTGCGCGAAGTGAAACGAAAGGCGGGATTTGTTTTCATCGTTGGTTTCCGGTTTCCATTATAACCCAAAACGCGAGCGAAACGGAAAACCGGAAACCGCGCAAGCGAATTTTTACAAGGCGACCAAGCGGGCGGTTTCCATGCCGTCCATTTGCGCGATTTCGGTCATGGCCTCGTTGCTTGCACCCGCATCGAGGGACAGGGCCATAACCGCGCGGCCTGTTTGCCCGCTGCGGCCCAAATACATCCCGGCGATATTGACTTGATGCGTGCCCAAAATCGTGCCGACCCGTCCGACGATGCCCGGTTTATCGCTGTGCCGCGTGATGATGTGGAAGCCTTCGGGCTTGAAGTCCACATCGTAGCCATCCAAGCCGACGATCCGCAAGTCCGTTTTGCCAAACACGGTTCCGCTGACGCTGTGGGTTTCGCCGGTCGATGACGTTGCCGAAACGGTCAAAACCTGCGCGTATTCGTCGCTTCGGATGTCGGAGCGCGATTCGGTCAAGCGAATGCCGCGCTCGCGTGCCAATGTCGGGGCGTTGACATAGTTGACGGATTCGCGCAAAACCGGCGACAGAAGCCCCTTCATCAGGGCGCGGGTAATATGGACGGTTTGGCTGTTTTGCCATTCGCCCGCGTACAAAATCTCCACCGACGACGGCGAGGCGGGCGACAGCTGCGCGACCAAACTGCCCATTTTTTCCGCCAAATTCAGATACGGCGCGGTTTGCGCCAAAACGTCGGGGGCAAGCGACGGCATATTAACGGCGGCGCGGGCGGGTCGTCCCTGCAAAACATCCACGATCTGTTCGGCAATATCGACGGCGACACCGACCTGCGCCTCTTCCGTGGACGCCCCTAAGTGCGGGGTCGCCAGCATTTTAGGGTGCAAAACGAGCGGATCGTCGGCGGGCGTCGGCTCGGTCGTCCATACGTCGAACGCGGCCCCGGCGATTTTGCCGCTGTTCAGCCCAGCAAGCACGGCGGCCTCGTCCATAATTCCACCCCGCGCGACATTGATAAGCCGAACCCCGTCGCGCATCTGCTCGATTTGGGCCGTGCTAATCATGCCGGTCGTTTCGCGGGTTTTAGGCACGTGAACCGTGATGTAATCGGCCTGCCGATAAATCGCATCGAGGGACGCGAGCCGAACGCCCAGCGCGGACGCCTGTTCATCGGTCAAAAACGGGTCGTATGCCAAAACCGTCATTTCCATCGCCCGCAGCCGCTTGGCGACTTCGCGCCCGATTTTGCCCAAACCGACCACGCCTACGGTTTTGCCGTACACTTCCACACCCACATACCGGCTCCGTTGCCACTGATTGTTCTTGAGCGCGGCTGCCGCAGGCGCAACGTTTCGAGAAAGCGCAAGCAGAAGCGCAACCGTCAGTTCCGCCGCCGCCAGCGTGTTGCCTTCGGGACTGTTGACGACAAGCACGCCCTTTTGCGTCGCGGCTTCCACGTCGATATTATCGACGCCCACACCGGCCCGCCCGATAATTTTGAGTTTCGTAGCGGCGTTCAAGACGTCGGCAGAAACTTTGGTTTCGCTGCGCACGGCAAGCGCGTCATAGTCGCCGATAATCGCCGTCAGTTCGTCTTTGCTTAGACCCGTCCGCACGTCCACGTCAAACCCAGCCCGCCGCAAAAGCGACACGCCCTCGCTCGCCACCGGATCGGAAACCAAAACTTTCGCCATAAGAAACTGCCTTTTTCGCTTGTACTCGTGTGCTATGCCAGCCACAAATCAGCGGGGCGGCGTCTTAATTATGCCGTGCCTTCGCCTACTTTGCACCGTCTTCATGAGGCGGCGTGGATAAATATTATCCATAGCCCATCGAATTCGCGTTTAGGAAAAGCGGCGCATCGTAGCGAACCAAACAAAAAGAGCCGCCGCGCGTTGCCGCCCGGAGGGCGTTTTTGCAAAGGAGCCGTTTGCTCGTTTTATGAAAATCGTTGAACTTCGCGTCACGCCGATTGCCCTCGTTGACCCGCCGCTCCGTTCCGCCTTCGGCTTGCACGCGCCGTATGCCCTCCGCACGATTGTAGAACTCGTCGCCGACAACGGCCTTATCGGGCTTTCGGAAACCCACGGGGGCGAGGCCGTTTTGCGCGATTTGGAAGCCGCCCGCGCTCTCGTCGTCGGGCGCGATCCGTATCAACTCGCCGAACTCGAATGGGTGCTGTCCGGCGGCGATGCCGACGCGACCCTTGCCGAACCGGCGCGCGGACGCAAAGATGCTTTGCCGTGGGAAGGCAAATTGTCGTCGCCCGCGCGCACTTTTTCCGCGCTTGAGGTCGCGTGTTTGGACTTAATCGGGCAGGAAACCGGACGGCCCGTGTGCGATCTCTTAGGCGGGGCGTTCCGCAACGAAGTGCCGTTTTCCGCGTACCTGTTTTACAAACACGCGGGCATCGGCGGAACCGACGGCTTGGCGGAGAACAGCCAAGCGGCCCGCGAGCGCGACGATTTTCTCGCCCGGCAAGCCCTATCCGCCGAAGAACTGACGACGCAGGCTGTGGAAATGTGCAAACAGCACGGCTTTGAATCCCTCAAAATCAAGGGCGGTGTTTTGCCCCCCGACGAAGAGGTCAAAACCGTGTTCGCCCTGCGCGACGCTTTCGGCCCGAACACACCCATTCGCATCGATCCCAACGGCGCGTGGAGCGAGGAAACCGCCATACAAAAAGGGCATGAGATGGCGGGCGTCTTGGAATACTACGAAGACCCCGTTTTGGGCAAAGAGGCGATGGGCCGTGTTGCCCGGCAAGTATCCATGCCGCTTGCCACCAATATGTGCTGCGTGTCGTTCGCCGATTTTCCCGATACCATTCGGCATGGGGCCGTCCAGATTTTGCTGTCCGACCACCATATTTGGGGCGGTTTGCAAAACAGCGTGAAAGCCGCCAAAATCTGCCAAACGTTCGGGCTTGGTTTGTCCATGCACTCGAACAGCCACTTGGGGATTTCGCTCCTTGCCATGACGCATCTCGCCGCCGCCATTCCGAATTTGACCTACGCCTGCGATACGCACTATCCTTGGCAAACCGAAGAAGTTTTGGTCGGCGGCAAATTGCAGTTCGTGAATGGCTCGCTCCCTGTTCCTAAAACGCCGGGCCTCGGGGCATCCCTCGACCGCGATGCGCTCGCTGCCCTCCACGAAAACTATTTGCGCGCCGATCTCGCTTTCCGCGACGACGGTAAAGAAATGCAGAAAATCGAACCCGGCTGGACACCTAAAAAATGGTAAACCCAATTTTAATAACGGGCGCGACCGGCAACAACGGAACCGAAATCATCAAGCGTTTAACCGAAAAGGGCGTGCCCGTTCGCGCCCTCGTTCGAGATGTGGATAAAGCGCGCGATTTGCTCGGCCCCGACGTGGAACTCACACAAGGCGATTTCGACGAACCAGAAAGTTTAAGGGCCGCGCTTGCAGGCGTCGAGCGCGCGTTTTTGCTCACGAAGTCGTCCGAGCGGGCGGAAGCGCAGCAACTCGCACTTGTAGAAGCCGCCAAGCAAAGCGGCATTTCGCACATCGTCAAATTGTCGCAGTTTGCCGCCGACGAAAATTCCCCCGTTCGGTTTTTGCGCTATCATGCCGTCGTGGAAGCCGCCGTTCGCGCGTCGGGCATGACGTACACGTTTTTGCGCCCCAATCTGTTTATGCAGGGGCTTTTTAATTTCGCCCCAACAATTGTCAACCAAAACGCCTTCTACGCCGCTATTGGCGACGCAAAGGTGAGCTTCGTGGACGTGCGCGATATTGCGGATGCCGCCGTCGCCGCTTTGACCGAACCGGGCCACGAAAACAAAATCTACGATTTGACCGGCCCGGAAGCCTTGTCGCATTCCGACATAGCCCAGCAACTTTCAAATGCCGTAGGCCGCGAAATGAAATTCGTCGATATTCCGCCCGAGGCGATGCGCGATGCCTTGACCGCCCTGAAAATGCCCCCGTATCAAGTGGACGGTATTTTGGAAGACTACGCCCACTACCGGCGCAACGAAGCGTCCGCCGTTTTGCCCGGCGTCCAAAACGCAACCGGCCACGCCCCGCACAACTTCGCCGAATTCGCCCGTGACTACGCCCACCAATTTTCTAAATCGGCGTAACCCAATAGACGGAACGGGAAGCATTTCGATTTACCCTAAAAAAGGTATAATGGCATGGTGAAGAAGGCAGCCAAGACGCCTGAAAATGCCGACACACTTCCGATAAAAAAAGACTGCCGTGTTTGTCGGTTCGGCTTTGCGAGACTTGCGCGATTTGCCCAAAGAAGTTCAGGCTGGATTTGGTAGAGCGTTGCAGCAGGCGCAATACGGCGGAAAATCAGCGGACGCCAAACCGATGCAGGGATTTGGTGGAGCGGGGGTGCTGGAAATCGTGGAAGATTTCGACACAAGCACGTATCGTTGTATGTATACGGTTCGTTTTGCTGAAGTCGTTTACGTTCTGCACGCTTTTCAAAAGAAAAGCACGCACGGCAAAGAAACGCCGGAACGCGGTCTCGATCTTATTCGGACACGGTTCAAAACCGCAGAGGAACATTATGCCAGTCATTTCCCCACCCGAAAAGCAAAGCCGCCAAAAAGCGGAAAGTAGTCAGCCCGTTGAAATTACGGAAAGTTGTGGCAACATATTTGCCGATTTGGGTTTTCCCGACGCGGAGGAGGTAGAAAACAAAGGCCTGCTTTCACTGCAAATTGAGCAAGCCATCACACAAAAAGGCTTATCAATTCCTGCCGCCGCGCAGCAAGTGGGCGTGACGGTGGAAACCCTTTTTGATATGGTTGGTCGTCGCTTCAACCAATTTACCATCGAGCAACTTTCGCGTGTCCTTGACACTTTGAACCGCAGTGATCCGTAAGATAAGGCGTCTCGTTTAACCTGTATGCAAACACCCTTCTGGACTTCGCCCGATGACTTTTCCCGTACGCTGAAAGGTGCGGCCTGCGTGACAGGTTCGCCTAAAATCGCGGAGATGGCTGGGCTAATCGGCTTCGACATGGTGTGGATCGAGGTCGAGCACGGCGGGGCGTCGTACAACGATGTGGAAGATTTATGCCGCGCTACCGTTGCGGGTGGGGCCATTCCCGTCGTCCGCATTCCCAGCCATGAGCGCGAACACGTGTTGCGGGCATTGGAAGCGGGCGGTCAAATTATCGTCGTGCCGCTTATCAACAGTGCGGATGAGGCGCAAATTTTGGTGCAAAACGGCAAGTTTCCGCCCATCGGTTCGCGCGGCTTCAATACGCGCAGCCGGGGCCTCAACTATGGCTTGGACGGGATTGCGAAAATCGCCGAAACGTTCGCGCGGGCCAATAGCCAAACGCATCTTATCGCGCAGATTGAGACCCGTGAGGCCGTGGACAATTTGGAAGCCATCTGCGCCGTCGATGGTATTTCCGGCATTCTGGTCGGGCCGGGCGATTTATCGCTCGCCTATAACAAGCCGGGCCAGTTCACCGACCCCGAGTATATCGCCGTCGTCGCCGACGTGATGAAGCGAACCCGAGCGACAAACAAACACGCCGGTATTTTGGTTGCCCCCGGCCCCATGCTTGCGGCTTGCAAAGACGCCGGGTGCGATTTTTTCTTTTGCGCGGGCGACATCAACGACTTGGGCCGCGCATGGCGCGACGTTTTGGCGCAGGTGTAGGGCGTAAACTAAAACGTCGCAAGCGAAATGACGTTTTGTCCCGCCAATTTTTCGCGGCCTTTGAGGAACGCGAGTTCAATGACGAAGCAGTAGCCGACGACGATGCCGCCCAACTGTTCCACCAAAGCCGCGGCGGCTTGCGCGGTTCCGCCGGTTGCCAGCAAATCGTCCACGATGACGACGCGCTGACCGGGCGATACGGCGTCCGTGTGCATTTCGACCGTACTTGTGCCGTATTCGAGGGCGTATTCCTGCTTGATGGTTTCGTGCGGCAGTTTGCCGACTTTGCGAACCGGCGAAAACCCCAAGCCCAAGTTATACGCGACCGGAACCCCAAAGATAAAGCCCCGTGACTCAATCCCGACGATCAAATCCGGCTTGAGTTCTTTGATGCGCTCGCCGAGGGCGTCGATAACTTCGCGCAAACCGTCTTTATCGGCCAAAATCGGCGTGATGTCTTTGAAAATAATTCCCGGCTGGGGAAAATCGGGCACGTCGCGCAAAAGGGAAAAGGCGCGCAGTTCATGGACAACGGGAACGGAAAGTGCATCGGGTTGGGACATACCCAAACGGTTCGCTTCCCCAAGCCCACTTTCCTGCGCGCCGGTTTTGCGCTTAGGGCAGCGGGCTTACGTAATCCCTTAATGCCGTTCCACCGCCGCCCGCACTTGCGCCGCCTTGCGCTATGGCGTCCATGCGGGCAACCAAAAGCGCGCCTTTTTCCAAATGCTTTTGCGCCGTTGCCCGCGCAAGCGCGTCGTCGCTGGACGACTTCATTTGCCCCAAACCGCTTTCGCGCACGGTTTCCAGATAGATGTACACTTCGCGGGTGGCTTGCGCGGCATCGTCTTGCAGCGGCATAGGGAAGCGGTAGGGGTGGGCGACAAGAGCGGTTTGCGCTTCCAAACTGTCGAGAAGGAGCGGCACGTTGAATGGCGTCGCCGTTGTGCCGCCGGTTTGCGTTTGGCTCGACCCCGACCCGTCCGTGCCCGCGCCGCTCAAAACCGTGGCATCGAAGCGGCGCACATTTTCCAGCAATTCGTGCAGGGGCGCGAGCGATTCCTGCGCCGCCTGCTGCTGGGCCGGATTGGCAAATACGGATTGTGTATTTCCGCCGAGCGAAACGGTGGGGAACGAGAAGGGCGCGGCTTGTGTCGCCGACGCCTGCTGCCCGCTTGCCGCGCCGCTCCGATGGGCAAGACCGCGCGCTTCGCCCACCGCGTCGCCGCTTCCAATTTCCCGGTCGGCCCCGTGTGTGAGGCCGCCTGCAAGACCGGATGTGGATTCACGCGCCCGTTCAAACGCAACCTTTCCCGCCAGTATCAAAAGGAGCAGAAACAAACCCACGCCGAAAAGCAGCGCGATAAGTTGCAAGGGCGGCAGATTCACGGTTTTTTGACGGCCCGAATACATGGTTTTGTCCCTTCATCGTTCCAAACCACACAAACGAAAATAAGAAAAAATAAAACCGCGCCCAAAGCGTGTAGGGTATACTGCGCATACTGGGCTTTTAGTGCTCATTATGCCATACATTTGTTGAAATTTGGAGGGTGGTGAATATGCCGCAATTAACGGTTGAAGGACGGGGAACGTTCGACGTTCCCGAAAACAAAAAAGTCGTGCTTGCCATTGAAGATTCGGGAGTGGATATTCTGCACCGCTGCGGCGGCAATGCCCGCTGTATCACGTGCCGGGTCGAGGTTTTGGAGGGCGCAGTTTCCCCGATGCTTGAGGCCGAACGCGACGCGCTCGAAGAGCCGGAACTCATCGAAAAATTTCGCTTGTCGTGCCAAATTCGCGTCGAAAGCGATTTGACCGTGCGCTTGTGGAAAACCGCGACCGAAGCGGAAATGTCGCCCGGCTCGCGCCCCGAAGATTAAGCCTTTGTTAAAATCGGGCGGATGAACCAGAATGTTCATCCGCCCGATTTTCATTTGACTATGATAAAGCCATTCATTAAAACAACGATTTTCGCTGCGGTATTGGGACTGGCTTGTTTCGTGCTGCCTTCCGCCGTATTACGCGCCAATGCACCGAACGCCGATGTGCCACTTTCCTCGCCTAATCTGCTCATCAACGGCGGTTTCGAGTTGAGAAATACGGGTTTTACAAGCGGCTATCATTGGACGGGCAATCCGACAACCGCGCCGGGCCAAGAAGGCAATTACACCATTGGCACGAACCCGCAAACAATCAACGCTTTGGGAGCATCATTCGGTGACCACACGAGGGGCGCGGGGCAAATGCTCATCGTCAACGGTTCCACCAATACGGAAGGCCAAATCGTATGGCAGCAAACCGTGCCCATCGTCAAGCCCCGCACCGTTTACCGGCTCTCATTTTGGGTTGCGTCGTGGGGACGGCAGGGCGATTCTATAACGGCGACCAATCCCGCACGCATCGAGGCGCGTATCAACGGTCAGCGGTTGAGCGCAACCCCCATTTCGGCCCCGGCGACGGTGGGGCAGTGGCAAAAAGCGACTTTTTTGTGGGCGTCGGGCGAAGAAAATACCGCCCGGATCGCGCTCGTTGACCGCAATTCGGAATTTTTGGGCAACGACTTCGCCCTTGACGATATGGCGTTCCAAAGCATGGACGTTCGCCGGTAATTGGGCCGCGCGGCGCAGTTGGGTACAATTCTGCTGATATGGCAGCACCTCTTATGAATTTATCCAATCCGCCCGTGATGGCGGCAACGGCAGCGGCGACACAAAGCGGCGACAGCGACAAAACGTTTGATTTCGTGGTTTTGGGGTCGGGTATCGCGGGCCTGACGTTCGCGCTCGATGTCGCAGGTCTTGGCAGCGTCGCGCTCGTCACCAAAAAAGACCGCACGGACTCGAACACAAACTGGGCGCAGGGCGGGATTGCGGGCGTCATGGCCCCCGATGATTCCTTCGATTTGCACGTCGAGGATACCCTGATTGCGGGCGCGGGTTTGTGCCACAAAGACGCCGTGGAAATTTTGGTGCATGAAGGCCCCGACCGTATCCGCGACTTGATCGACTTCGGCACGCACTTCAACACGGAAATCGGCCCGGAAGGCAACGAACAAATCGCGCTGACCCGCGAAGGGGGGCATTCGCGCCGCCGAATTGCCTACAACGCCGACTTGACGGGCCGCGAAATCGAGCGGGCGCTGGTCGCTCAGTGTGAGGCCCATCCTGAAATCGCCGTGTTCGAGCACCATATCGGCATCGACTTAGCCAAAGCGCAGGGCGGCGACGGGGACGGCGCGGTGTGCGGCGTGTACGTTTTAGATACGGCGAACGGCGACATCGAAACCTTCCGCGCCAAACAGGCCGTTATGCTTGCGACCGGCGGCTGCGGGCACGTCTACACACACACCACAAACCCACCCATTGCGACCGGTGACGGCGTCGCTTTAGCGTTTCGGGCCGGGGCGACGGTTGCCAACATGGAATTTATCCAATTCCATCCAACCACCCTTCACGCCCCCGGCGCGCGGTCGTTTCTTATTTCCGAGGCCGTCCGGGGTGAAGGCGGCATTTTGCGCGACCAATCGGGGCGGGCGTTTATGAGCGAGTACGACGAACGCGGCAACTTGGCTCCGCGTGACATCGTGGCCCGCGCCATCGACGCCGAAATGAAAAAGCAAAACGCGCCCCACATGTTCCTCGACGTAACGCACGTGGACGCTCAGGAAATCAAGCACCGGTTCCCCAACATCTACGCCAAGTGCTTGAGTTTCGGTATCGACATCACGCGCGAATGGATCCCTGTCGTGCCCGCCGCCCATTATTCGTGCGGAGGGGTGGTGTGCGATTTGAATGGACGCACCAATTTACCGGGCCTTTTCGTGTCGGGCGAAGTGTCTTCGACGGGCGTGCATGGCGCAAACCGCTTGGCGTCCAACTCGCTTTTAGAGGGTTTGGTGTGGAGCCATCGCGCCGCCCAAACCGTGCGTGAAGCGATAGAAAACAACGCGCCGAGCAGCGACGAAGCCTGCGCCAATGTGCCGCCGTTTCGCCCGTACCGAGGCCGTGTTCAGATCGCGGAAACCACCGCCCTGCGAAACCGTATTCAAGCTGTGATGACGCGCTATGTCGGCATCGTGCGCTCCGACGAGCGCCTTGCCAAAGCCGAGGCCGCCTTGTCCGTAATCGCCGACGAGGTAGACGCCCTCTACGCGACCTGCCGCCCAACCGAAGACCTCTTAGAACTCCGAAACCTCGCCCTCGTCGCCCAACTTATCATCCGCTCCGCCGAAGCCCGCCACGAAAGCCGGGGCCTGCATTACACGACCGATTACCCCGAACTCGTCGAATCCGAGCGTCACGACACCGTGCTCATCAAGCGCAAACGTACCGACTTCGTGGTCGTCAAGGAATAAGGGAAACACCATAATGCCTGTGTTTGAAAATCGGCAAGTATTCAGAGAACAAGAAACATAACGCTTTATTCAGCAAGTTGAATGAAGCTAACCGTAGCGCGTTGCTTTTGGCATTTCCGCCGCTTCTCGATAGCGTTTTATTGCGGCTTCAATCAAACCTGCTTCCGCCATCGCTACGATAACTTCGGATAAAACCTGCTGAAGTTTCCACGGCCATGTTGCCCATGTTTTTAATGCGGCATTCCAAGCCCGATCAAAATAATTTGATGCTGATGAAGGTGTTTTATGGCTGCGTTTCAGAATGGCTTCGTGTGCCGCATGATATTTGGCTTGTTGTAAAGCATTTTTCAATGCGTCTTCCAATTTTTGGGTAAGCCAAGTATCGTTTATTCGTTCGGCTATTAAGGCGGCGGTGGCGGCTCTGCTCCACTGGGCAGCGCCCAAGCCAATATCAGATAGAGAGGTTGTGTCCATTCTTGCTTCAGGTTCGCCCGAAACCGCAACGGCAAGTTGAAAAGTTTGCCATGCCCCTTCTTTATCGCCCGCTTCGGCTTGCGCTTCTCCAACGAGGATTAAACCCAGTGATTGCTCAAAACCGTTCAACCTTTGCTCCGCGTTTTGTTTGGCCCCTTCAATATCGTCACCATCGGCTTGGGCAGCAATGGCAAGTGCCCACGGTGGAAAGTCTCTATAACCCTTTACCTCAAAAACCATGAAGCGTTCACCGTCGAACCGTTCATCGTTTTGCCGCCGAGTTATTTCAAGCACACGACGACCGAGGGAAAGATGGCCCGCACGTAGCAGGGCGCACGCTATTGCCGCAAGCGCACGGGCATCCCAATCGGGCAAACCGTCAACGTTAACGGGAAGCGGTTCCATATCTTCCATTTTCTGCTTGCCGTTTAGTGCCCGTCGGTTTTGCCAACGGGCGGCGTGATTTTGGCGACCGGGCCGACCGAATAGCGCGGCTTGGCTTTCAGCGGCGCGTAGGTTTGGCCGCCGTCGAGCGAAAAATTCACGTCGTCGCGGTAAAACTGCACGGCGTACCCGACGCGATGGTCGGGCGTCAAATTCGGGCCGGAGCCATGCACGGTCAAGCGGGAAAACGCGATGCAGTCGCCGGGTTCCATAACCGCCGATACGAAATCGTCGGGGTTGAACGTGACGGCTTTGTGCCCGTCGTTGTCCGGCGAAAACGACGGCAGCGTGCCGTTTTCGTGCGAATGCGGCACGACTTTTAAGCAGCCGTTTTGCTCGGTCATCGGCACAAGCGCAAACCATAAATTAATACCCGGCCCGTCGAAGCGCGTGTACTGGTTGTCTTGGTGAAAATGGAACTCGCCGCCCCCGCCGCCCGATTTAACGGCGGTGAATGGCAGATACAGCGATGCCGCCCCGCCTATCAAGCGTGATGCGATAGCGCGCAAATTCGCGCTGTTGACGAAATGATCCAACTGCGTGCCCGGCAAATACTCCCGTGTCTGCTTGAGTTTGGTCGTGCCAAGCCCAATCGTGTCCATAATCTCCATGACTTCGCCACGCAAAAGCGCGGCCTCTTCGGCGGAAATCAAGCCCTTGAGAAGCACGTAGCCCTCGTCATTGTAGAATTGGACTTGTTCGTCCGTCACCGTGCCCGGCGACTGAACGGAATCGTTTTCGGGCGCAGCCGTTGATTTGAGCGCGTTTGTGGGAGCGTCGGCAAGCATCGTTTTTCCTCCATTCGATGTCAGAGCGGAACCAAATCGACCCGCTGTTGGTTTAGTATGGCACAAAACCGCTTGATGTCTAAAACCGCGGTGGGAAATCAATGAGCCAAGAAAAACGCTGGGAACCGCAAAGCCCGCTTGTTACCGCGCCTGAACTTCCCGAACTTATAGCCCGCCACACGGTTCTCGTTATCCACTGCGGTGCAGTTTGGAACCGAAACGATGTTGGCGTAGACGAACGGTTGCAAATACTACGTCAAGAGTTCGCTCCAAATATCGGCGTTTATGCAATGGACTACGACGACAATGCAAACTGGGACTTTCTAAAAGAAACCGGACTTGTCAGCATTCCTACGCTTATTTTTCATGTCAACGGCAAACAACAATCCTTTCTCGTAGGAGCGAGAGGCGAGGCCGAACTGCGGGAGCATTTTCGGAAATGGCTGGCTCATGCAGACGGCGCGCCCAAAACCGTGCCGGGGAAATAGAGGACGTTATTGCGGCTTTAAGCAGCCGGGGCGACGTAGCGCAACATCAAGACGCAGTGGCACGCGCTGCCGCCCAGCACGAACAAATGCCATAGGTCGTGCGCGCTGAACCGCCCGCGCCACAAGTGCGGCCAGTCCGTTGCCAAGATGAGCGTGCCCACGGAATATACGACAATGCCCGCTATGAGCCAGCCGAATCCGGCGGGGGATAAGGCGCTCCACAACGGGTTGACCGCACAAAGCGCGAGCCATGTCATTACGCCGCACACCGTAACGCGCAGCCAAGAGGGAAAACGGTTCTTGAGCGTGACGACGGCCAAAATTCCGCCCAGCGCGAGCGTCGCTTCGATCCCGAGTAGAAGCCATCCCCAGTGTCCGTAGTCGCGCAAACTGATTAAACAAATCGGGGCGTAGGTTCCGGCAATCAGCAGAAAAATGGCGATAAAGTCGAGCCGCTGCAAACGCGAAACGCTGCGCGGCGAAACCCGCAGGGAATGGTACAGTCCGCTCGCCGTGTACAACGCGGTCAAACTAATCCCATACACGAGAAAACCGACGGAATGAAAGAGTCGCCCCCGCGCCTCAAAAAGCAAAACGAGCAAAACGCCAAGCGATAAGACAGCGCCGATTAAGTGCGAGCTTCCGCAAAACGGTTCCTTCAGCCGCCACGCTCCGCGCATTAGCCGTTTGTCCGTATTCCCACCCAGCGTTCGCGGGCCGTGCCGAATTCAACCTCGCTCTGCCATGCGCGGGCGTGGTTTTTCTCATCGAAAGCCGATTTCCAGCGGTTGTGCAGCCACAGCCATTGCGTCGGATAATGGCGCACCATGCGCTCCAAAACCGTGTTGACTTCGCCCATCAAACGCGCCACTTCCACTTCGCCGCCGGAGGGATTTTCGACTTTGATTTCAGGCAAGCAAAGGACGCGATAGCCATTGCCTTCTTCGACGCAATAAATGGGAATCAGCGCGGCTCCCGTGTGCAGAGCGAGCGACGCTGGCCCGGCGACCGTTCCGCAGGGCACGCCGAAAAAGGGTACGAACACATCGCCGCTGTTTTGATCGGGCATCAAAAAAATCGCCTCGCCCTTCCGCAAAACGCGCAGCAAATCGCGGGCCGATTCGCCTTTACTCAAAACCGCGAAGCCCGCCCCTTCGCGAATTCGGCGTAGATACGCGGCAAACGCGGGCTGCTTGGGGTCTTTGGCAACCACCGTCATAGGAACCTTTTGCACGAGCGCGAGCCAGCGGCCCAGCACTTCCCAGTTGCCCAAATGGGCGGACACGAAAACCACGCCTTTGCCTTTTGCCTGCGCGCCCGCGACGTGTTCCCAGCCGTCGCAGGTTACCAAGTCGGACAAAGTGGCGGGCGTCAGTTTGGGCGCGCAAAGAAACGCAACGAGCGAGCGCCCGAAATGCTCGAAAACGCCGCGCGTTATCTGGTTGCGCTCGGTAGGGGAAAAGCCCGCGTCGCCGTAAGCAAGGTGCAGATTGGCTATCGCCCGCCGTCGCTTGCTTCCGGCGATACGGTGGCCGAGGCGTCCCAAGCCGGTTCCGAAGCGCAGGGCGGCGGAGCGCGGCAGCGCTTGCAGCGTAGAGGCGGCACTCGTCATGGCTAAAAGAACCAATCGCTGCCATGCGAGCGTGCTTAAACGCGGCGGTTTTTCCGCGTAGAGGCCGGTCGCGTCGGCTTTTCCCAAACGGCTTCCCCGAAGTGTGCTGGCTTCCGACGTGTTGTGGCTCCCATATTTTTGTACGGGCCGTGCCGCTTGCTCGATGCGTTTTGTGTGCAAGGCGTCTTCTTTCTCACTCCTGCCCAATCGCCCATTGCTGCCAAGCCGACGAAACAGAAATTGGTATCTTCTACTTTTTTGTAGGGATTTTGCTTAATACGTAAGATATTTTATCAAAATATGTAAGTAATTTTATTTGTTTTGTAAGGACTTATGTATAATAGAGAAAATTTAATAAATTTGTAGGCATGAAAAAATAATTCCTACAACGCAAACGCGCTGGCAGCGGCATTCCATACGCCGTCAGCACGCTCCCCCTGCTCAAGAGCCGGAGAAAATGAGAGTGGTGCTATGGCCTATATTGCGGCCCATGCGGTTCCGTTGCGTTCTGAATCCTTCGTGCGTTCCGTGTCTAACGAACCGCGCGTTTTGCGCGTTATGATCGGCAGCGAGTTTGGTTTGGTGGTTGATGCGTTGGAAGCGGTGATTTCAGCCCGTCCGAATATGGAAGTCATCGGCGATGCCGCCGAGGGACGCACCGCCATCTACAAGACCCGACACTTGCAGCCCGATGTGCTCGTGCTGGATTCGACGATTGCCCATGCGTACGGCCCCAATGTCGCGCCGCAAATCCGAATGCTTTGCCCCCGAACGCGCATCCTGATCGTGGATGGTTGGGAAGAAAGCGGGTATCTGCTGGAACTGCTGCGCTTGGGCGTGTCCGGCTACGTTTTAGCGCAGTCCACCCCGGACACCTTGCTTCGCGGTATTGAAGCGGTGGCGTGCGGCAAAAACTTTCTCGATCCAACGCTTGCCGAAAGCGCGGCGGGCGTTTATCAGTTCAAGCCGAAAAAAACACGTTGCGTCGCCGTATCGGAATCAGGACACAACGCCGCATTTGAAACCACACCGAGCGTCCCTTCGACCGGTACAACCCCGCCCGCTATCGCTTTGACGGAACGGGAGTGCGGCGTACTGCGCCGCACGGCGCTGGGGTATGCCAACAAGGAAATCGCTCTGCAAATCGGCTTGTCGGTCAAAACGGTAGAAACCTACAAGGCGCGGGCAATGGAAAAGTTGGGCTTTGGCAGCCGTGTGGACATCGTGCGGTATGCCGTGCAACAGGAATGGTTCAAGAAAAGCGAGGCGTAGAAACGCTGTCGATTGCGTGATTTTTCGATACTTCGCATAAATTAATCTGCGATATAACGAAAAGCAGCAAAGAAACTTAATACGCTTCTTACGATGTGAGCCGACCTGTAAAGGGCCAGCGACGCACTGCGCCGAAGCAAACAAGTGACTTTATCTGACATGCCTACCGCAAATCTTCCCGCTTCTTCCATACCCGGCGGCGTTTCATCGCAAAAGGACGATAGTTCTAATCCCGACGACGTAAACGCCGACCGTTCAAACACCTCGCGCGATACATTGCGCGTCCTGCTGGTGGATGACCACGCCATCGTGCGCGAGGGGCTGGCAATGCTTATTAATGCCCAGCCCGATATGCAGGTCGTCGCTCAGGCCACCGATGGGGACGATGCAATCCTGCAAGCCCAAAACGCGCCCGCCGACATCGTCGTGATGGACATTGCCATGCCGCAAAAGGACGGGTTAAGCGCGACCCGACACATCAAGGAACGGTTCCCCGAACTAAAACTGCTCGCGCTGTCGATTCACGACGATGCGTCCTCCGTACGCCAAATGCTCGAAGCCGGGGCGTCCGGCTATGTGCTCAAACGCTCCGCCTCCGTCGATTTGGTGCAAGCCCTCCGCGTGGTCGCGCGGGGAGCGACCTATCTTGACCCGTTGCTGACCGCGCAAATTATCAACCGTTTTATGCAAAGCGAGGACGCGGAGCGGCACGCCGAAACCGTTGAGGAAACCACCCCCGGCGATTTGAGCGAGCGCGAAACCGACGTCCTGCGCCGCACAGCGCAAGGGTATTCCAGCAAAGAAATCGCCACCCAACTCAGCGTGATGGTGAAAACGGTGGAAACCTACAAGCGGCGGGCAATGGATAAACTGAGCCTGAGCAGCCGCGTGGACATTGTGCGCTATGCCGCGCGGCAAGGCTGGTTCAGCGATTAGAGCGTTCCGTGTCGCTTGCGGTTTCGCTTGCCGTAAGTGAGCCGTCGGATTTTTCCCGGCGCGCCGCGATAGCCTGCCGCAGGCATTTCGCTTCGTGCCGGAGCGCCCTGCTCATTTCGACGACCTCCGCCGCCTGCGTCCTGATCATTTGCGCCGTTTCGTTGATATGTTCCGCCCACAGCAACGCTTCATGACGCCTTTGAAGACGATTTGCTTCGCCGCGTGTCTGCTTCGCGCTTTCCATACCTTAAATAATAAAGCAAGTAAGGCGGTTTTTTATATTGGGAGTCTTTGTATCCATGTCAGGAAAAAGCGAAGCGCAGATTTTCCCTTTTGGTTCGCGGGCGAACGCAGCCGCCGCGCCAGCGGCTTTGCCGGTTTTAACCCCTGCTTGGCGCTTTGCGGTACACTTGAAACACGTTCCCATGCTTTTCGCCGTCCCCTCTGCAACGCCCGCTTCCCGCCATTCCGCGCCCAATGACGCCGCAGCGCCCGCTTCACCGCACCGCGCGGGCGTCAAAATGGAATGGGCGCTCGGACTTGCGACGCTTTTCGCCGCCTCGCTGCCGGTTCTTTACGGCTATTTGACCACGCCGTCGGGGCACGTTTTCACGGGCCTGACCTACAACCAAGACGACGGCGCGGTGTATTTGGCGTGGATGCGGCAGATCGCGGACGGCGGGCAGTTTTTCCAACGCAACCCGTTCACCACGCAATCCGAAAACGCCGTCCTTTTCAACGCCTTCTTTTTGCTTTTGGGATGGCTTGCGCGGCTGACGCATTTGCCGCTCATCGCCGTGTATCATGTGGCCCGCGTCGGGTTCGGCGGCGCGTTTTTGCTTGCTTCGTATCGGCTTATCCGCGAAGCGCTGCAAAACGAACGGGCGCGAAAAGTCGCCTTTGCGCTCGTGTGCGTCGCGTCGGGTTTGGGATGGTTAACGGGGGGCTACGATCCGGGCAAGGCCTATGCGCAGCCGATTGATTTGTGGCAGCCGGAAGCCATCCCGTTTTTGAGCATCTATTACACGCCGCTTTTCGCCGCCGCCCTTGCCGCCATCGCCGTGTTCGTTGCGTCCGTGTTGCGGGCAGAAAAAACGGTCAAACTGCGCGACATCTGGCCTGCCGCCTTGATGGGCTTGCTGCTCGGAAACTTCCACTCCTACGATGTGATTCCGCTATTTTTGGCGTGGGGCGCGTACCGCATCGTGTCCGACGCCCTCGCGCGGCGCGTTGATTTTGGCGGCTGGACGCGCTTGATTTTCGCCGGACTTTCGACGTGCCCAACGGTCGGCTACCAACTCTACGCCGTGCAGGCCGATCCCGTGTTTCGCGCGCGCGCCCTCGTTTCTACTACCCTGACGCCGTCGCTGATTTGGATAATCGCGGGCTTCGGTTTGCCGTTTCTGCTTGCGGTTTGCGCCCCGTTTTTGCCGCGCGTTCGCGCCGCGTTTGCCAATCCGTCGGCGCTTCGGTTTTTGTGCGTTTGGGCCTTGGTCGGTATCGCCGCCGCGTATTTGCCGTTCGCCTTTCAGCGCAAACTGATTATGGGCGCGTTCGTGCCCCTGTGCGTTTTGGGTGGCGCGACGCTCGCCGCCCTCGGCGAACTCCTGCCCGCCCGCTACGCCAAACTTGCCCTTGCGCTCGCCGTGTTGCTTACCGTGCCGTCCAACGCATTATGGTTTTTGCAGGACACGTCGCGCCTTGACGCCAACGTCGGCTCCACCGCCCGCCGCCCGTATTTAACGACCGATGAATCGAACGCACTGCAATGGCTCCACGACCACACGAAACCAAGCGACGGTGTTCTCGTCAGCCCCGACCCGACCGCGCACAAACGCTTCCCGTTCGTCGCCCTCGATGCGCACCTTGCCCCGTATGTGCCCGCGTTTGCTGGAAACCGCGTCTACAACGGGCATTGGAGCGAAACGCCCGACTACGCAAAAACGTTTAGCGACACCGTCCGCTTTTTCGCCGCAAGCACGACCGAAACAAACCGCCTGTTCTTTGTTGAGGAAAATCACATTCGCTACATTTTATACAACAACGCGCTTGCGGACGGCCCGGTAACGAACCCAGCGACGGGGCAAATTGTGTACGTGCCCGTCGCGTGGCGTGGTGTTGCCGGGGCATCGGTGCTGCATCCCGCGTTTGAAAGCAAAGAGGTGACCATCTATGCCGTGGGGCTTCCCCAGCATGGGGACGCTTTCCAAAGCACCGCTCCCACAGATCGTGAAGGGAGATAACCGTGTATGCCGTGGCGACTTCCCGACCTTGACACGCTTCCCAAATCGCCGCCCCCGCAGGTTGTAGAAAAGGCAGCGGAGGCGGACACCGCGCCGCTTGCGGTTGCGTCACCGCCCGCGCCCGTTTCCGGCTGGCGACGTTTTTTGCCGCGAGCCAAAAGCCGACAGGCTTACGAAACCGGCCTCCGCGCGATGGACGCGAAAAACTACGAGGCCGCCGCGCACGCCTTTGAGCAAGTCGTCGCCCAAGCCAAACGCAGCCGCGCGAAAAGCATAACAACCGAACTCGCCCGCTTTTATCTATGCGACGCCCTTCTGCGCCTCGCTATCTCAGTGTTTGACGCAACCCCCGACAAACCCGCCGCGCAGGAACAAGCCATAGCCCACTTGAACCGGGCGATTGCGCTCGGCTCGCAAAACGCCGACGTGTTCCTTCTATTGGGCCGCGTGCATCAAGCCGCCGGGCGCGAATTTGAAGCAGCCCACGCCTTTGAGCGCGCAAGCGCCCTGCAAACCGGCGCAGGGCGCGACGCGAAAACGAACGCGGCCCTCCCTTAAAATGATACGATAACCGGTGGAAATTTTCGATCTGATTAAAACCGCGCCCAACTGCGCGGCCCGCCGGGGAACACTCCGGTTGCCCCATGCCACTGTCCAAACCCCGGTCTTTATGCCCGTCGGCACACAGGGAACCGTCAAAGCCATGACGTTCGACGAAATCACCGAACTGGGCTTTCGTCTTATTTTGGGCAACACCTTCCATTTGTATCTGCGGCCCGGCAGCGACCGCGTGGCCCGGTTCGGCGGTCTGCACAAATTCATCGGCTGGGACGGCGCGATGCTCACCGATAGCGGGGGCTATCAAGTTTTCTCGCTCAAAGATTTGCGGAAAATCACCGAAGAGGGCGTTCGCTTCAAATCGCCCCTCGACGGCTCGGCCCACGATTTCACGCCCGAACGGGTCATGCAGATCGAGCACGAATTGGGAGCGGACATCATTATGGCCTTCGACGAATGTCCGCCCGCCCTTGCCGAACACGACTACATGGCGGCATCGGTTGCCCGCACGCACCGCTGGGTGGAGCGCTGCTTGACCGAGCATGAGAAATTGGGCGGCAGCGGTTCGGGCAGCCATTTATTCGGCATCGTGCAGGGCGGCTTGTACGAAGATTTGCGTGAGCAGTCGGCCAAGTTTATCGGCAGTTTGCCGTTCCCCGGCATTGCGATTGGCGGCGTTTCGGTGGGGGAAACGCCCGAACAAATGCGCCGCGCCCTCGATATAACTCTGCCGTTTGTGCCGACCAATAAGCCGCGCTATTTGATGGGCGTGGGTACGCCGGTCGATTTGCTGGATTCCATTTTGCGCGGCATCGATATGTTCGACTGCGTTTTGCCGACCCGCATGGCCCGCACGGGAACCCTGTGGACATCGCGCGGGCGCGTCCATTTGCCCAACGCCAAATGGAAAGACGAACGCGGCCCGATTGACCCGGACTGCCCGTGCCGCGTCTGTCAAAAACACAGCGCCGCCTATCTACACCATCTGCATCGCACCAAAGAAATTCTCGGCGCGCGCCTTGCGACCTACCATAATCTCGCCTTTTATGCGCGCGTCATGGAAGGCGCGCGCCAAGCGATTGATAGCGATACCCTCCCCGAATACCGCGAAGCGTGTTTGGCGCAGTGGAGCGGGGCGCACGCCGAAACCGGTGAAACGGAATAAATTCGACCTTTTTTATTGGCTTGCCCCAAAAAGCCTTGCGCGAAAAAATATCTGCGATATTATGTTTAACCTTAAGCCCGCTTTGGTATATCTGTGGTGTAAGTTGGCCTGAATTAAAGTAGACATTCACCGGGGCCGCTCACAGAAATAGGTAACCAAATGAGCTTCATCGCATTTTTGATTGTCGGTTTAATCGCGGGTGCTATCGCCAAAGCCATCATGCCCGGATCGCGCAATGAGCCGTCCGGCTGGATTATGACTATAGTGCTTGGTATTGCGGGCGCGTATGTCGGTGGTTTCATCGGCAATATGCTCAACATTGGTGGAAGCGGTATGATCGGCTCCATCATTATGTCCGCGATTGGCGCGATTGTAATTATCGGTTTGCTCCGGTTGTTTACCGGCGGACGCAAAGCGGTATAATAACCGCGAACCGGTTAAGCTTGTCAAGCGGGACGCTTTGCCCCAAACGGTAAAACGTCCCGTTTTTTGTGGCTTTTTCTTTATGCCGGTATGCTATAAACCCGTATCTTTACGTGGAGGAACTTGGAAATGAATAAATCTGTTTTAGGCGTGGTTGGTTGCGCCGCCGCTTTGTTTGCTGTTGCCGGTTGTACGCCGGAAGCCCGCCAAGATGTCGGGCAGGCTGGCGCGAACGTCAGCCAAGCCGCCGATAAATCGGTCGAAGGAACCAAAGAAGCCGCCGGTAAGGCCGCCGATGCCACCGCCGATGCCGCCAAAGGCGCCGCCGAAGCGACCAAAGACGCCGCCGCCGACGCCGCTCATGCGACGGAAAAAGCGGTCGCCAAAACCGGCGAAGCCGTAGGCGACGCTGCCCATGCGACCGAAAAAACCGTCGCCAAAGCGGGTGAAGCCGTTGCAGGCGCAGGCGACGCTTTGTCGCTGACGCCCAAAGTCAAAAATGCGATCTTGGTGGATGACTCCATCACGAGCAAGGACATCAACGTGGACACGAAGGCGGACACCAAAACCGTGACGCTAACAGGTTCGGTTCCCACCGCCGCGATGAAAACCAAAGCCGAAGGCTACGCCAAAAAAGTGGTCGCCGATACGAAATCCGGCTACAAAGTGGTCAACAACCTGACCGTTGGCGCTGCCAAAATGTAGTTCGGCGCATTTGCCGCCAACAAAACGCCGGGGACACTTGTCCCCGGCGTTTTGTGTTTTACGCTTCTTTACCATCGCGCCCTTCCCGGCTATACTGAATTTACTATGCCAACATCCGCCCGCGAACTTCGCCAAAAATATCTGACCTTTTTCGAGCAAAAAGGCGCGCTCCGCTTGCCGTCTGAATCCCTTGTCACCGACGACCCGACCCTTCTGTTTACGGTCGCCGGAATGGTTCCGTTCAAGGCGTATTTTGAAGATCGCGCGACCCCACCGTCCCAAAGCGTGACAACGTCCCAAAAATGTCTGCGCACCAAAGACATCGACGACATCGGGGATACGTCGCACTGCACGTTTTTCGAGATGCTGGGCAATTTCTCGTTCGGCGATTACTTCAAAAACGAGGCGGTTGCGTGGGCGTGGGAGTTTTTGACCAAAGAATTGGGCCTCAACCCACAAACGCAGTTGCGCGTTACCGTTTTTCAAGACGACGACGAGGCGTATCAGTTGTGGCGCGGCTGCGGTTTGCCGCCCGAGCGCATCACGCGACTGGGCGAAAAAACAAACTACTGGCCCGCGAACGCGATTGCCACCAAAGCGCAAGGTCCGTGCGGCCCGTGCAGCGAGATTTTCTTCGACACCAAACCCGGCGAACCGTTCGATGTGGAATGGGACGGCGAAGGATCGCGCTGGCTGGAAATTTGGAACCTTGTCTTTACACAGTTCACGGGCGAAGGCGAGGGCGACAACTATAAACTCGTCCCGCTTCCTAAAAAGAACATCGACACGGGCATGGGCCTCGACCGCACCGCCGCCGCCATCAACAATTTGTCCGGCCCGTTTGAAACCGATTTGCTGCGGCCCATCATCTTCAAACTCGAAGGCCTGTCGGGCAAAACGTACACCTCAACGCCGGACGGAGCCGTTGACATCGCGTTTCGCCGCGTCGCCGACCACGTGCGGGCGAGCGTGTTTCTCCTGTCCGATGGCGTGACGCCCGACCGCACCGGGCGCGGCTACGTGCTGCGCCGCCTGATGCGCCGGGCCGTCGTCGCGGGCATCCGGGTTTTGGGATTCGCCGACGACAACTTTCTGCACCACGTTGTGCCGACCGTGCTCGACGTGATGGGCGACGCCTACCCCGACTTGCGGGAGCGCGAAGTGTACATCCTCGACCAAATGCGGCAGGAAGAGGCGCTTTTCCGGCGCACGCTGCAAAACGGCTTGGCGCGTTTGGACGACGCGCTATCCGCCGGTTCGCTGTCCGGCGAAGAAGCGTTCCGTTTGTACGACACCTACGGCCTGCCGTTTGAAATCACGCGCGAAATCGCGGACGAACGCGGTGTGACCGTCGATGAGGCCGGGTACGAAGCAGCGGAAAACGAGGCAAAGCAACGCTCGCGCGACGCGCAAGGCAAAGTGGACGTTTGGGGCGGCGCGAACGACGATTTAAGTGCCCTGCTCAAATCGCTTAAGCCAACCGAATTCACCGGCTACGGCGAAACGCAAACCGACGCCAAAATCGTCGGCCTCGTCGTCGATGGGCAACCCGCGCCCTATGTAACCGAAGGCCAAACCGTGGACGTTTTGCTCGACAAATCGCCGTTCTACGCCGAGTCCGGTGGGCAGGTCGGCGACGCCGGACAGTTGACGTGGGACGGCGGCTCGGTTCTCATAACGGACACCAAAAAGCAAAACGGTTTGTGGTTCCACAAGGGAGTCGTGCAAACCGGCGCGCTTCGTGTCAACGATACCGTGATGGCGCAGGTAGATAACAACCGGCGGCGCGACGTGTGCCGAAACCATACGGCGACACACCTCTTACACAAAGCCCTGCGTGACCGCTTGGGTTCGCACGTTCAGCAGCGCGGCTCGCTCGTCGCGCCCGACCGCTTGCGCTTCGATTTCGCGCACGGGCAAAGCCTCACCGACGCCGATTTGAAAGCCGTCGAGGACGAAGTGAACGCGGCGATTTTGTCCGATCTGCCCGTGCAAATCGACGAAAAGCCGATTGACGAGGCCCGGCAAATGGGAGCCATGATGCTGTTCGGCGAAAAATACGGCGATACCGTGCGGGTCGTCAGCGTCGGCGGCGAGTATTCGCGCGAGTTTTGCGGCGGAACCCATGTCCGCGAGGCCGCGCAGATCGGCCCGTTTCGCGTGGTTTCCGAAGGCTCGGCATCTGCGGGCGTGCGGCGCATCGAGGCCGTGACCGGAACCTCCGCGCAAAAGGTCGATTGGCAAACGAGCGAACGCTTAAAAGCGACCGCGCAAATTCTGAACGTAAACCCGCAGGCCGTACCGGAAACCGTACAAAAATTGCAGGCGGACTTGAAAGCCGCGCGTGCCCAACTTGCCGAACTGTCGCGTAAGCAAGCCGGAAACGTGGCCGAGGAGTTGGCGAAACAGGCCAAAACGCTGGGCGGCGACGTACCCGTTGTCGTCGCGTCCGCCCAAGTTTCGGATAGCGCGGCTTTGTCCGCGCTGGTCGATGACGTGTTCGGGCGTCTGCAAAACGGTGTTGTCGTGCTGGGCGGCGAAATCGGGGACGGCAAATTGGCCTTCGTCGCAAAAGCCGCCAAAACCGCGACCACGCGCGGCGTCCATGCCGGAAACATTGTTAAAGCAGCAGCGCAGGCGAGTGGCGGGGGCGGACGTGGTCCTCCCGATTCCGCCCAAGCCGGGGGCCGCGACGTGCAAAAATTGGAAGACGCCCTCCGTGCCGCCGAAGCCCTTTTGCAAACCCAATTGGGCTAACCAATCGCCCGTCCGAACCATTCGGGCGGGCGTTTTCGCGTTCGCCTTTTGCCTGCTTTTTGCCGCGCTGTTCGGGCGGCAGGCGCACAGCGACGGCTCGCCCAAACCGCCAAAAACCATTGCTCTGCTCACGTCGGGCCTAACGTGGGAAGACACGAAAAATCGCGGCCCGCTCCAAGATCTGCGCGTTTTGCTTGAGCAAAATGGCGTGGGCGTCGCTTTGCTGAACCCCGCCGTGTCCGGCGAGGCGACCGAAGCGGCGGCCTTTTTATCCGTCGGCGCGGGTGAGCGCATGGCCGTGCCCGACACGACCGGCCCGGTTTTGTATGAGGCCGGAATTGCGCGCACCGTATCCGATATGGCGCAGGAAGTGTACACGTTGCAGCGGGAAGAGGGCCGTGTCGCGCGCGTCACGTATCGGCGGCGCATGGGTTTTGATCCTCCCACAAATGCCGCCGTCGTTCACGTCGGGGTCGGCCCACTCCTGCGCGCCCAGCCAACCGAAGGGCGCAAAGAACAAATCGGCGCGTTGGGTTCGGTTCTGCAAAAAGCGGGCCGCAGAATTACCGTGTGGGGCGACTGGCGGGCCGTCCTCGTCGGCATGGACAAAAACGGCGTCGTGCCCTACGGAACAACGCTCGACGAATTTCAAAGCGAAACCCTCAACAGACGCTTGAAAACCGTCCTTCCGCAAAAGCTCAAACAAACCGACGTACTCGTTATCGGTACGGACGACGTGCGCGTGTTCCGTGTTTTCGCCCGCGCCTTGATACCGCTCGCAAAAAACGGCACGGTGAACGTGCTTCTCGCTTCGGTCGCCCCGCCCCTCAACGGCGACGATAAAAAATGGGACGCCCTCGGCTTCGTCGCAGGCGTCGGCCCGTATTTCCGGCGTCCGAACACGACCGCCGCATCGTCGCTCTTGCTCGTTTCGCCGACCACGCGCACGCCGGGCCTTGTCGCAAACGTGGATATTGCCGCCACCATTTGCGCCATGCAATCCGCGCGGGCGACGACGCTCGGCGGCGCGGGCCGCGCCATCGTGCCCGCCCAAACCGCTGCGAATCCCTTCGCCGCCGTCGATAAATTCGACAAGCAAGTCCGCGCGACAACAACGGCGACCGTGCCCGTTTTGGTCGGTTGGGGGCTGTTCGCGTTTACCGGCAGTTTTCTCGCTCTTGTTGCCGCCACCGTCCGCGCCCGCTGGCTCGCCGATGTCGCGCAGGTCTGTCTGCTCATCGCCGCCTCCACGTTCGTCGCGTTGCTTCCGGTCGGCGTTATCGCGCCCCCGACGCCCGCAGGCTACGCCATGCTCACGCTGTTGCTTTCCGCCGCCGTTTCGTTTTTCGCCTTCGTCGGCGGTATCGCGCTGCGCCGCCCGGCCATCGGCCTTGTGTTCGCTTTAACCACGCTCGTTATTGTCGCCGACGCCCTCTTCGGTTCGCCGCTCGTGTCGCGCTCCGTGCTGTCCGGCTATTATTTGGCGGGCATTCGCTTTTACGGACTGGGCAACGAATATCTGGGAATTCTCATCGGCTCCGCTTTATGTGCTGTTCCCTCGCTTTTCCCGCAAACGCCAACCTCGCGCCGCCCACAACTACTTTGGGCGCTTGCCGCCGTTGCCCTAACTCTGCTTATCGGCCTGCCAAATTTCGGGGCCGACGCGGGCGGGGCGCTTGCGGGCACGGTCGGCTTTGTGTGCGCGTTTTTCGCTCTGCGCGACAAACTGCGGCTTCGGCATGTCGCCATTGCCTTCGCGCTCGCCTTTGTCGTGGTTGCCCTGCTTGCCGCGTGGGACGCCGCACGCCCGGGCAGCGAACGCTCGCACATCGGTCAAGCGGCGGCAATGGGAACCCATCAAGCGCACGGTTTGCAGCGGCTTTTCTCTCTCGTGTGGGGCAAACTCGCCATGAACGCCCGCCTCACCGCCGCGCCCTTCACGCTCGCCGCGCTCGCCCTGTTCGTGCCCTTGTTTGGCTGGCTCCGCGCCGGGCGCGTCGGTCAAACCCTGCAAACCGCGCTCGCCGCCCGCCCCGTGTTGGCCCGCTTTGTCCCCGCCGTCCTATGGGGAACGTTCGCCGCATTCGCCTTCAACGACAGCGGCATCGTCGCCGCCCTGCTCATTTTGGCCTGCCTCGCCGCCACACTTCTCGACGCCGTGTGCGAAACGATCATCGGTTCAGATAAATAATCTGCCACTACTGCCTGTCGCTTGATAGCGAGCAAAAACATGGAAAAATCCTACTATCCGCTCAGGTACAGGCTGGACAACAAAGACCGTTTTCTCATCTGGTACAGTGTGCCAGAAACGTCTGAAGATTCCGACGGTGTTGTCATGGAAGCAAATGGCAAAGTGCCCATTTTCGTTTCGCTGGATGCGCTGTTGGCTTATGCAAAAAACAAGCGTATTGCGCTCGAAGAAGGCAGGCAAGCCTTCTTCGATTTGGCTTCCATTGATACGTGGTGCAAACGTAAGTGTTCCAAACTCAAAGGGCCAACAGGGATAAACTGCAACGATTTCTTAACGGCATGGAATTTATTCGCCGATATGTCGCGGTCAATAGATGGCGCTGTTGATTTTTATCCTACCAAAACGAGGAAGATTTACGAAAAAATCTTTTGGGGATGCAATCTGCCCGCCGTGACGCCGCAAGGCAAATCCTATATTCCCCTGTGGTCGAAGAGCGAAAAAGAAATCATTCGGGAAACAATGGCGCACGGCTTGTATCTATTTCGCAGCAGCATCAAACTGCACCAAGCGTCAGCGATAAAAAACGAAGTAAAGCAACGCATTCCTTAACAAGTGATTTCCGGTCAAACTGCCGTTTGAGTGATTTTTTCGCGGAAATTTGCCTTTGCTCAAACAAAGCAGGTACGATAAAGCCATGCTGGTACAATTCACGGTCGAGAACTTCATGTCGTTTGAAAAAGAAACGACGTTTAGCATGGCCGCCACGCCGTCCGACGAAACGCATCCCGACCACGTGTGCCAACCGGAAAACAACGAAAAAGGCGGGCCGCTGCTCCGCGCCGCCGCCCTCTACGGCGCGAACGCCTCCGGCAAGTCCAACTTGATAAAAGCCATCGCGTTTGCCCGCAACCTCATTGTGGAAGGAACCCGCTTCGGCGAACGCCTGTACCCGCAGCCCTTCCGTTTGTCCGACGCCCGCGAAAAGCCCAGTCGCTTTCAGTTCATCTTCCGCACCGGCGGCGTTTTGTACGAATACGGCTTCGTGCTGGACAACGACCGCATCCACGAAGAATGGCTGTTCGGCACGGAAAACACCCTCCGCGCCAAAGAAAAAAAGTATTTTGAACGCACGACAGATGTAGATGGAAAAACTAAAGTGGAAATCGGCGCGAATCTAAAGGCACTCGCTGATGGTGAATCGCAACGCCTTCAGTTCGTGGCTGAAGGGACGCGACCTAACCAACTATATCTGCGTGAATTGTTTGAAAAAAACTTTGAGCACTTGCTTGGCATAATGCAATGGTTTTACACTTTGAATGTTCTTGCGCCTGATGCCCTATATTACGCTAACCGTAACTTCTTGATACACCAGACCGAAACAAATAAACGTGCATTTCTATCGTTGTTGCAGGCAGCTGGCACAAACATCACTGCTATCATCTCACATCTTGTTGCTATCGATTTAGACAGCGAATTTCCTACGCTGTCCGAATCAATTCGGCGCGGGATTCAAACTTCTTTGGAGCAATCATGGAGAGAGAGAAAAGATGATCAACCGATTGTTCACTATGCAGACACGCCGGAGAAACGGTTAATGCCGCTTAGTATCGACCAGCATGGGCGGGTGTGTCGCGTTGAATTGAAGTTTCAACGGAAGGGTAAAAATGGCGATGTCGTGTTATTTAGCCCTGATGAAGAATCAGACGGCACACAGCGCCTTCTTTATTTACTTCCACATATCGAAAATTTACGGCAAGATAGAGAAGCCGTATATTTTGTTGACGAGTTAGACCGCCGCCTACATACCCTTATTTCTCGCACTTTTTTACAGGTCGCCTTGAGCGGTACGAACCGAAATAGCCAACTCATTTTCACGACGCACGACACAAACCTTTTGGACTTAGACCTTTTGCGACGCGATGAAATTTGGTTTGTGGAAAAAGACAATGGCGGTGCGTCGCACTTATACAGCCTCGCCGAGTTCAAAATTCGGCCCGACCTCAAAGTAGAAAAGGGCTATCTCAACGGACGCTTCGGAGCCATTCCCTACATCGGTGACGTTTCCAAATTGGGTTTCACTGACAACGCGGCCCCAATAGACGCTGCCGCTTCGGAAGAATAAGCGCACTTTGCTATGCCGTCACGCCGTACTCCTTTGTTACCCCGCCCTGTAAGAAGCAGGCAGGCCCGTTTGTTTGTTATCGCCACCGAAGGCAAAACGGAAAAGCAGTATTTTGAAGGGTTAGCCGATCATTACCGAAGTCCGCGAATTCATGTCCATGTGCTTGCAACGGAAAATGGCGGAAGCAGCCCTGAATTTGTAAGAGAACGAATAAGCAATTATCGGGAAAAGTATCAAATAGAGCCGGATGACGAATTTTGGCTTGTAATAGACGTTGACCAGTGGGGAACCGAAAAACTAAATGAAGTCTGTCAGGACGCGCCAAACGATTTCCAAACCGCTGTTAGCAATCCATGTTTTGAATTTTGGCTATACTTACATTTTTCCGATTTTGATGTGACCGATGCGGAATGGCAAACGAGCCTATCGCGGAAGAATCAGGTTTATAGCCAAGCGATGAAGGCGTTATTAAAGGCCTGTTTGGTTTCGCAAACCGGGCGCGGTTATCAGGAAGCGCGTCTAAACCCGGAGCGGTTTTATCCGCACATTCCTGTCGCTATCGAACGCGCCCGCGCGCTGGACACAAACCCCACCGAACGCTGGCCCGCGACGTTTCCCGGTACACACGTATACCGATTGGTCGAAAAACTACGGCAGTTTTTGCCACTGGACAGCGTCGTTTAGAAAGCCTGTTCTTTTTTAGCCTTTGAGCCAAGCAGCGTTAAACAGGGCGAGCGTGATGGTTTCATAGGGGCGCTCGGCTCCGCACTCGTACAAGCAAGCGAACTGCTCCCCGGGCAAACACGCAAGCGACGAATAGGCGGACGGGCCGTCGTGCAGAACGCGCGATAGGGGCCACGTTTTGCCGTCGTCCACGCTGGCGCGAACGGTCATATTGCGCCGCTGTTCCGAATCGCCGGGATTGGAAAAGAACAAGGCGTATTTATCGCCCCACGTGCCGCTGACGAGGCTCGCCTGACACACGGGTTCGACAAGGGTTTTGTCGTCCTTGTATTCCGTCCACGTTTGGCCGCCGTCCGCGCTGATAGCGACGCCCCGGCAGTTGCGGGTTTTGTCCGAGCCGCGCATATTGATCATAACGCGCCCGTCGGAGAGTTCCGCCGACTGGCATTCGTTCATGCCGGTTTGCGGCACGGTTTGCCCGATTTGCCATGTTTTCGCCCCGTCGTCCGAATAAATGGCGTGCGAGCGCGACCCGTTGCCGTCCGGCGCATTGTGGTCGCACGGGATAAGCAGACGCCCTTTGTGCGCGCCTTGCATGAGTTGAATCCCGACGCCCGGCCCGGTCGCGTACCAGCGCCACTCTTTGCCTTTGGTGGACGCGGTTATGTCGCGGGGCGCGTCCCATGTTTTGCCGTCGTCGCGGCTTTGCGTCGCCCATACTGTGCGCGTTTCTTTGCTCGTGCCGTCGTTGATTTGCTTTTCATGGTCTTCGCCCAAGTTGCGCGTCATCAAAAGGTGGATCGTTCCCGTGGCTTGGTCAACGACCGGACACGGATTGCCGCACGTATTTTCGCCGTCCGCCCACACGACTTGTAGTGGCCCCCATGTTTTGCCGCCATCGGTCGAGCGTTTGAGCGTCAGGTCAATTTTGCCCGCATCGCCGCCGCCGTTCTTCCTGCCCTCGGCAAACGCCAAAAGCGCGCCTGTTCGGGTTTGAATGAGGGCCGGAATGCGGAATGTATGGTAGCCGTCGGCGCGGGCCGTAAATAGCGGAACTTGCGAAAGGGCGGGCGAACCACCCGTTTGGGCGGTTGGTTTGTTTGAAGCGGCGTTCATTTCATCGAGGCTCCCTGCGACAAAAACGAGTGGCGAGCGATGACCGGGCCGGTCTTCGCCGCCGGGGATGACGAAGTGATTGTCCCAGCGCACGGCGTTGTTGGTGACGAGGCCGACCGGAAGCAGGGGCGAGGCCAAAAGCGACATTCCGCCGACCGGCGCGTACTTATCGGCATTCGTGTCGTAGGCGATGACCTCGCGGCGGAAGCCGGGATGCTTGTCCTTGAGTTCCATCGTGCGAGAGGCATTCGCGCCGTCGTCGCCGCCGAAAAGCAAAACGGTGTCCCTACTTTCACCAAGCGCGGGCGCGGCGACAATAGGGTAGGGCAGATCGGCGCATCGCGTCCACTTGCCGCCGGGCGCAATTTTCCACGCTTCGCGCAGATACGTCCGAACCGCTTTGTTATCCGGCCCACGCGCAAGCGACGCCCCGCCAAAACAGTACACATACTCGCCTTGCGCGACAAGCGACAATCCCATGCGTCCCGCGCCGGGCAAGGGCGGCAGTTGCTCCCACCGGGCGTTGGGCTTGGACACATCGAGCCGCCACGCCTCGCGCGACGCTTCCGTTGCGGTCGGGGCATTGTTTCCACCGACAACGTAAAGGAATTCGCCCAACAGTGTGGCCCCCATAAACGCGGTCGGGACGGGCAGTTTGGGCAAAACGTCGCGCTCCAGCTTGCTGCCCGTCCAGCGCAAACGAAATACGTCGGTATAGTTCTTTTGCAAATCGCCGCCGCCGATGCAGATTAAACCGCGCGCGTCGCTGACGGCGGCTCCTTGCACAATGGGGCGCGGCAAGCGACCGACCGTTTGCCATTTGCCGTTCGGCTTGTCCAAAACGTCGAGGCGGTCGCTGATGACTTTGGTTCCGCCATCGAACAGCGACTTGGGGAAAAAACTGCCGCCCGCCACAATAAGTGCGCCATTACTGATACCCGCGAACCGACCGCTGAGCGCGGGTTCGGGCAAGTCCGGCAAACGCTGCCAAGAACTCAAAATTTTCAATTCCACTATCCTTTTGTTATTTCGCCGCCCGCTGGGGAAGCGCGTCCTTGCCGTTTGTCAGCCACTCCACGTTGAAGCGGGCCAGTGTCAAGGTTTTCTGTTTTTCGTAGTAACACAAAATCGTGCCGTCGGGTAAAACCGCCATATCCGAATACGCGCTCGGCCCGGCCTCCAAAACGCGATTGACGGGCCACGTTTTGCCCTCGTCGTAGGACAATTTAACGGACAGATTTTGCCGGGAGCGTCCGGTTCCCGGCGCGCCGCTCGCGTTTGGTTTGGCCTGCAACGTATCGGGATTGGCGAACAGCAAGCGGTTTTTGTCGCTCGAACTTGCCAGCGACAAACGCACAAGGCTCGCATCGCACCCGGGTTCAAGAAGCGCGTCGTCAAAATGCGGCGCTGACCAATTGCCGATCCCGTCAGGGCTTGTCACCACCAAGCGACGGTCATGTTTGGAGCCGTTCCGAAGATTGAGCATCACGCTCCCGTCGGCAAGTTGTGCGCCCGTGGGTTCGCCGGGACTGTTCCATTCGTCGGTCGTGTTCGCGGCAATCGCGCCCGCTTTCCACGTCGCGCCATTGTCGTCGCTGTATATCGTCGCGGTCGCGGCGGGGCCGTGCCCGTTTTTGCTTTTGTCGCTGGTCGAAAGCCAAAGGGGAACGAGCAGGCGGTTATTTTGCAACTGGATTCCGTGCCCCGGGCCGGTCGCCACCACGCGCCAGTTGTAAACCGGCTTGAGGGTTTCCATAACCGGCGTCAAATCAACAGGGCTTGACCACGAAACGCCGTCATCGTCGCTTCGCATGGTAAACACATGCCCGTATTCAACGCAGTAAAACAAATGCACGATGCCGTCGCGGCCCGCGATTGCGACGGCGTTGTTGACGGTTTGATCAGTGTCTTTGCCCTGCTTTTTTTCCAGTGCGACCGGGCTGCGCGGAATGCGCGACCCTTGATGCGCGACCTGATGCGGGGCGTCCCACGTCGTGCCGCCGTCAGTCGAGCGGCGCAAAAAGATATTGATGGTATCCCAATCGCCGCCCGTGCGCCGTGCCTCACAATAGGCCAAAATCGTGCCCTTCGATGTCACGACAATGCCGGGAATGCGAAACAAACCGTAGCCGGAATACCCGCTCTCGAACAGCACCTGCTTGTCAAGCCGTTGCGGAGCCGCCGCATTCGTTTTTGCAGGCGCGTCGGCACGAACGCCACTCGGCAACGCGCCCGCCAAAGTTGCCGCCGCGAAAAGCATGGCGGCACAAAATACCGTTTTCATAAAACCTCGTCGTTAAATGGGGCGCTCTTAGCGGACAGACAATGCGGATATTTGCGCCGCCGAAGCCGCCGCATTGTTCAAAACGCCCAATCGCTCCATGTCTTCCTGCAAGCCGCGCATTTCCGCCGTTCCCAAGCGGCGCAGCGGTAAACGCACCGGCCCGCAGTCCACGCCGTTTAGGGCCATCATGGCTTTTCCCGCCGTCATTCCGCCCCAGCGGTTCAAAACGGCGACCATTTCCTGCGCTTTGGCCTGCCACGCTTGTGCGGTCTGCAAATCCCCGGCCCAATAGGCGGCAATCACATTGTGGTACAACGGTGCGCAAAAATTGTACGTGCTGCCAATCGCGCCGGTCGCGCCGAGCGCAAGCGCGGAAAGCAGAATTTCGTCACGTCCGAATAGCACCTCGAAGGTTTCGCCGCCCGCAATCCGCGCCAAATTGTAGTCCATCAGGTCTTCGGACGTGTATTTGATCCCGGCGAAGTTCGGGATATGCTCGACGGCAAGCGGCAAAAAAGACGCCATCGGAAACGCGACGTTCGTCATGGACGGCATGTGGTAGAAGTAAAACGGCAGGCCCGGCGCACCGCCTGCGGCTTCGGCGCAAAAGGCGACCAACTCTTCCATACGAGTGGGCCGAAAAAAAGACGGGGCCATAATGGCGAAAGCGTCGGCGCGAATTTGCGCGGCGTGCGCGCCCAGTTCCCGAATATCGCCCAGCGCCAAGTGCGACGCATTCACGACGACTTTAAGGCCCGTGCCCCGGCTTGCGTCCACCCACCGCTGGGCGACCTGTTTGCGCTCGCTGTTCGTCAGCGACATTCCCTCGCCGGTCGTGCCGCAGATAAACGCCGCCGTCACGTTGTTTTTGACCAGATGGTCAACCTGCTTGTCGATAATACCCAAATTCAAACTGCCGTCCGCGCGAAACGGCGTGTGCGGCGCGGCCACAAGGCCGGTCAAATTGATTTTCACGATAGTTTTCTCCAAGCCGGACGGTTAGAAAAGCGCAGGATATACTTTTCCAGCGGCTCCGTCGGACTTGTCTTTTACGTACCCCATTACGTCAACGCCTTCGGTAGGAACGGTGTTGATGCCGTAGGAACTGGCAAGAAGGGAGGCTTGTTTCGACCATTTGGCGTGCCCGTCGCAGTAAAGCAAGTTGCCGCCGCCGCTGTGGATATTGCTGTAACTCGATGCCAGCCACGCGCGGAAGCCGGTGAGACTGCCACAAGCGGTATTGGTTGACGGGCATTCGCTGGGGCGCGTAACGGCGTTTTTCGTCGTATCGATGCCTTCCTGAACCCAAATAATCGACGCGGGATTGGGAACGACCGCGATGGCTTTGCCGAAAATG
The DNA here is from genome assembly GCA_964241985.1 of uncultured Armatimonadaceae bacterium. GTDB lineage: Bacteria > Armatimonadota > Armatimonadia > Armatimonadales > Armatimonadaceae > CAXTBP01. Next base: position 37,899 of record CAXTBP010000002.1, on the reverse strand, counting down.
ACCCCGTTTCCATAATAGGACGCGCGGCTTATCGCCGTTGGCGGCGCGCTGGTCGTGTTATCTTGCGCATCGGGGCAGCTATACACCTGCGTATTTTTCAGATACGGCTGAATAATAAGCATCCAAGCGTAGCGACCATTTGACGCGGCGAGCGTTTCGTTGTTGTAGTCGGTAACGATCCAGTCGCCCGACCCACGGGAATGGGTCGGAAAGGTTTCGTCGTAGTCCTGCGTGTACATCATCAGCGCGTTGCCGATTTGTTTCTGGTTGGACAAACACGCGGTTTGCCGCGCTTTTTCTCGCGCCTGTGCGAAAACGGGGAAGAGTATCGCCGCAAGAATGGCGATAATCGCTATGACGACAAGCAATTCAATAAGCGTGAACCCGCCGCGCATTTTGGGCGTGTGAGAAGGGGATGGGTTTCCTCGGTGAAACATAAATTTGAATACCTTTCGTGGTTCAGTCGTGGGTTGATGGGGATTGAGACGATGCGCCCGCCGTCGCGCGGCGCTGCCGCACGCGGGCTTTGGGAAGCGGTTCGTTTTCGGTAGGTGTTGCAAGGGAAGCGTTCTCAACTTCGCCGCGCAAGCGATGGACGACGCCCCGCGCTTTGTACCGGTCGATATGGGCGGTCATCAAAGCCTCGGCCTCGGTGACTTTCTTATCGCGCAAAAGCCGCACAATTTCCCGATGCTCGCCGACCGCTTGCCGCGCGGCTTCGGTATCGACCAGCAAACGGGTGCGACGGTCGCGGAAAAACTCTTGGATCAAATCGCCGAACTGCGCCAAAAATTTGTTGTTGGCAGCCGCAAGCAGGGCGCGGTGGAACGCGATGTCGCCATCGACCGCGATCCCGTCGGCCTCGATTTCGGCCTCCATCAACTGGTTCGCCATTTCCATGCGCCGAAACTGTTCCTCGCCCGCGCAAGCGGCGACAATCGGCAAAACGGACAATTCCAAGACGCGGCGGGCGATAAACAATTCGTCGATGTCCGCTGCTGAGCGCACCATAAGAAACTGCGATATTTCCGCAAGCAGGCCGAAGTCGATGGGCTGCAACACCGCGCCGCGCCCGGGATGCCGGTCGAGCGCGCCGAGGGTTTCCAGAGTCGTCAGGGCTTCGCGCACGGTCGTTCGGCTCACGCCCAAATCGGCGGCGAGTTCTCGTTCGGTCGGCAATTTATCGCCGGGCTGCAATTTGCGGCTCACGATATAGCGGCGCAAACTGCCCAGCACTTCCCGACTCAGCGGCTTTTTTTGTATTGTTTCCATCAGGTAAACCAAACTTTGTCACTTGGTCTGACCAAGTGACAAATCGAGTGTAACCGATGTATTTTCGGTTGTCAAGGGAACTAAAAACGCGGAAACCGATGCTTGACTTTTGAAACGTTTCAAAATACAATGGGAAACAGTAATCAGGGTCAACGATGAGCCACGAAAACCGCGACGCCGTTCTATCTTCAAGCAAGCCGCGCTCCACTCCTTCTGCCGAAAGAGCGCCCGCCGCAACCATCAAGGATGTCGCCCGCGTTTCGGGCGTTTCGGTGGGAACAGTCAGCAACGTGCTCAGCAATCGTGGCCCCCAAGTGCGCGACGAAAAGCGAAGCCGGGTTCTCGCCGCCGCCCGCACCCTCAATTTCCAGCCAAGCGCCGCCGCCCGCACCCTCGTCCATGGCCGCACGCGCACGGTCGGCGTTTTATTTCACATGGGAACCCCGACCATTGTGGTTGACCCGTATGCCTCCACCATTTTGCAGGGGATTTTAACCGGCGCGGCGCGCGCGGGCTACGGCGTTTTGCTGTACCCGGAACCGTGGCGCGGGCAGGAGCACGACGCCCAGCTTTTCGCGGATCGGCGCGTCGATGGCATTTTGGCAATTGCGCCCGGTCTCGAATCCATCCCTGAAATGCTGTCTTTGAACCTGCCGCTCGCCTTCGTTTCGCTCCAATACGAACCCCACCGCGATGGGGCGTCCGATTTCGCCGCCACCGTTGCTACCGATGTCGATAACGTCGCCGGGGGGCGCATGGCAACCGAGCATTTGCTTTCCCTCGGGCATCAAAAAATCGCCCATCTTTTCGGCGACTCGCATCAGCGCAGCGCGCACCAGCGCGAAGTGGGCTGGCGGAACGCGCTTTCCGACGCGGGTATTGATCCGCCCCCGGAATACTGCATCGTGTGCAATTATCACGGCGATGCCGCCTATGCCGCGACCCAGCGTTTGCTCGCCCTTCCCGATCCGCCCACCGCGATTTTTGCCGCCAACGACCGCTTGGCCTTTGAGTGCCTTCGCGCCGCCCGCGATTTTGGGGTTTCCGTACCCCGCGATTTATCCGTCGTCGGCTTCGATGACGTACCGTCCGCGTCACTGGTAACCCCGACGCTGACGACCATACGCCAGCCGCTCGCGCAAATCGGAAACGCCGCCGTTGAAATGCTCATTGCCCGATTGGAAAAAGACGCGGCAAAGCAGGCGGAAGTGCCGTTGCCCACCGACCTCGTTCTTTTTGCACCCGAACTGGTGATGCGACATTCGACGGCGGCTTCTCGCCCGCGTCATCCCGCGCCTCCGCTTTTGTAAAGTAACCAAAACCTTGAATTCTCGTCCTCATCCGTTTAGGGTTTCGTTCGCAGTCGAAAGCGATTCGCTTTATTTCCGCCCGGATGAAATCCCCGCCCTGCGAAAACGATTGGAAACCGTGCCGCACCTTGCGTCGCGCTGGCGGCTTTTGCAAAAAAACGCGGACGTGCTTCTGAGGGATCCGCTTGCGCGCGGCCCGCTGGATATTCAGCGCACGCGCGCCGCGCTGGGAAATATCGGCATTACGGCTTTCGCGTTCGCTTTAACGCAGAAACGGAAGTTTGCTGACCGGGCACTGCGCGAAGCGAACTCCCTTCTTGATGAACCGACGTGGACAAAACCCGCGCCCGCAAATCGCGGCGCGAATCTTGCGACCGGCGAAGCGAGCACGGCCTGCGCGCTCGCCTACGATTGGTGTCGGGCCGCGCTGACCGATAGTGAAAAGGCCACGTTTCGCACGCGCTTATTCGCGCGCGGCATTCAACCGTATTTGGATGCCGTCGGCCCGCTCAAAGACTGGTGGCGCGACAACGACGTAACCAACTGGTCGGGTGTCGTCAACGGCGGCTGCGGCCTTGCCGCTCTTGCGCTCGCAAGCGAAATGCCCGAAGCCCGCACGGCTGCCGGAATGGCGTGGAAGCGCATCGAGGCGTTTCTAAAAACGGCGAACCGGGCCGACGGCGGTGGCGACGAAGGCGTCATGTACTACACCTACGGAATGCTGTTCGCCAACTACTTCGCGGTTGCCGCCGCCCGCCGTTTCGGCGATGATCGAGGCGTGTTCCGCGACGCAACCGAAAAAATGGCGGGCTATTATTTGGTCGGGATGCAAGGCAGCGACGGAAAATACGCCAATTTCAACGACATGGGCGATGACACGTTCGCCGGTCTGCCGCCCAAGAACCCGGAAGGCGGCCCGAACGCGACCCTGTGCGCTTTGTGGGAATCCAAAACGCCCGACGGCGACAAACTGCTCGCATGGGCCGCCGACAACGGCGGCGACAACTACTATTGGCGTGGCGCATCCCCGTTTGCGCTGCTGTTTCGCGGCCTACGCCCCGCGCCGCCCACGCGGCCCCGGTTTCAACCAAGCGCATTGTTCCGCGAAAGCGGGCAGACAATTTGGCAGACGCCGCCCGCATTATGGTTTGCCTTTAATGGCGGCTGGACATCGGACAAATCCCACTACAATTTGGATTTGGGCAGTTTCGTTTTGGTCGCGCACGGCGAGCGGCTTATTTGGGACGTGGGCTACGGCAAAGTAAAAACCGGCGACCATTCCGCGCTGCTTGTCGATGGTATAGAGCAAGTCAAAGCCGCCCGGGCCAATTACGAAGCGTCGGCGGAAGGGGACAGCTGGAGGTGGCTTGCCTGCGATGTGTCGCAGGCGTACAAAAACAGTCCGCTCACGCGCTGGGTGCGCCACGCCGTTTTGCTGGAGAGCGACCAAACCGCCCCCATACTGCTGATTGTCGATGACCTCGCCGCAAGCCGTCCCGTCTCGTTTGAAACGCGCCTGCAAATAAAAGGGGTATTGACAATTTCCGGTTCTTCCGCCGTCGTTAGGGGAAACAAAGCCGCGCTTTCTATCGCTTATGCCGCGTCCGGCCCGAGAGCCAAACCGGAAATCGCATCGGGAAAAGGCGCGTCCGACTATGTTCGGGCCAGCCTTCCCACAACAACGCAAACGCGCCTTATTACTGCGCTTTGCCCTGTCGCTGCCGCAACCCAAAACGCCTCGGCAGCGATAACGCTCACAACTGCTCCCACAACAAACGGCGGTTTCGCAATCACGGTAGAGCGCGAAAAACAAAAGAGTGTGCTGACTTTTGCCGTAGCTGATGGAAAACTGCGCCTCGTCACGCTGAACGGTCGTGCGACGCCTAATCTTCCCGGCGCGGAACGCCGTTCGCTCCGGCGCGTATCGTGAATCCGTTGCCGCGTCCGCTCCAAATCGGCGTCATTGGCGCGGGCGGGATTGCGCAGTCCAGCCATTTACCCGCGCTCGCGTGGCTGCGCGCGCAGGGTTGGCCCGTTTCCGTCGCCGCCCTCGCCGACCCGCAGCCCGAACGGATTGCCCAAGCGAAACGCTTTTTTGCGCCCGCGCACGCAGAAAAAAGCGCGCCTATCGCTGCGTTTTCTTCCGGCGCGGCGCTCCTTGCCGCCGGAAATATCGACGCCGTTTTGCTTTTAACTCCGCCTGCACAAACCGCGCCGCTTTTGGAAATTGCGCTTACGGGCGGCATTCCCGCGCTCGCGGAAAAACCGGCGGCGGAAACCGCGCAAACGCTCGCGCGCTTAGTGCAGCGCGAAAAAGAAGCCAACAATCCCTTTGTGTGCATCGCGTACAACCGTCGCTCTTTGCCGCTCGCGTCTGTATTTCGCACCCGTCTGCGCGCCATGAAAACGAGGCCTCTTCATGTCGAAGCGCGGCTGTGGCGGGCGCGGCGCACGGACACCATCTTTTACCGCGACACGATGGTTCACGCCCTCGACTTTTTACTGTGGAGCGTGGGGCCGCTTTACGTCCAACATATCCAATGGTCACCGCTGCGTGGGCCGGGCGAACTGCCCGCCGGTTTGCGCGTTTCGTTTTCCTCAACACGCAGCGAAATTGCCGCGCACCTTGACGTGCGCCCCGCCGTGGGGCGCGACCTCGAAAGCTACGAAGTGTTGGGTGACCGGCAAACCATCGAACTAACATACCCGCCAGCAGGCGCAGCAGGCCGCTCCACACTTTCTGTCTACGAAACCGGCGAACCAAAGGAAATCGTTTGCGCCCCGCCCGACGGCTTCGCAAACGACCCCAACGGTTTAACGGAGCGCGGCTTTTTGCCGCAACTCGCCTATTTCCTCCGAGCCGTCGCGGGCGACCCGTCCACCGCCAACGTCCTTTGCACACTCGCCGAGGCGCATGATAACGCCATGTTGAAAGAAACCATCCTCGCCAGCCTACCGGAAAACAATAAATGAAATTTGCACTGCTGCCCTTTCTTTTCGTTTTCGCCGCCTTGTTCTTGCACGGCTCTGTTAGCAGAACATACGGAGCGCAATCCAAGCCGCCATCACATTTTTACGTTGCACCCAACGGCAGCGATGCGTGGGCGGGAACCCTCACCAATCCCAACGCAAACAAAACCAACGGCCCCTTTGCGACGATAGGCCGCGCCCAACAAGCCGCGCGGGCCGTCTCCAAAAGCGGCACGCCCGTTCGCGTTTCGGTGCGCGGCGGACGGTATGCGCTGAACGCCCCGCTATCATTCGATGAAAGCGATAGCGGCGCGTCGCCAAACGCGCCGGTCGTCTATGAAGCGTTCGCAAACGAAACCCCGATTTTGTCCGGCGGCACGCGCATCACGGGCTGGGAGCAAACCAAACCGGGCTGCTGGGAAGTGACGCTACCTGCAGACCAGCGCGGCGATTGGCGTTTCTCGCAACTCTACGTGAACGGCGAGCGGCGCACCCGGCCCCGTCTACCCAAGCAGGGCTATTACACCATCGGCGGCAGCGTGCCTTCGACGCCGGACGCCCTCGGTAAAGGCTACAACCGTTTTCGCTACCGCGCAGGCGACATCAACCCGAACTGGCAAAACCGAAGCGACATCGAAGTGTTGTGTTTGCACATTTGGTCGATGTCGCGCTTCAATATCGCGGACTTGGACGCCCAAGATCGCGTTTTGACTCTGAGCGGCTACACGCGCAAAGAAGCCCTGAATTACAGTTTGGTGCATGGAAACCGCTATTTAATCGAAAACGTCAAGGAAGCCTTGTCCGATGCGGGACAGTGGTATCTCGCCCGCAAAACCGGCATATTAACGTATCTTGCTCACCCCGGCGAAAACCCGAACCGTGATGTAGTTGTCGCGCCGCGCCACGAGCAACTCCTCGCAATGAACGGCACGAAAAATCTCACGTTTCGGGGTTTTACGTTCGCCGATGCCGCGTGGAATTTGACACCGGAAGGCGTTCGCACGGGGCAGGCGGAAATCGGTATTCCCGCCGCCCTGCGTTTGACCAACGCGCAAAACGTTTCCCTCGAAAACTGCACAGTGCGCAACGTCGGCGGCTATGGCGTTTCCTTCGGACAAGGAACCCAACACTGCAAACTCGACGGCTGCGTGTTGCGCGATTTGGGTGCGGGCGGCGTGCTTATCGGTGAAGCCGGAAACCCCAAAACGGACGAAGAACAAGTAACGCACAATACCGTTCGTGATTGCTTGATTGTTGCGGGCGGGCGCGTGCATTCGTCCGCCGTTGGGGTTTGGATTGGGCAAGCCTCACACAACACGGTCGAGCACAACGAAATCGCGGATTTCTATTACAGCGGCATCTCGGCGGGTTGGACGTGGGGCTATGCCAAAAACGAGTGCCTCGACAACACGTTTGCCTACAACCACATCCACCATTTGGGGCAGGGCGTTTTATCCGATATGGGCGGCATCTACACGATAGGAACCTGCCCCGGCACGAAAATCCATCACAACCGCATCCACGACGTGCACGCCTACGACTACGGAGGCTGGGGCATTTATTTCGACGAAGGCTCAACCGGCGTCACGGCGTCGGATAACGTCGTCTACAACACAACTGCCTCGGGCTTCATGCAGCATTACGGCACGAACAATATAGTCGAAAACAACATCTTCGCGCGGGGCGGCGAAGCGCAGATTATCCGCTCACGCGCCGACAACAACAAAAGCACCCATCCGCCGGGCGAGCCGGATATGCACGCCGCGTCCTCATTCACAATCCGGCGCAATATCATCTACAGCCGCGACGTTCCCTTTTACGGCGGCAACTGGACGGGCAGCAATTTCACGCTGGCAAATAACCTGTATTGGGACACGCAGCCCAAAACGCAAACCCTGTTTCCCGGCGACACGACCCTTGCCGCGTGGCAGCAAAAGGGGAGCGATGCCGGTTCGATTTTGGCAAACCCGTTGTTCGCCGCGCCGGAAAAAGGCGACTTCGCCTTGCGCCCCGGTTCGCCCGCCGCGAAAATCGGTTTTGCGCCGATTGATGTAAGCAAGGCCGGTCGCCTGACGGGCAAAGCGCAGGCCACACTTGCGCGGCGCACGTATCCGGTTCCGCCGCCCCGTGATTATGTCGCCGACGATTTCGAGGATTCCACCGTCGGCGAACGACCAAGCAGTTTGCTTGTCATCGTTTCCGAGGAAGGCAAAACGCCGGTGGGCACGGTGCGCGTAACCAACGAAAAATCGGCGAACGGCAAGCAAAGCCTCAAAATCACCGACGCGCCGGGCCAAGCCCAAACATGGAACCCGAATTTTAGTTACAAACTGAAACTGACCAAAGGCGTAGCGGTGGGCCGATTCGCGCTGTATCTCGAAGCGGGCGCGGTCGTCACGCACGAATGGCGCGACGCCGAAATCCCGTTTCACCGTGGCCCGTCGCTTAAAATCGCCGCCGACGGAACCCTTGCCGCAAGCGGCGCAAATCTTGGCAAATTGCCCTTTGGTCAATGGCTGCGTTTCACCGTTTCCTGCCCGCTCGGCTCTAAGGCCAATGGCAAATATGACGTGGTTGTCGAGCCACTGCATAGCGGCATGACCCCGCGCCGCTATGCAAATCTGTCGTGCGACCCCGCGTTTCAATCGCTGCGTAACTGGGGCTTCGTTTCCGAAACGAACGATGCCAGCGTTTTTTACCTTGACGATTTATCGCTTATTGTCCAATAACCCCTACGTTCCGGGCCGGATCCGAACAGAAGCGGGCTGGGTTTCGCCCTCGGCAGGCGTGTACCGGTCGGGCGTCCAGCCGGTTGGCATTCGGGGCGTCGTGGTGGGCGTCACTGCGGCGTCCATTACGGCGTCCACTTCTTCGACCGCCGCCGTTGCCGCCGCCGCTTCCCGGGCGACCGCCCGCACGTTTTGCACCAAGCGCGTCAAGTCGGTCACATCGCCCGAACCCGTGTAGTAGGCGGCAAGACCCGCCCGCAAGGCTTCCGTTTCCGCCGCAATTTCTTGGCGCAATGCCCAAAACCGTCGCACCAATGTGTCGGCCCGGTTTGTTGCATCCGCCCGCCGGTGCAGGGCTTCGACTTGCCGAATCAGCGACGCGGCGACCACGCGATCCGGTTCGGCCTGCGCTTGTTTGAGCGTTTCCTCCGCTGTGCGGCGCAGCACTTCGGTCATGATGTCAGGCCGCTCGCTGCCCGCCGTGCGACCGACGGGCAGCCGGTCGATGGAATCCCCAAGGGCTTGCAGGGCTTCGCGCAAATCCGTTCGCGTGCCCGCCATGTCACCGGGCAGGGCACTGCCCGAAACCTCTTGGCGGCTGACTTCCATCATCAGCGTCAGATAGCTTCGCTCCAACTGATCGGTCGCCATGGGAAGCAGAAACGCGATTTCTTCCGCCATGAGCGGCTGTTCGCGGATTTTGCGGAGGCGGGCGGCAAGCAAGGCGCGGGGCCGACCGATGGCGCAAAAATACGCAAGACCGGACGAACCCAACACAAGCGCGACCATTTCGGGCGGATGAATGCCGCCCGTCACGCCCCCGGTGAAGATGCCAACGGCAGCGAGGGCTGGAAGTGCACCCAGTGTCGCCCAAGCCCGCGTTCGATGGCGCAACCCGCGCAGTGCGCACAAAGCGGCTTCGTCCACAACGGCAGAATCGGTGGTATCGGCTGCCTTTTTGCTTTTGGCGGTCGTCAAACGGCCCGTCTTGTTTTTAGAAGTCGTGAGCCATGCGCGGCCCCAAAAGCCGAGCGCGGCCCGGTCGGTTTGATCGTCATGCCCGTCGGCAATCGAGCGGAAGGGAAGCCCGGCGCGTCGGAGCAGGAGGATGCGGCTGCGCTTATCGCCGAGGTCTTGCGGAAAAAGTTTCATGGAACGGCTGTACCTTTGGCGTACAATTCACCACGCGCACCCCAGTTTCCGTATTTTGTAACCGTGCCAATTGCAGGGAACCGCGCGCTTGTTCGGGAACTACAAAGCGACCATGCAAACCGACCCGACCCGTTTAACGCGCCGCCAAATCGTGACCGCCACCGTAAAAACCATGCTTGCCGCCCCTCTTATAACTTCCTTTTTAACGGAAAGCGAAGCGCACGCTTCGCCCGAAGCGCCGCTGCGGTGCATCAACATCATAAACTTTATTCGCGCCGAAGAGCCGCGCGAACCGATGGACTTGATGCTGCCTGTCCGCGAGCAAATGGCGCTGATAAAGAAACACCAGTTTCCCGCAACATGGCTTTTACAGTACGACGCGCTTGTGGAAGGCCCGTTCGTCGAGTTTCTTAAAAGCGAAATGCCCGAAGGTCACGAGGTCGGCATTTGGTTCGAGATGAACCGGAAAATCTGCGACGATGCCGGTATCGCATGGCGGGGCAGGCCGGATTGGGAGTGGGATTATCACGTTCCGGTCGCGTATTCCATCGGCTACACGCCCGACGAACGCCGCAAACTCGTTGATACCGCCTGCGCGACGTTCAATCGCGTTTTCGGCAAAGACGTGAAATCGGTCGCGTCGTGGAATTTGGACGCTATTTCGGTCGCTCAGTTTTCGGACAAGCACAAAGTGGACGCTTTCGGCAACTGCCGCGACCAACTGGCGACCGACGGCTTCACGATTTGGGGCGCACCGATTGCCGCCTATTATCCCAACCGGGTAAACGCTTGGAGTCCCGCCACAAACGCCAAAAATCAGATTTCGACCCCGATGTTCCGCCTGCTCGGCCAAGACCCCGTGTACTACTACGACAACACGCTTTCGTACCCCGATACAATGGAACCCGTTTGGGCGTCCGGGCAGTCCACCGTTTTCGTTGACCGCTTTTTTGACATGATCGCCCATCAGCCGACGCAAGCGTTCGGGTACGCGCAACTTGGGCAAGAAAACAGCTTCGGCTGGCCCGCCATGAGCAAAGCCTTTGCGATGCAAATGGAAAAACTGAACGCCGAGCACCGCGAAGGCAAAATAGCAATCGAAACGATGGGCGCGACGGGCCGCAAATTCAAAGCCCAGTTCAAATCAACGCCGCCGCAGGCGCAGGTCATGCTCCAAGACCCCTTCGATCATAAAGACGCCCCGGAGCGCACGGTTTGGTATCAAAGCAAATACCTCCGCGCGAACCTGCATTTTCGCGGTTCGGAGTTTTATCTGCGGGATTTGCACGTATACAACGACGATTTCCCACAGCCCTTTTTAACGGAAGTCGTCCGAAACCACGGCATCGAACAACGCCTGCTCGCCGTTCTGGACGGCTACCATTGGAGCGACGACGCGGTTCGCGCCCACAAACCGGGCACGCGCGCACAGGGGCGGTTTGTCCGCATCAGCGCGACCGGGGAGCAAACCCCGCTAACAATGGCGGCCCAGCCGACCGTCACCGAAACGGGTTCCACTCTGCAAGCCACCGTTCCCATAGAAGGCGGCGGAAATTTGACGGCCACCTTCCACGAAAAGGAAATGGAATTTCGCCTAAGCGATCTGCCAAAAACGACTGGCGACTTGGGGCTGGGCTTGATTTTTGAATGGGACGCAGGCCGAAGCGCCCTGCAAACGGTTTCAAGCAACCGTCTCGACTACCGCTTCCGCGATTTCGCGTATTCGGCGCGTATCGAAAACGGCGCGGCGACCAAAACAAACCGCGGCGTTCAAATCGTCGGCAACAAACGGGGCGCACTGAAATTGCATTTGGCGCAGCCCGCCTAACGGTTTCGGGCTACGCGATAATTTTGTGCGCGACCTGACCCTCCACATCGGTCAGGCGGAAGTTGCGGCCCGCGTAGCGGTAGGTTAGTTTCGTATGGTCGAGGCCCAAAAGATGCAGCAGGGTCGCGTGCATATCGTGCATGTGCATTTTGTCCTCGACCGCGTAATACCCGTAATCGTCGGTCGCGCCGTACACGAAACCGGGCTTGACCCCGCCGCCCGCCATCCACATCGTGAAGCCGTGCGGGTTATGGTCGCGGCCATCGCCGCCTTGCGCGGTCGGCGTGCGCCCGAACTCGCCGCCCCAAATAACGAGCGTATCTTTGAGCAAGCCCCGCGCCTTCAAATCTTTGAGCAGGCCCGCAATCGGTTTGTCCACCTCGGCGGCGTTTTGTGTATGGCCGTTTTTCAAATCGCCGTGCTGATCCCATTTATACGAGTGCGAGACTTGCACGAACCGCACGCCCTTTTCGCTAAACCGTCGGGCAAGCAAGCACTGGCGGGCAAAATTATCGGTCGGCTTTTCATCGACGCCGTACAAAGCAAGCGTCGCCTTGCTTTCCTTGCTAATGTCCATCAGTTCCGGGGCCTCGGTCTGCATCCGAAACGCCAACTCGTAGGCATTGATGCGCCCTTCCCATTGCGGATCCAGCCCGAAATGCTTCATCTGAGCCTGATTCATGTCTTTGAGCAAATCCAGTTGCAGCCGCTGCAAGTCGGCGGGTTCCGCGCCCGCTATGTAATTAATCGCGGCTTTTTGCGCCGGGATGCTGGCGTTGCCAATCGGAGTTCCTTGATACGCGGCGGGTAAAAACGCGGACGACCAGTTCGACACGCCGCCGTGCCCGAGCGATGGGCAAATCGTAATAAAGCCGGGCAAATTCTGGTTTTCCGTGCCCAAACCATACGTCACCCACGACCCCATCGAGGGCCGCACGAACGTATCGCTGCCGGTGTGCAGTTGCAAGAGCGCCCCGCCGTGGGCCGTGTTATCGGCATGGAGCGAGCGCAGCATACAGATGTCGTCCACGCACTCGGCGACGTGCGGAAACAGCGACGAAACCTCAATCCCGCTTTGGCCGTGTTTTTTGAACTCCCACGGCGACCCCAAAAGGTTGCCCGTTTGCGCGAACACGACGCGGGGCTTTTCGCCGGGAAACGGCTTCCCGCTGTCACGGGTCAAAAGCGGCTTGGGGTCAAACGTGTCCACCTGCGACGGCCCGCCGTGCATGAACAGAAAAATGACGCGCTTTGCTTTGGCGGGAAACATCGGCGCTTTGGCAAGGAGCGGATTACTGTTGCTACTCGCTTGCGCCGTTTCTTCCCCCAAAATCGCGGCGAGAGCCAGCATTCCAAACCCGTTGCCCGCCGTTTTAAGCAGTTCGCGCCGGGTTTGCGGGCGCATAAAATGGTTACAGTTGTGGCTCATAAAATTTCCGCTCACTCTACTCAGTCTACATACAAAAATTCGTTGGACGCGAGCAAGGCCTGACACAAACTTTGCCACGCCCGTTGTTTGCGCTTGTCCGAATCGGGTTCACGGGCGATAAGCGCGGCATCATAGCGCGAAACATACCCCAAAGCGCGGGTCACTTCATCCGGCGCGGCGGCCCGCCCGAACGCCCGACGGTACGCGGCCTGAACGCGCCGCGCGTCGCTCGCCGCATCAGCACTGGTTGGAGCGGGCACGAGCAGCGAGCGTGCAAAGGCGTCTGAGGCTTTGCGGACAAGCGGACTGTTCAGCAAAAACAAGGACTGCGGCGCGACCGTTGTTGAGGCCCGCCGAGCATTGACACTGGTTCCGTCGCCGAAATCAAAGGCCTGAAAGTAATCGTATACGGCGTTCCGAATAACCGGCAGATACAAACTGCGGCGCGGGGCATCGTACTGCGCCGCGTTGCCGCTTTGATCGTTCGTCACATAATCGTTGTCTTTGGACGTTAAAAGCGTGCCGCCCAAACGATTTTCCAGCGTACCGGACACAACAAGAATCGCATCGCGGAGCGGTTCGGCCTCCAAACGGCGGCGGTTCATCTTCCAAAGCAGCCGGTTTTCCGGGTCAAGAAGCGACGCCCGCTTTGTTATTTCCGGCGTAGCAACCGTCGCCATTTGATAAGTGGACGACAGCACCAAGCGGCGAATAAGTTTTTTTTGCGACCACTTGTCCTGCGTGATGAACGTCGAGGCCAGATAATCCAAGAGTTCCGGGTGGGTCGGCTTTTCGCCTTTGAGGCCCCAGTTATCCGGCGTGCGCACCAATCCCTCGCCGAAAATATGCTGCCATACACGGTTGACCTGAACGCGGGCGGTTAGCGGGTGCTGCGGACGGGTCAGCCAGTGCGCAAGCGCAAGCCTGCCGCTCCCTTTTTCGTCAGGAACTTCGTTGGACGGGCAAACGGCTTTCAGCGTTTGCGGAAAATCACGCGGCACGATGTCGCCCAAATTCTGCGTGCTGCCGCGCACATGAACCGGCACGTTTTCCGGTTTCGCCGCATCCTCGACCGCCATGACGACAGGAACCTGCGGCGCGGTTTTCATTGCTTCGGCGATGGCGTTTTCGGCGTTTTTGACCACAAGGGCGGTAGCGGGCGAGTAAAACGCCTCGGATTTCTCCGGGGCCGCAAACAGCGCGGCATCTTCCATCAGTTTGGCGCGAACAGTTTGCGGATCGCGGACGCCAACCAAGCGGCCAGCCCAGCGCGTCACGACATCCGGTATCAAACCATCCCGTTTGGCGATACTTTCCGCCGTTTCGCTTTTCCCCTCAACTCCCGCCATCGCGGGCGCGGTCGGGGCGGGAGCGACGAGAATTCGGCTGATATGCGGTATCGGCCCGTCGTTACGCTCGATTTTCAGTTTGTTGACGCCCGCCGCAAACAAATAAATGCCCTGCGCTTCCCACCGCTGCGTGTCGGGCATCCAACTTCCCGTAACGCCGGGCGCGGCGTTTTTGCGAACGATCTTATCGTTAATAATCAACGAAACGGGCCGCGATTCTTGCGCCGCGTACCGCAGTTCCACTTGATACCGTCCGGCGTCTGGAACCGTAATTTCCCATTCGGCGGAAACCGGCGCTTTATCCGTAACGATAACGCCCAAATCCTTGCCGTAATTGGTGGTATCGCGGACGGCGTTGCCTTTAACAAACGAAACGGCAGGGAGTATCTGACGCCTTAGGCCGTTTGGCGCATCGAGGGCGTCACCAATCGACAAAAGCACGCCGGGCTGTTGGGCCAACTCCCAGCCCGCTTTGAGATACTTGTCGGCATCGGCGCGAATTTGAAACGCAACCGACTTCGCGCCCTCGGCTTTCGCGGTTTTCAAATCCGCTTCCAAGCGCCGCATCGTTTCCATGCGCGCGCGCTGCGCCGTCTCAAGCGCGGGCGTGGAAATTTTGCGCTCGTTGACCTGCGACACAAAAGCGAGATTCGCCATTGTTTTCGTGCTTTTGAAAATGCCCGCCAGCGCGTAATAATCTTTGGTCGAAATCGGGTCGAACTTGTGATCGTGACAGCGGGCGCAGGCAATCGTCAAACCCATCGTCGCTTTGGTCGTGACCTCGATTTGCTCGTCCACAATATCCATGACGAGTTTGGGCTTATCCTGCTCGGCAAGCACTTTCGCGCCCAGCGTCAAAAAGCCGGTCGCCGTGATGCGCTCGTTGCGGAGCGCGGCACCGCTGCTGCTGTCCATCAGATCGCCCGCGATTTGTTCTTCCAAAAACACGTTGTACGGCTTGTCGCTATTAAGCGCGTTCACGACCCAGTCGCGGTAGCGCCACGCATTACCAAAGGCCATGTTTTCGTCCAGCCCGTTGGAGTCGGCGTAGCGGGCCACATCGAGCCAGTGCCGCGCCCAGCGCTCCCCGTACTCCGGCGAATTAAGAAGCCCGTCCACGACCTTGACGAAGGCCTGCGGCG
Source organism: uncultured Armatimonadaceae bacterium (assembly GCA_964241985.1). Classification (GTDB taxonomy): domain Bacteria; phylum Armatimonadota; class Armatimonadia; order Armatimonadales; family Armatimonadaceae; genus CAXTBP01. The sequence continues at coordinate 22,718 of CAXTBP010000002.1, read as the reverse complement.
ATTTGTCCTGCACAAACGCATCGACCGCCTGCGGCGACGGCGGCAAACCGACCAGATCGAAATACACGCGCCGAATCAACTGGCGCTTGCTTGCCGCCGGGGCCGGGGTTAAGTGGGCTTTTTCCAAATTCGCTAGCACAAAACGATCTATGGGCGAGGCCGCCCAAACCGTATTTTTCGTTTTGGGAACAATGGGCAAACGCACCGGCTGAAACGCCCAGTGTTTGCGCCGGACATCGGGCGCGGCGCTCGCGGCTTTTTCAGGCCAATACGCGCCGTCCTTCACCCACTGCGTTAAATCCGCGATTTGGGCGGCAGGCAGTTTTCCGGTCGGCGGCATTTGTACGTCGCCCGCATAGCCGACGGCATGGATAAACGTGCTTTTCCCCGGAGCGCCCGGCGTCAGCGTTTTCCACGTGTCAAGGGCGGTATCCAAACGAACCCCGCCCTGTTGCGCGGTCGGCCCGTGGCACGGAACGCACTGCTCCAAAAGAACCGGGCGAATCTTGCTTTCAAAAAAGGCGGCCTGCGCGGCTGTTGGCGTTGCGGGGTGCGAGGCAACGGTTTGCGCGCCGCCAACGGAGCCTGCCACAACCATGCCCGCAAGAACCGCCCCGGCAGCAAGGCTTTGGACAACCGCACGTTGTTTAGGGAAAATGTTTATAGGGCGACGAATTGCCATGCACGGCTTTCTTCTACAACGCAAACGGGGTTTGACGCTATAGGACGAAAACAAGCATCAAAAGTTCAACCCCGCAATCGTTAATCGTTGGCTGGGGGGGTATCAAAGGGGCGCGACTTCGCTAAGCCGGGCGGCTATTAGCGCGTGACCTGCGTCATTAAAGTGTAGCCCGTCCGAAGCCCAGTAAAGGGTCAAATCTTGCCCCCGTAGTTCCTCGTATAAATCCCAAACCGCGAACCCGCATTCCGTCGCCACCGCCCGCGCGGTCGCCATATAAGCGGCAAGCGTTTCTTCCGACACGCCGGTGCGCGCCGCGCAAACCGGAAACGACGAGATAAACAAAGACGATTTTCCTTGAATGCGGGGCAAAAGCGCGCGCAGGTTGTGCTTGTATTGTTCAAGCGTCGCCCGACGGTGCGGGGCGGTGTCATTGGCGCGCGGAACATCGTTGCAGCCGAGCAAAACGATAAGCCGGTGGTCGCTGCCCCGCACCGCGTCGGCGCGCGCAAGCATATCGCCGGTCGTGTTTCCGCTCACGCCCAAGTTGACGAACGTCAGGTCGGGGCGCTCGGTGTTGGCGTTTTGAAGCCTTTGGAAAAATCCGCCCTTTGTATCCCCGACGCCCGCCATAGACGATGCGCCAAAACCGATAACCTGCATCAAATACTTCCTTCTCGACCTTTCAAAAACGGCTCCGTATCGCTTAATCATTTGTTCTTACAAACCACCCCGTAAAACCTGCAAAATAAAAGCCCCTTTTTGGGAAGAACAAAGAACGTATCGGCGTCGTGAAAGGGTCAAACGTATGATGGGTGAAGGCACCGGGATGTGGCTGCTGGCGTATTTTCGGAGTGTGTATCGCGGGCGCGTCGAAATTACCGAAAACGGGGTCGAAACCATACCGTTGCCCGACGCGCTCGGCGATGAAACCCTCGGCTCGGACGCGGGCGACGGGCAGGAGTTGCACCTTGCCGGAAGCCGCGACGGCTTGCACTGGACGCCCCTCAATCATAACCGGCCCACGTGGCCGGGTCGATTCGTGCGCGACCCGTTCATCCAGCGCGGCGCGGACGGTTTCTTCCATTTGGTAGCGACTGGCGGAGATGGCCCGCGCGCGTGCCTGTACGCCCGTTCCCGCGATCTGATTACATGGCAGGAGCGGAGTTTGCCCTTGATGGAAGCCTTCCGCGACGCAGACGGGCGACAGGTCAACAACATTTGGGCTACCGAATGGTTCTACGACCAAGCGCGCCAGCAATATTTGCTTTTTTGGTCGTCCTCGTTCGCAGGTGACAGCTGGAAGGAAAGCGTGCTTTGGTGCAGCCGCACCGCCGATTGGGAAACCTTTACGCTGCCACAGGTATTTTTCGCGCCCGGCTACTCGGTGATTGACGGCACGCTTGTCGAGCACGACGGTACGTTTTACCTGTTCCACAAGGAGGAAGAATTCGGCATTCACACCGGCGAGCGGCGCGGTATCCGCTTGGCGACCGCCCCGGCTTTGGACGGCCCATACACCGTATTCGACGGCCCGCTCAACAACGGACAAATCACGCCGACGATCACCGAAGGCCCGTCCGTGCTGCCGGATCCCACCGGCGCGGGCTGGCTGATGCTGTACGACTACCCGATGGCGAACGACTACGGTGCGTCCCGCTCGCCGAACCTGCGCGACTGGGCGACGATCTTCCCGGAAGCGTTCGCGTTCCCGCCGCACGCCCGGCATGGCAGCGTCTTTCATGTTTCCGAAACCGAATGGCACGCGCTGACCAACGCATTTCCACATTCAGCCGACTAAACCGAGCCGGTGCGCGAAATCGACGAACACGCACATCGAGGGCGAGTAGCCTTGCGACGTGGAAAACTCGCCCGTCCACGGGTTCATTTGCTGCATAAAGCCGTCGGCGCGCAAAAGCGCCGTTATCCATTGGCGCATCAAATGCTGCAAGTCCGCTTCTTTTTGGTAATGGATAAACCACCGGGGCGCGCGAAGCGCGGTCAATGCTTGGCTTGCCCCGCCCCATGAGTTCGCGGGCAAATCGCGCACGAACTGCGGATCGTCGGCGGCGATGGACGGCAGCGGATACGGCGTCCAAAAAGCATTTTCGTTCTTGATGTGCCGCGCGTAGATGCGCTCGAAAAGCGGTTGGTCAACCACGTGCTCGCCCAAAACTCGGGTCAGTACGTCGCCGCGCAGCCGCACGAATTGGTTGTCGCTGTCCACATCGTAAAAGCACTCGTCTTCTTCGTCGAAGCAGTGTTTGATAAGCGCGGCCCGTGTTGCCTCGGCTTTATCTGTCCACTGCTGCGCTTCGCTCGATTTGCCAAGCGCGCTCGCCATCTGCGAAAGCGCGACCCGTCCGCCATAAACCGTCGCAGAAAGATCGGGGGCCAAGTAGGGCAGTTTGCCCGCCGAGGGACAGATGCGGGCGTCGTTGTCCGGGCATTGGCGCGGCAAACTGTTCCAGCGCGGGCTATGGTCGTGCCCCGTATCGAACTCGCAAAACGCTTCGCATAATCCGGTTCCGCGCGTGTTGCGATAACGCACAAGCCAGTCGTCCCAGCGGGCACAGGCCGCATACGCGCGAACCAAAAACGCCGCGTCGACGGTTAACTGCGCGGTTTCCCAAGCCGTTGCTGCAATCGGGACGACCATCTGTATTTGCCCCGTGCCTAATCGGTCGGTGCGCACATTGCAGGGCAAATACCCGTCGGCACGCTGATAATGGAAGAAAATGTCGTGGTTGGCGAGCGCGATTTCGGGGGCGAACCGCCCATACACCAATCCTTCCTGCGGCCCGCATTCCAGCCAAATCCCTTTGTAAAGCCCGCCCTCAATCAAAACGGGGTGGGGATAGTCAAAAACAAGGCGCGTGTTTTGCGCCAGTCCCGAAAGGGCTTCCTGATACTTTCGGGCCACAGTGGCGTTATCGAATTCCATGTTTTTGTTGGCGTTTCGCGTCAGGCCGGGGGGCGAAAAAGAGAACGCAATTCGGGCACGACGCGCACGGTTTCCTGCGCGACATATCCCGCGAAGAGTTTCGCGCCCGCTTCGGTAAAGTGGGTGCGGTCGTCGCCGTTTCTTGCAAGCAGCGGCCTGACTTTTTCCAGCCCCATGCTTTCAAAAGCGGTCTCGCTGCGGGCGTACAAATCCACAAGCGGAACGTTCAATTCGCGGGCTACGCGGCGGGTCGCCTCGGCGTAGGGCAGCAGTTCGTTTGTCAGGTGGGCCGGGTCGGTTTTGCTCCACAAGGCGCGGTGCATCGGCGTAACGAGAATGGGTTTGCTGTTTTGCGCGCGGGCGGTTTGTACGAACTCGCGCAGATACACCGTGTAATCGGTTGCCGCATCGGTGGCTTCGGGTTTTTCTTTGGCATGGGAATCGTTGTGCCCGAACTGGATGTACACATAGTCGGGCTTGATAGCGAGCAATTTTGCCCATCGCCCTTCGCTTTTGAACGTTTTCGTGCTGCGCCCGGCTTTGGCGAAATTGGTTATTTTGACGCGCTTTTCGTCCACGTAAACCGGCAGCAACTGGCCCCAGCCGGGCTGCGGGTTCGGCTCGCCCGGCGTCGTATCCGATACGGTGGAATCGCCCGCGATAGCAATTTTGATATGTTTATCTTCGGCTTGGTGCAAAGGGGCAAATAAAGTCATAACGTTTTCCAGTCAATTTCACGTGGCGCATTTCGTGGGTTTCCCGCCTTAGTCCAAACGGGCTGCTCCCGTCGAACCGCGCACGATGAGCCGGGTCGGCACGCAAAACGCGGGCGGGCCGGGCGCGGAAGGGGACGGCTCCAATAGGTAGCGCACGCCGAGCCGTCCCATTTCTTCGTATGGCTGCGCAATCGTGGTCAGCGGCGGATCGGCATACGAGGCAAAAAGAAAATCCGCAAAACCAACAATCGACACATCGCGCGGCACATGAAACCCTAAAGCCCGCGCCAAGCGCAGCGCGACCATCGCTATAAAATCGCCCGCGCAAAGGAGGGCGGTCGGGTAGGCGGACGGATCGCGCCCCGGTTCCAATAAATGACGCAGGCCCTTTTCGATGATTTCCGGGTTTTTCCAGTTGGTTGCAATCACAAATGAGTCGGGAACCAGCAAACCGCTTTCTTCCATCAAACGCAAAAAACTATCTTGCCGCTGCTGGGCGAGCGGGGAGTTGCTTTGCGCGGAAACAAACGCGATACGCTCGTGTCCCAACTGCCGCAAATGTGCGATGGCTTGGCGCAATCCGTCGGCGTCATCGCTGACCACGCTCGCCGCCCAGTTTTGCGTCGGCGGGTCGTCCATCAGCACAACCGGAATACCGAACCGCTGCGTTTCCTCGCGCAAACAGTCAATCGCATCGGCTTTGAAGTTGAGCGCCATGACGCCCGCCAAACGCTGTTCGGCTAAGCGAGCAAAGGCTTGCTGATAATCAGGAAAGCCCGCGAGGGGGAGCAGGCGAATGGTGTATCCCTTATCGCTGGCTTCTTCCTGCGCGCCCAGCATAATCCGGTTGGAGTTTTCTTCGCCGGGAAGGTGGGTGACAAAGCCCAAAACGTAGTTTTTGCCCGACGCCATCGCCCGCGCGAGTTCGTTGCGCCGGTAGCCCAGTTCCTCCGCCGTTTGCAAAATGCGCGTGCGCATTTCTTCGCGGACGGGAACCCCGGATTTGCGCCCGTTGAGGACATAGGAAACGGTAGCCTGCGAAACGCCAACGCGCGCCGCAATATCATTCATCGTTACCATGAGTGTATTTTACAATAAACGTTCGTTATTCACGCGAGCCAGCAAAAAAGGGCGCTGCGCAACGCCCTTTTTAATAGCTGCTTGAACGGTTTAGTAGATGTTCCACAGCAGGTAGCGACTGTTGGGGCCGTTGGTTTCGCCCGTCCCCGCGTAGAGATTATAGCCGTCTTCGGTCGTCGCTTCCTTGAAAGCGGTTCCTATGTCCAGCGATTTCGCATGGCCGTCCAGAAAAACGAAATTGCAGCGCCCTTCAATGGGCAACGTGAACACTTTGCCGCTGGGCTTCGACGGGTACTGGATCGTTTTCGCCACAGTGTGTCGAAACTGCGGCAAATAATATGCTTCCGTACCGTTTGGCACGGCTTTGGCGGGGTTTTGCGCGTACATATAATAGCCCGCTTCCCCCTCATACGAAACGTCGCCGATCAGAATGGTTTCGGCAGGCTTTTTGATGTCGCCCAGCGAGTAGCCCGAAGCCAAAGCACGATCTTTGGTTGTGGGACTCGCAATACCGCGTATGTCGTAGTTGAGCGCGCCGCTCCAGCCGTATCCCGAACTGGAAACGTTTCCGGTTGCCGCCGGGCACGGCTTCATGTCTGCATCGTTGGCGGTCGAGGTTGTCGGCTTCCAGCTATTGGCGGGAATATTTGGACAGGTGTACACATCGCTATTCTTCACGTAGGGAAAAATCTGCCACTGCCAGCGCCCCCGGCACGCCGCGCCATCGCCAATGACCGGCAAAAGCTCGTCATAGTCGCTGGTGTACTGCATCACTCCCAGCGCCATTTGTTTGGTGTTGGACAAGCAAGCGGCCTGCCGGGCCTTTTCGCGGGCCTGCGCGAAAACGGGGAACAAGATCGCCGCCAAAATAGCGATAATTGCTATAACGACAAGCAGTTCGATAAGGGTAAAGCCTGCCGACGAGGGCTGCTTTTTAGCGCGCGAGCCGCTGTAAAACATTGAGAACATCTTTGCTCCTTAAACGCTTCTTCCCGCGACTTCCTTTGTCATACCTTTGACACGTGAACGCGCTAAAAGTAGATTTATGCGGATAGGTTATGCGTATAACAGATTTATTCAAAGTGTACCGCGCAGCAATAGCCATTGTCAAGATGCGGATGAATTATTCCAAACCGAGCGAAAAGCCCGCACAAAAAGCCCGTATACTAAACGCATGAACGATCCAAATCAGCGCAGACCTCGGTATCTTGTTCCGGCTTTCACGGCGGCCTTAGCCGTGCTTGCTTTCCACACTACTTCCGCCGTGGTCGCCGCCGCGCCGCCGGAAGGCCAAGCCATGTACCCCAAACCCGGCCCTGCGAAAGCCTTCGCCTCGCTTAAAATTTACCAGCCGGGCGGCAGTCCGATCCGACAGCCCAAAGACGACTGGGAGGGTGCACGCAAACGTCTGAGCGCCCGTCCCGATTTGCAAAAATGGGTCGCCGGTCAGCGCGCCACTACCGACGACTGGATGGCGAAGCGCACAGACCATATCGAGTGGATTTGCGGCTGGTATCACGATTTCGTCAGTCCCAAAGACGGCTCGCATTTGACGTTCACGCCCGACGAACCGGGCGAATACACGCTTCATAGTCCCTCCGATCCGCGCGTCAAACTCACGCCCAAACTCCATGCCGCATGGGTTTTCGCGTTTCGCTCGCAGCACGTCAAGCAAATCGAATCGGCGGCCAAGTTATACCGGCTGACCGGCGAGCGCAAATACGCGGACTGGGCCTCCGGGCAAATTGATTTTTACGCTGACAACTATGCGAAATGGCCCAAACAGTCCGACCGCGAGGGAACCCATTTCATGTGGCAAAGTTTGGACGAAGCCGTCAATCTGGTTTCTTTCGTTAAAATGGCCCGCGATCTGGGGACTTACGTCACCCCGGAGCGCAAGCAAAAATGGTTCACCCGGTTGTTCGAGCCGGAATGCGTGCTTCTCAATAACAGCAGGCTGACCATCCACAATATCGCCTGCTGGCATCGGTCGGCGGTGGGCTGCGTTGCCGTTTTATACCAAAACGAGGCCCTGTGGAAAGCCGCCGTGGACAGCCCGTTTGGCATCAAAGCGCAGATGACAAAAGGCGTCACCAGCGATTATCTGTGGGAAGAGCAATCGCTCGGCTACAATTCGTATGTCGTTTCCGCCCTTCTACCGTTTTTCGAGTTCGCTTCCACGCAGGGCGACGCGGCGAAACTGACGCACGAAATGGAAACGGCGGAAAACCTGATGCTCGCCCCGATTGCGATGCGCTTTTCGACCGGACTCTTGCCCAGCCCCGCCGACGGTAACACGCCCCTTACCGCGCCCAACGTCAACTTCTTAGCCGACGCCGCCCGGCTTTTCCCCACGTCTGTCGGGCTTGCCGCCGCCCGCACCCGCATGGGCTGGAACACGCTGCTCGATCCCTTGCCCGCCCCCAAAGAGGTAAACCCCGTTTTGGCTCCCGCCGTCAGCCTCAATATGGAATCGAGCCGCATGGCGATTCTAAAACACGGGCCGTGGCAGGTGTATTTTCATTACGGTCAGCTCGTCGCCTCACATGCGCAAGCCGAAGCCCTGAACTTTGAAGCGTTTTACGACAAAACCGACGTAACGCACGACCCCAGCACGGTCGGCTACGGTTCGCCGCTGCACAAAGAGTTTTATTCCAAAGCCTTCGCGCACAACGTTCCCGTGGTGGACGGTTTGGGACAAGAGAACTGGAATCCGGGCAAACTACTCGCCTTTGAACCCAACGGTGAAACGGTGCGCGTTGCCGCAAGCCAGCCCGCCTATCGCAAAAACGCCAACGCCGAGCGGGAACTGCAAGTCAGCCCAAGCGGATTAACCGACACACTGACGCTTTCCACAACCGACAAAAAAACGCACGAACTGGGTTTGTTTTTGCAAATTCAAGGCAAAGCCGAACTGCCCGCCGCGTTCCAGCCGGATGATAGTTTGGCGAACCAAACGGGCTTACTTGCCGGATTCAACTATTGGAAAAACGTGCGAACCGCCTCGTTCACCGACAAAGCGGCCCTCGTGGTAACCTATCCCGACGGGCGAAAGATGCGCGTGACGTTGACGTTGCCCGGCGCTTTCACCGTCACCCATGCCGCGTCTCCCGACGTGCCGCCCAAGCAGCGCGAAACATTCTATGTGCGCGTTAAGGGCGAAAAAGCCGTCTTCAAAACCACGATTGCGCCCGAATGAAAAAACGATGAGCCTTATCCGACTAAATCAAGTCACTAAACGCTACGACGACCGACTCGTGCTGCGCGACGCCTCCTTTCGCGTTCGCGCAGGCGAGTGCGTCGGTCTCATCGGTAAAAACGGAACCGGTAAAACCACCATCCTGCGCCTTTTTTTGGATCAGGAAACGCCCGATACAGGGAGCGTAGAAATCAACGCGGGCGTTCGCATCGGCTACTTTTCCCAGTTTTCCGAACTCGACGGCGCGGATTCCGTCCAAAAAGTCCTCGAAGACGTGTTCGCCGATATACGCGCCACCGAGCAGGAATTGGAAGCGGTCGGAAACGAAGCGTCCCTTCCAAACATTGCCCCCGATAAAATCGAAAAACTCCTGAACCGGCAGGCCGAACTCTTGGAAACGATGGAGCAGCGCGACGGCTGGGACTATCCGCGCCACATAGAAACCGCCCTGAGTAAACTCGGCTTCAGCGAAACGCGCCGCCATCAGCCCATCGACACGCTTTCCGGTGGCTGGCGCAACCGGGCCTCGCTCGCCAAAATCCTGCTCACCCAGCCCGACGTTCTGCTCCTCGACGAACCGACCAACTTCTTGGATGTCGAAGGCGTGGCGTGGCTTGAAGAATGGCTGCAAACGTTTCGCGGCGGTCTGGTTCTCGTTTCGCACGACCGGCAGTTTCTGGACTCCGTCGTCACCCGGATTGTTGAAGTAGAAAACTACCACCTCCACGAGTATCCCGGCAGTTACAGCGAGTACATCCGCGCCAAGCCGTTTCGCATCAAGACATTGGAAAAGCAGTTCGAGCACGAAGAAGAGTTTTTGACACTTGAAGCCGAAGCCATCGCGGATCGTCAGGAACTGGCGAAAAATCCCACCCCGAGCACGTTGCGCAAAATAGCCGACATCAAAAAGCGGCGTCCCCCGCGCCCGATGAACCAGATCATCACGACGTTGTACGCCGGTCTGCGAACCCCGGAAAACTTGGTGCGCGCCGAAAACATCACCAAGCGCTACGGCGACCAAACGCTCTTTTCCGACGTTTCTTTCGAGGTTCGGCGCGGCGACCGCGTGGCAATCGTCGGCCCGAACGGCGTGGGCAAATCAACCCTCCTTCGCGCCCTAAACAACGAGGAAAAACCGGACGCGGGCAAGGTCATTTGGGAGGGCGGCGTCAAATTCGCGGACTTCAACCAAATCCAGCGCGAACTAAACCCGAAAGACACCGTCACGCACGCCGTCAACGTCACCGGCCTTGCCTACGCCGCAACCCGCAAAGAGGTCGGGCGTTTCCTCACGCTGCTGCAATTTTCCGAAACCGACCAACAGTCAAAAATCGGCACGCTGTCCGGGGGGCAGAAAGCGCGCGTCGCCCTCGCCGTGTGCCTCTTATCCGGCGCGGGCGTACTGCTCCTCGATGAACCCACGAACCATTTGGACTTAGCCAGCACACAAGTCATGGAGCAGGCGCTCGCAAGCTCCCCCGGCGCACTCGTTGCCGTCAGCCACGACCGCTTCTTCATCGACAAAATCGCCACCCGTCTATTGATGTTCGGCAATGAAACCGTCCGCGAGTTCGACGGCAACTGGACGACGTGGGCGACGGCAAATACCGGCAAACAGAACGAAGCGTACTAAGCCCGCCCAGCTTAGTACGCTTCGCCCAAGGCTTTTTTTCGAGCCATTACCAGCGCGTGGCGCGGTAGGTGAACCCGTTCACGCCCGCCCACTGGTTCAATGCCGATGCTTCTTCGGGCGTCGGCCTCCGGTTTAGCACGCCCTTCATCTGAATAATAGAGCGGTTGGACGAAACCTCGACCGTCACCCGCGTCAACTCGTTGAACTTCTGCTTTACGGGCTTGCCTTCATCGTCCACGCCGACGATACCCAAACTATACTGGCGCAACGAGAAAATCGAGCACCGCCCCTCGACGCACTGCTGAACGTAACCGTATACGCAGTGCTTCTGTTTGCGCCCCTCGTTCATCAACTCCCGGTTATTTCGTAGCTCCGTCACTTCCCACAGCATAGGCTGCTGACCCCATTCTTCCACCGACCAGTACGGGATGTTGAACCCGTCCCATTCGACGTTGCTGCCTAACTTCGCCTTTTGAATGAGCACGTGCCATTCGCTTGCCAGCTTCACCATCGAGCCTGCCGTTCGGCCCTTCATAGAAAACGCCGGGTCGTTGTCCAGCTTCCACGCCAAAAAGTCGGTGACCTCATGGAGCGTGTTTTTGTCCAGTTCGCCGTGATAGCGGGCATAAAAGCGAATCATATCCATGAGCCGCCCGCCCGGATCGTCGAAGTAGTGGCGGGTAAGGATGCGGTCGAGCAGCAGAAGGCGCAACGGCGCGGGAACGTCGGCAGCCTGCATTTTTGCCAGCCACACATTCTCGTGGACAAACCGGTTGGGGTCGCCCTTGAGAAACAGACTTGCCTCTTTGCTGGTCATCACGCCCTTGACGGCTTTGGAAAAACTGCCGCCCTGCGCGAGCGTGATGAACCATTGCCGGTAGATGCCGTGCATAAAAGAAAAACGGTCAGCGCGCGCCTCCTTGTGCGTATCGTTGTCCAAACACACCGGATACAAAAAGCCGGGCACGGGATACCGGACGAACAAATGATTAATCAGGTCAACGATCTGTTTGTCCAAATTGTACGAGCGCGGCTTGTAACCGCTCACGTCCCGTATCTGGTGCGCCTTCAGTTCTTTGTGCAGCAAATAGGGCAGCAGATGCTCGGCGGGCTTTTTCTTCTGCTGCTTCTCGCTTCGCTCCCGCTGGTGCTGCTTCTTCGACCCCTTCAAGCTCGATTCATACAAAGCGCGCTGTTTGGCCTCCGCCTCCATGCGCTCTTTCAAACTTTTGCCCACCGTACCCATTCCCTTCGCGTCGTTGCTTTTGTCCAAAGCACTATCGACGCGGAAGCGCGGTTTGCTTAATGATGGGTATGGTCAATCGCGCCGCGATCCAAAAAATCCTGCCGGGTTCGCTTCCAAATACCCGACAAACGATAAAACGGTTTGGAGGGATCGAGGTGGTGCACCAAGTGGAAATTTTGACCCAGCAGAAGCCACGTCCGTAGGGGCGAACTGCGAACTGCCGTTGCTTGGTAAGCGTTTGTCGAATGATGCGGTGCGTGCGGAAGGTAAGAAAATGTCGCCGCGAGCGCAAGCAGCGCCAGCCGCGCCGGAAGAATCTAGCCGAACAGCAAGGCAACAAATAAGTGCGGCATGAGCAAGAACGCGCCGACCGCGACGGCAACATAAAAACTTCCGCTAAGGAGAAAATTCGCCCTTTCGAGTAGGGGCCGCGTCCGCCATCGGGAAGAATAATACCGCACGTAGCCGACATCTTGGGTTGCCCAGCGCAGCGGTAGTTGCCACTTTGACGGTGATCCGCACCAAAGGTCGGGGTCGTCGTCGGAAACATTGGTATGTAGATGGTGCTCCCGGTGAAGAAAGCAATACGGGAGAAACGCGCCCATGAGCAAGGCGGAGCAGCTGTGTCCCACGGCGGCGTTAAGGGACGCCCAGCGCGAAACGTTGCCATGAACGGCTTCGTGGATGGGCGTAAATCCGGCAAATGCGGCAACAAATCCGATGCCTGTTGCCATCCACCACGGGAGCCAGCCGCGATACACACCGGCGACGGCAAGCACCATCGCCGCGCAGCAAGCCAGCGCCAGCAGCAAAATCGGCACATCGACAATCGGCTTTTGAGAAACTTTTGACGCGGTTTCGGAAGGGGCGACCGTGCGCCGCCGGAACCGTTGCCACGTCCATTTGCCCAGCGCCCGCGCGGCAAACAAGGGAACCCACCCATTGGTGAACGCCATCAAGACCGCGCGAATGGTCAAAAAACTAACGTTTCCGCCCGCGACAAGGTACACGGGTTCCCACTTAGACGGCTTCATCTTGTCACGAAAGCGATACAAGCCTTCCCAATTATAAAGCCTGCCCATTGAGCGCGCGCAAACGCGCAGCAGGGCGGTAAGAAAAAAATGATTTTTGGGAAGTGGCTCCGCATCCAATCCCGCCAGCGCCACCATGCCCAAACTAACCACGTCGGCCCCTTCGTCGCGTAACCGGCACATCACCGCATCCACCAAGAGTTCGCCGCAACCGGCGGGCGATTCGGGTTGGAGCATCATGTCCTCAATAAGCCAGCCGTTTTTGCCGTAGATGGGCACGCACACGGCGAACCCGTGAATGATTCCATCCGCCTCGACCACAAAATAGCGACGCCGCTCCGCGTGCTGGAACAACTCCAACGTGACCATAAAACCCATCGGGGGAAGCGCCTTGCTGTCCGCCCATGCGTCAACGATTTCGCCGAATCGCTGCCGCATGGACGTGTTTTCGGCAACCTCGCCACTTTCAACGCGCCGGACGGCAAGCCCGGAGCGCCGGGCTTTGTTCAGTCGGTTTCGCAGTTTACCGGAGCCTGCCAAAACCTGCTGCCACGCTGCGGGATCCCAAACGGCAACAAGCCCCACCGGCATCGAATCGAAAGAGGTATCCAGTCGGTCAATCAGCGCTCGCGTCACGCCAAAAAAAACGACCTTGCGCCCCGCTTTGCGCGCGGATTTCCGAAACGCGCGGGCGACGGCGAGGGTGTCCTCCGTAGCGCAAAGCGGGCCGCCGACCGCGACCCAATAGCCGCCCCGGTCGGCGTAAGCGATTAGGGCATCGCCCTCGCTCCAAACCGAAAGCCCCGGTTCAAGCACCATAAACGAGTGAAGATTACGACCGTATTTTGCCAGTGCGTCGAGCAGCCGAGCCTGTTGAGTCTGTTGCGACGACTGCGCGTCGGATTCTTTCATGGATGGCTCTGCGGGTTGCTTTTAGGCGCGCGTCCATGCGTGACCGACTGCTTGCCGGTAAGAATTTCAAAGGTGGTCGCCCAGCTTCCGAGGGCGGCGAATACGGGCGATTGATCGATGCTGCGGTGCGTCTTTTCAAACAGAATATGGCCGAGATACGGCGGCCCCAACTGAAACCAAACGCCCGTTATGAAAAGCGGAAAGCTCCGAAATCCGACGCCCAGTCCGCAGAAAACCAGCGCGCTGAGGTTGCTCAAGAAATGAACCCACCGATTCCACGGCGAGGCGTGATCCGGGAGGTAGGTGGTTTCGTAGAATGTACGGAATGATTGCGAAAACGTGCGAATAGACATCTAAATCTTTCCGGCTTCGCGGCCCCTGCGTGTACTTCTTTTATTGTACCCCGCGCTCGATTATTTGGGGGTCAGTCTTCTTGCTTCTTATACAAAAATGCGTTGAGCGGATACGATTTTTTGTCGTATCCGCTCAACGGTTTATCGTACTGAAAAGAAGCCTTTTGTGATGATTTTCAGGGCGCAAACGTGGGCCATGCGAGGTGGGCAAAATCCGCGCAGGCGCGGCCCTCGTGCGCAACCATCGCGTGCATCGCGGTTTGCGCTTCGCCTTCGCGCGCGCAGGTCACACCGATAAGGCCGACGTACAAGAGCGATAGCACCGCCGCTACCGGCAAAGCGACGCGGGAAAAACCGCGCACCGTGCCGACCGAAACCGGAACGCGGCGAACCCGGCTGCGGATGGCAAGCGTCGTCCACGTCAGCGCGGGAACCAAACCCATCGCCACAAGCGCCACGAGGCTAACCACCGCTACGTTCACTCCATTGACGCTGCTCTCTTCGGTTGATATTCCGACAAGCATATTGAGGGTGGTGGCGTAACCACTGACGCCACCGCTCATCCACAGCAGCAGTCCGACCATCAAGGCAAAAGAAGCCATCGTGGCAACGATAACGGCCCCCGAAGCGCGTGAAGCCTTTTGTGCCGTTGCGGCATCAGTAAGGTTCGCTTCGTTTTGGGCGGCGTGTTTCGGCTGCGTGGCGCGAACGCGGTCACGGCGGCATAAGTACCCGACGGCTGCCAATCCCGGAACACCCAACGCAAGCGCGGCCACAACGACCTCTTGAACCGAACCGCTGAGTACGTTGAACACGTTTCCCGCCGCAATCAGCGCGATAGGAACGGCGGATAAACCCAGCCCCCACGCCACACCGGGATGCAGTCGCCCACCGCTTTGGATGCGTTTTGTTTTGGCGAGCCGGGTCGCAGCCGCTCCGAAAAGGAGCATCCAAAAACTGTTGGCGAGCAGCGCCATGCCCACAAACCATAGCTGCATGAGCGAAACCAAGTTGGCAATCGAGGACGCCCCCTTGTCCAGTCCCTTGTCGGTGATGACGCGGATTTCTTTCCGTGCGACCGCCTCATGTTCGACCCAAGCGATTTCTTCGGGATGCCCGATACGATTCAAATACGCTTCGTAGTTTTGGCGCACTTTCAGCGCGTACACATCGCCCTTGTCTTCGCCGTTCGTGGGAAGCGGCGGCGCGCCGCCGGGCCGGGCTTGCGCCGTTGCCACAATGGCCTCGCCGACAAAACTGCCGATCAGAAAGTGGGAATCGGTACGCATCTTTGCGCCCAAGCGCACCAGCGATTGGCGAATAGCGAAACCGGCGTCTTGGTTTCCGGCCTGCTCCTGCCGAACGGCCTCAACCGTCGCAAGGCGTGTCGCGGCGCGCATCACGGCGTAATGCGGCAGCAGAATCGCCGCCGAAATAGCGACGCGCGACACCGACGACAAATGCTGCCCGTTTTGGCCTGCCTCCACCAATGTCCAGCCGCCCGTGGCCTCGTCCTGCACATAGTCTTCAAAGCGGGGAAGCGTTGCCGCCTTTTCGATTTCGGCGACAGCCTCGGCGTCCCGGTTTTGTGCGAACAAACCGACGGCGCGCAGGAAGGGGAAGAAGGCGTTGGTCGGATCGAGTTTTTCTCCCTGCACGGCGGCCCGCTCCCATTCCCGAAGGGCGTTCGCGTGGACGACCGGCGCAGCGTTGCGGGATTCGGCGTCCGTGCGGGGCGGCTCCAAATCGCGCTGCTCGGTTCGATGATCGAGCTTAACCGAACCCAAGGATAAGTCCCGCAGCATGGCGGCATACAACGAGGGTTGGTTGGCGTACGTGGCTTCCAACACGTGCAGCGCGCGCAGTTTCGCGCTGGGAACCCATGTGTCTTTTGTCGTTTTAATGGATGCTTCATCAACCGCCGACTGCGACGCCGTCAGGCCAACGTTTTCTTTTGCGCCTGCGCCTTGCCGCAGGGCCAGCGCGAGCTGCACCGGAAAATCATCGGGGCGCGTTCGCGCCGCCTCTTTTTCCCGGGCACTGCTTTGCGCTTGGGCGTCGCTTGTGCGATTAGGAAATACCGGCCCGGAAAACAGGGCTTGTCCCTGCTGCCGCACCAGCCATCCGGTGCTGGGCAGAACGGTCACCGTGGCAAGGGCGGCGGCAACTAAGCCCCCGGCGACCCAGCGTTTGGGTTCGTATCGCGGTTTGGGAATGGATGTCATTTTCGTTGTTTTCGCCTTCCGAGGGTGCACCCGCTTCTGTCGTTAAAAAATAGCCACAAAAACGGCGCGGTATATGAAATAACGTGGAAAACGCCAAATGGTTACGGGGATAAAAAACAAAAATGCAGGATAGTAACAAGGGCGTACCGAACGGCGGTTCTATGCACGGAGTATCGACATCTGCCGCAAACGCTCCCCTTTTGAAATCCGCGCCCGCCGTGTCCCGCGAAGCACGTCTGCAATGGCTCGACGCACAAATTCGGGACGCCGCATACCCCAACGCGCTCGGCATGATGGAAGCGTTCCACGTCACCCGGCGCACGGTTTTCAACGACATCCATTATCTGCGGCATACCCTGAACGCCCCCCTTGTTTTCGACCGAACGCGCGGTGGCTGGCGCTACACCGAACCCACGTTCGCCCTTCCGTTTTTGCAGTTAACGCCCGAGGAAGCCGCCTCCCTGCGCCGCGCCCTCCTTGCCGCCGAGGAATTTTTAGGCGAAAACGATGCCCAGTCGCTCCGTCGCGTCACCGAACGCTTCGCCCCGTTTTTGCCCACCGTCGCTCCGCTTGCGACCGAAACCGTGGGCGGCGCATTGCACTTGCGGCAAGAAGAACGATTGGGCGAATTGATTACCGTTGCAAACCATAGCATCGCCCGGCGATAAAAATGGCAAATTCTGTATCACGGCGCGCACCGAGGCGACGTTTCCGAACGGATCATCCACCCGCTGCACCTGCACAATCAGCAGGGCGAATGGTACATGGTCGCATACTGCGAGGGGAAAACCGCCCCCCCGCGTTTTTGCCCTCAGCCGCATCGAGGAATGGCGGCTAATAGGGGACGAGGCCGCGTTTCGCCGCCCGCCGGATTTCGATGCCGAGGCGTTTCTCGCGCAAGGGCTGCAGATGATGCACGGCGGGAAACCGGAGCGCGTCGTCATTGCCTTCGACGCCTATCAATCTCGCTGGATCCGTGAGCGCCAGTATCATCCCAGCCAGTCCATCGAAGAACTGCCAAACGGCGGCCTGCTCCTCTCCTTTGAAGTCACGGGCTTATCCGAAGTCAAACGCTGGGTGATGGCCTACGGCTCCCACGCAACCGTGCGTCAGCCCGTCGCGCTCCGCCACGACATCGCCCGCGAAATCGCCGCCCTGCAAAAAAATTATGAAGTTATTTAGCGCGCCTTGCCAAAGTGCATCTTTTTTGCACTTTGCCTCGGTAGGATGAAGAGCAGCCGTGAAATCGACCCCAAACAAAAAAAGGGCGAATTTCAGTGTAAGAAGCGCGATAGTTTCTCGTAATGAAAAACAAACGGCGTTAGCACCGCCCCGCCCCCGATTTGTCAGTGACTTGATAAGGAAACGTAACTTGTGCGCCTTCGTATAACGCTCGATGCCGACCGCCCCCAACTGCGGGGCTACAAGCACCGATGGAAAATTGAGTGGCTGTTCGCTTGGCTGCAAAACTTCCGCCGTACCCGAGCCCGTGATGAGCAGCACGTCACCAACTACGAGGGCATGGTGCGAATCGGCTGCATCATTATCCTTCTGCGACAAATGGAAAAGTATTTTTGAGACCGCTTTTAATAGTATTTAGAAACACAATATGGCTATCAGCGTGGCAAAAGCGAGCAAAATCGCGTGAGCAAAGAACGTCTTGTCGCTACATATGTAAAGTTCCAATACCGTTTCTTGTACTGCTCAAGCACACGAACGTCTGCTCTCGTTCGCTCTGTACGCAGGGAGTGTCTAATATAAGCAGGGTATAGTTTCGTATGCCTACTTCTCTTGTTCCCTATTGTCCTAAATGTGGCAGTGACAGACGTCAAGCTAAAGCCGGGAAAAGCCCCGTCGGCAGTTTGCGTTTCCATTGCCACGCTTGCGACAAGGACTACACGCCGCAACCCAAATCCAAAGGGTATCCGGTTTCTGTTCGGCATGCAGCCGTGCGCTTGTCGGTAGAAGGGCTTTCGCTTCGGCGCATCGCTCGCGTTCTTAGTGTCAACCATCAGTCCGTCGCTAACTGGATAGCCTCCTATCAGGCTACGCTACAAGCAAAGGGAGAAACGACACTGCCCGAAGGTCAGGTTGTGTCTTGCCAAACCGTAGAGTTAGACGAGTTGCATACTTTTATCGGTTGTCGGCGCGGTGAAAAAACGCTGGGTCTACATCGTTACTGCCGTTGACCGAGAAATCCGTTGTATTGTGGGCTGGTCGGTTGTGCGCGAGCGTTCCTTTGGCGTCATACAGTCCGTTATCGATCAGGTTCCGCCAACCAAGCAGTTTTACAGCGACGGCTTGAAGGTGTATCGCACATTGATGTACAGCCTACGCCGCCTTGACGCGCAGCACACGGTGGCAAAGGGTAAAAGCCAAACCTACACGGTGGAAGCCGTGAACGCCGATTTGCGCCATCACATCGCCTGATTGAACCCGCAAAAGCCGCTGTTTTTCGCGCTGCCTGAACGCCTTACGCCGAGCCGTGTGGCTTTTCGTGTATTGTTACAATCGCAAAAGGCTATGGCAAAATCGTTTTCTTAATTTGAAAAAGGCACGAAGACCACTCACCGATTTTATAACCAGTTCAATTTAGACACTCCCGTACGCAGGCGTTATTGACAAGCGTCTGTGGCTATGATACAGTTTTTCCGTTAGTTTGACCTACGCCGACGTGGCTCAGTGGTAGAGCAGCTGTTTCGTAAACAAATACTGTAACAAAAATCTGTGCTTACTGAACTCACTCTATGCGAAAAAATAACATATAATGATAACGAAGAACCGCCTCGCAAGGAGGTTCTTTTGCTTTGTACTGCCTAAATACTGCCTACGCACACGATCCTCTGCGTACTTGAGCGGACGTTTTCGGTCGGTTTTTGCCTCTGCCGAATTTGCCCAGAGTTCGTTGCTTCTTACGGAGTAGAATCAGCAAGCTTGTTGCGTGTTCCTCCGAGCCGCCCGACAAAGTGTAGGTAGGCGGTCAACCTCGTCGCCTTTGGAATATATGGCGTGATAGGTATCGGCAGCGCGCTCTGTCCGACGACCGGCATCGTTTTTAACTCGGTGGGCGATACACGGCGGGCAGTCTCCACAGAACTTGCCGTCGTGACGCACACAAATCATCGAACGCGCCCTTTCGCAGATTGAGGCCAAGCGCTAAGGCGTTTTAGCTTTGAAAACTTGCATTTCTGCCAATCCCGCGTGTTCTGCACCGTGGCTGATGCCTGTGACCTTGAAGGTTACAGAGGTAATGGTTTTCGCAGGAAACCCGAGTACGATGGGGGAGTGCGCCGCTTGACTGCCGATCCAATCAATGGAACATGGAGACGGCAGTTTTCAAATCAGCGGGACGCGACGCAACGCGAGGTATTCACCTTCAACTCTGATCAGACCGGAACGCTCCTTACGGTTGCGGGTAAACCGCAGACCAGCGATCAACAACCGACCTACTTTCAGTTTGCGGATACTTTCGAGTGGCACAAAAGCAACGCAGGCGGACACCGAAATGAGCAAATTGCCGTCCGATATTTTTTGACGGTGGGCCAGCGAGCAGAAACGACGCAGTTTGACAACAAAAGTATGTCCTACGAATATACAATCAGCGACGATGGGGCCATGCTAACCCTAACCGGTTTCAACGATGGGAACGGTGGCGACGACGGAACCGTTGCTCCGCCTGCCGTTTTCACCCGCCAATAACCGCGACGACGCCACCAGCTAATCCCAGTTGAAGCCGACCAAACCACGCTGTACCTCGAAGGCTTGGGAGGCGACGACCAAACCGCCGCTGTTTTCACTCGGCAGTAATTGCGACTATGGTAGGGTGCAGGGTAGTGGGGTAGGTGGGCCAACTTTACCGTGCTAATGAGTTGAGGCGATGACTAACAAATTGGTCTTAGAAACACAATGATACTAAAATCCATAACCGCAAAAAGTGTCGGCCCATTTTACCGACCCGCAACACTTGAATTCGAGGATGATTTAACTGTAATTACCGGCTCAAACGACGCCGGAAAATCATCGCTCTTGCGGCTCATCGGATTTGCTTACGAATACGATATAGACAAGTTCGGCGAAAATGATGTGAATTTCGACCGGAACCACGAGGCAGACACAAACTGGGCGCTCGGAAATATCGCAAGTTGCGACGTAGTCGTTCGAACGAACGAGAAGCCGTGGATATATTTCAGCGAATCGTACAAACCTGACCAACTGCTTCGCCTTGAAATGTATTTTGGAGCAGGGAAACGGATCGCCTCAAAAATCGAAAGCCTATCCAGCAGGGGCGAGGTGACAGGAACATCTCCCAATAATGTCATTAAGTTGCCACGTGTCCTTTACTTACCCGCAGCCGAACAGGTAAAAGAGGTCATTCATTTATCTAATCCAAATAGAGTAGAAGTTGAACTGCTGAGAGTTGCCTTTGGGCCAGCGTTCTCCTACGACGAAAAACTCAAGAACCTTGCTCCAGTTCGTGCTACCCAAGAATTCAAGCGGGCTGAGCGGAACCTGAACACCGCGATCAAGCAACTTCTTCCACCCTCTCTGCATTTGGAATTTCAACTGGCTTCCGTTGAAAATGACCGGAGCCAAATGGCGCTTATGATGGTTGACCGCTATGAAGGGCAAACATCGTTAGGCTTAAGAGGCAGCGGCATACAAACCGTTGTTACTCTTATCGGCCTGTTGCTTCGCCTGAAAAACTCAGATGAGCAACTCGTTATTCTCTACGACGAGCCTGAAAATCATCTACATCCCGACGCGCAACACATCCTTCGCCGGGTATTGGAAGAACTGGCAGCATTGCCCACGATCCAAGTCATCTATACGACCCATTCACCGGCGATGATAAACACTTGGCGCGGACGCAGCGTTCGACTACTGGAGCGAACGATGGTAGATGACAGAGCGACGACCGTTATTCACAACCGCCCTATTGAAGGAAACTATCAGAAGATACGCTCCAGTTTGGGTATGACGCCCGCCGATTCTCTGCTTTACGCCCCGGTTCTGTTATTGGTTGAAGGCATTACCGAAGCGTTGTGCCTGCCAACGTTATTCGACAAATTAGAGCAAGCGCAAATTGCAGACTTTGCGCGCGCATCCCTTGTCCTTTCGCAAATTCACCTGATGGATGGAGGCGGCGACACGTTCAAGAAAATGTGCCGCCTTGCCATCTCGCAGGGGGCAAAACCCGTGATTTTCTTGGACGGGGACAAAGAAAGAGCGTCAAACGAGGTGCGGCGCGACTTTCCCGATGTTCCAGTCATTGAGTTGCCGCGTGACGTGGAGTTCGAGGAAATCGTACCGCAGGCGGTTTACTTCCAAGCCCTACGCGACGTGCTGGACAAATCCGACTTGTCGGAGCAGGCATTCGCGGAATGGATCGCAACCAACGCGCCGGGCCGCCGCCTTTTCAGCAAGCAAATCGCCTCGTGGATTTATCTGGTTCATCAAGTAGGGTTGAACAAGGGTGAGGTGATGAAGCGCGCCGTGGAACTGGTGACTGCCGAACAGATCCAAAAGGACGAACTGCGACGACTATTGAACGCGATTGAAGGCAGGATAAACGAAGCGTAAACTGCTTGGGAAATTGAAATGCCTTACGAAACCGACGAGCGCCTAAAAAGCCGCCTTGACACCAACCAGCTATACCGCGAACAGATGTGCCTTGCCGTTCTTGCTATTGACAAACGGTTCAGCGATGTACGCCCCCGCCACCCACATGGCGGAAAAGACGGAGGGCGCGACATTGAAGCGGTGTACAAACACGAGCAACGTGCCTATGGTGCGGTAGGTTTTGTCAATCAGGCCAACGATTCCAGCAGACAAAAGCAAACAATTCGGAAGAAGTTTGCTGCGGATGTAGAAAGCGCACTTACCGGCGATTCAAAGCCCGATGTATTTGTTTTTTTTACCAACATTAGTTTGACATTAGCAGAGAAAGACGTGCTCATTCAGCAAGCCCTGAAAAAGGGTTTTTCGTTCTGTGAAATCTTCGATAGGGAGCGCCTACGGATCGCCCTTGACAGTGCCGACGGTTTTTCTATTCGGTTCCAGTATTTGAGCATATCTTTGTCCGAGGAGGAACAAGCAAGTTTTTTTGCGCGATGGGGGGATGACATTCAATCCGTAATAGCAACAGGGTTTCAGAGGATAGATAAGACGCTGAACCAGCTGCTGTTCATGCAGGAAGCAAGAAAAAGATTAGCCTCTTTCTACGTTACTTTTGAACTTGACCGAATATACTCCGCTGATGAGATAAACCATTTTAGGGCGTTTTATGCGCTGATACTGAAGGAACCCCGGCTGAACATAAGCGAAGTTCTTATAGGAGCCTCTGACATACCGGCACGGGTGGGGCAAAAATCACCAGTGGATTTTTCTGACCAGAAGTCGGGGATTGGACACGGTTTTTTCGCAGGAGGCTGGCATCAACTATTTGACACTTCGAATGACGATAGCGAGGAAACTGAAATTGAAGAATATGTCGAAATTAGTCATTTCACAACGAGAGGTGTAGCTTCTACAAGAGCAATAAGCGTTTCTTACTCCGCGTTTGAGTTTATACGCTACGATACGGGACTCAATCTGGAGGACATAGATGAAGCCTATTACATTTTTCATCTGAATGCTTCCTTAGCCGAAAAAGTCAAGTCAATCCAAATCTACGCAAACGGATATAAACTTCAGGAGATAC
>CAXTBP010000001.1:0-82529 GCA_964241985.1 uncultured Armatimonadaceae bacterium | reverse complement strand
AAGAAGCAGAGCGCTTCGGAATCTCGGAGTGGGATCCCTCCGCGCCGCTGTCACAGATACTCGTTTCGGATCCGCTGGCGGAAAAGCCCGACAGTTTCGGCTCGTACTTCGTGTTCCGCAAACTGAAGCAGCATGTCGCCGGATTCCTGAACGCCGAAGAACAACTCGCCGACAAACTGTTCCCCGATACCGTAAGCGGTACTCCCCCGGTCAGAGACGACAATCCCATTCGAGAACGGGCCGGGGCTTTGGTCGTGGGGCGTTTTGAAAACGGGATTCCGGTCACGGTGAATGGCTCGGAGCAAGGCGAAAAGTTCCGTGATTTCAACAACTTCAACCACCTCAACGATCAGGACGGGGCACGCTGTCCGTTTCAGGGGCATACCCGAAAGACCAACCCGCGCGGTGATACCCGTAAACTGCTGCCCGGTGAGCCGGTCGAAGCCACGGACAAACAGGAGCGCGGGCGGCGCATCACCCGGCGCGGTATCACGTTCGGGGTTCGTTTCACCACCCATGTCGATTCGTGCGGTGACACCATCCTCGATGAAGATGGTGTCCCTATGCTGTTCGAGGATGGGGAGGGGCAGTTGGCGCGCCCTGAAGTCGAGGCGGACGGCAGCCTCAATCCGCCGCTGCTGACGGACGAAGTGGGCTTGCTGTTCCAATGCTATCAGTCCAGCATCCCGAATCAGTTCGGCTTTATCCAAAAAGGCTGGGCCGACAATGCGGATTTCGCTACGCCTGCGACCGGCTTAGACCCTGTAATCGGTCAACTCCCGCCCGCCGTGGCAGGACAGCCGAATCCGGCATTTGCGCACTCGTGGCCCGTAAACTACGACGACCCTGCATCGCCCAAAAAAGACTTCGGCTTCGGCGGTTTTGTCGAGATGCAGGGCGGCGAGTTCTTCTTCACGCCCAGTGTTTCGTATCTGATGCAGTTTGGCGAATCTATCCCATCCGAGCAAGCGGACATTGACGAGAACAAGAAGCGCACCGCATGGCCCGAACAGGCCATTTCGTAGTTTTCCCCTCTCAAAAAGTCCCCTCCCGGAAACGGGAGGGGAGAAAGAGAATCCCCGTGCCAAACCCCGCACCCACGACCGGAGCCTTCGACAAAATCCGGTGGACACCGCTGCCGCCTCCGCCCGCCCGTAGGCAGTCGCCCCATGCGTTTCTGCAACCGGCGGCGCAAACGACGCCCTTGCCTGCGGAACACCCGACCATCGCCTTTCTGCGAACCACCGATCTGCCTCTTCCCCCCGAACCGCCCGACAGCAGAGAATTGACCGCGAAGGAATGGGCGGTCTTTCTCCTTCAGGCCGCCGCCGAAGTGGAGCATCAATTTATCGTGCAGTATTTGTACGCGGGTTACTGCGGCAATCCCGCATCGCCCGTGTTCGAGGCGAACTCATTCAACCTAATCGGTATCGCTACCGAGGAAATGGGGCATCTGCTGACGGTACAAAACCTGCTGCTGATGCTGAATGTGCCCCCGTATCTGAACCGATTGACCGCCTCCTTCGCCGATGTCGAACCTTTCCCTCTTTCGCTGGAACCATTTAGCCTGACGTTTGTGACACGGTTTCTGGTGGCGGAGAGTCCGGCAAATCCTAACCCCGCCTTGCCAGCGACCGTCGCCGCTGATCTCAAAGAAGGCCTCACTCTCAAAAATATCCACCGGGTCGGGGCGATCTATGCCATGCTCGACTGGCTTCTCGAAACCACGACGGAGCGGGAAGCCGGTGGCTCCTCGCCCGAAAACGACCCGCATCTGAAACTTCAACTGAATTCGGGCGACTTCATAGACCCCGAACGGTTCAGGGAACGGCTCAATAGCGCCACGCCGTGGTTCGCCTTTGGTTCCATCCATGTGCTGCCGGAGCCGACCGAAACACTCAATACCCGTGAGGATTTGCGGGTCGCTGCGCGGGCTGCAATCCACGATGTTTCCGCGCAGGGGGAGGGGCCAGCAGGCGGGGGGCCGGATTCGCATTATGAGCGCCTGCTTCTATTGTATACCGCGCTCAAGGCCGATACTTCCGGGATTGTGCCGCAGGGTGATTTTGTCACCGATCCAAAGACGGAGGGCGAGCCTGCCACAACCGCCGTCCTGATTACCGATCCCGCCACACGGGCATTGGCCCAAAAAAGCGATGCGTTCTATCAAATTCTGTTGACGATTATCGCACTCTCCGTGGCGACGACCGACACGGCGTTCCGTGAGGCTACCGCCGATGCTGCGGTCAACACCATCATGCGCGCCTTTTTGCGCGTCTCCGCGCGGGAAGTCGTGGGCAAACCGCTTCTGTCAGGGGCCGGTCTGCCACTGGCAGGCCCACCGTTTACGCCGCCTGCGCCGTTCCCCTTCCGACCCGATGCTTTGCCGGGAGACGCCGCGACGGAAAGAGCGTTGTGCGAGCGGTTGCTCGCCGAGATCGCCCGCCTGCAAGCAGATTTTGGCAGTGACCTATCCGATCTGAAAACCCTTACCGAGGGGCGATTAGCGGCGATGGGCGTTTGACGAACTTGAGGAACCCGCAAAACGCCGTCCCTGTCGAAACGGTCTAATTTGTCATCGGATAACACGCGCGGCATACCATTCATTTCCTTGCACCGTTTTTCTCCTTCTTTGAAACCCGCTGGGCGCGCTCTGCCCGGTATAATCCAAAATGAGTGGAGATAAATTATGCGCGGAAATAAACTGGTTGTGCCCGTCAAGGCGGTCGCGTTCGCCATCAAGGGCAACGTGTCGGACGAGATAAAACTGGAGCGATTGCGGCTGTTTTTGCAGCAGGAGGCCGAACGCAAAAGCGTCAGCCTCGAGGTGGATGAACCCGTCCTGCAAGGGAAAGTGGACGGTAAAGAGGAGTTCTTTTTCTACAACGGCCCGAAAGGCAAACCGCTTAGCCTGCCCGAAATCCCCGACGCCGCCGCATGATACGGTTTTTGCGCCATGCGGAATAATTTGACAAATGCCGATATATTTGGCACACTAAGCCGTTTAGCCTTGGGCTAACGGCTTTTTCTTTTGGCGGTTCGTTTCGCCATTTATTTAATCGGGAAGTCACCAGCAAATTTCGATGACAAAATATCCACGGGGTGAACGCTCGCGTAACCTGCCGCGCGAAACGATTTTCTGCGCCCTTTTTTGGGCAGTATTTTTCTTTTTAGGCGTGGCCGGATGCGGGAGTGGGGGCGGGGAAAACCCTGCGCCGCAGCCAACACCCACGGCGGCGGCCATTTTGGTTTCCATTAATCCTGCCGCTGCGAGCGTACCGGTTTCAAAAACGCTTGCGCTTACGGCATCGGTTCAAAATACCGCCGATACCCGCGTGCTTTGGCGTGTCGAAGAAGGCGCGGCGGGCGGCTTAGTCGATAGCAACGGCGTGTACACCGCGCCCGGCCTTGCCGGTATTTATCATGTGAGCGCCGTCAGTTCAAGTGACGCCACGCGCAGTGCGACCGCAACCATAACGGTCGTTCCCTTTGTGCGCATCAGCCCCGAATCCGCGACCGTTTCCATTAACGGAACGCAAAATTTCACAGCCGTTATCGACGGCATCAGCGACCAGCGGGTAACGTGGTCGCTGCGTGAAGGCAGTGTCGGCGGCTCTATTTCCGATACGGGATTGTATACCGCGCCCGCAAATCCGGGGCAGTTTCATATCGTTGCCGCAAGTGTCGCCCAGCCGCAGCAAACAGGGGAAATCGTGGTGACTGTCAAGTCGGGCGGAACGGAGGTGAGCATCCAATGAAAACTACCAAAACACTGCAAACACCGCGCTTATTTTTGATTTGGTTTGCACTGCTTTTATCGATTGGGGGCGGGCTTTCCGGCTGCGGCGGCTCCGCTGTCAGCAAATCTCCTTTGGCTATCGCATCGTCCGCGCCCGCCACGGGGGCGGGACGCGCGCGCCTGACGATTCAATGGCCCGAACGCAGCGCGGCGAAGGGCCGATTGATTCCTGTTGCGGCAAACAGCATTGTCGTTACGCTCAAACAAAACGGGGCGGTAGTGGCGCAGCAAACGCTCGCGCGGCCCGCTTCCGGCAACACGACGGTCGCGGATTTAACCAATCTTCCGTTGGGCGCGGCGCAGGTGAGCGCCACCGCGTTTCCAAATTCCGACGGGACGGGCATCGCGCAGGCAAGCGGCAACGGAAGTGTCGCCATTGTCGCGGATACCCTAACCCCCATTACGGTCGTTATGCAATCGACCGTTGATCGCATAAACGTGTCGCCGTCGGGGCCGCTGAACCTGCACCCCGGGGACACAACCGTCGTGACGGCGGAGGCCCGCGATACGAACGGCGCATTGGTGCTGCTGTCACCAAGCACGGCGTCGTGGTGGTCGAATGACGACCGGGTTGCATCCATCAGCGCGACCGGAGCGGTAACTGCGGTTGGGCGCGGCTCAACAGAATTGGTGTTTTACGATGCCGAGTCCAACAAAAGCGTAAGCCTTTCGGTAAATGTCGCCCCGCCCTTGCCAACGCCCGGTGTCAGTGGCTTTTACGCGACGCAAAACGGCTCGCGTGACATCGTACAGTACGACCTTTCGGGAAAGCCCATCGGCACGCTCACCGTTCCAAGCACAATAACGACCGATTTGCGCGGGGTCGCCGTTGGCCCCGACGGATTGCTGTATGTCGTTGGGGCAACTGATCCGTTTACGGACGGGGGCTTTGTCGTCATGACGGTCGATGCGAGCAATACGATTCGCGTCAAATACGCTTATTCCAACGCCTACATTGGAGGCAACATTTCCCATGGCAAGATTGCTTTCGATAAAAACAATCGCGTGCTTGTCGGCACGCTCAAAGGGATGGTCGCGTTTCCCTTAAACGGGTCGAAAAACTCCGGGACGCTTCTTTATCAAGGCGAGGTATACGACATCGCGGTTTTGCCGTCGGGGGAACTGCTCGTGATGACGAACTATGATCTGCTGCGAATGAACCCCGACGGCTCAAACGTGCAAACGGTTTCCGGGTCGAATATGGGCCGCATTGTCGAGGGGCGCGGGGTCGCCTATGACGCCCTAACAAACACCATCTACTACACGATGCTGGGTTATTCGGGCGATTCCTTTTCCATAAAATCTTTGGACGGAACGACCTACGCTTTGAAGAACACTACCTCGTACGTTTATGCCGACGACCTTTTCATTACCGGCGACGGTCGCGTGCTCGTTGGAAGTCGAACCAAAGTCCCGGCTTTTTACGACAAAGCATTGAACAAAACGGGCGAATTTGGCGGAACGGATCGGATATTTGTAACCGAAGGGACAATCAGCGGCACGACGCCTTAACGATGCCATAACAATTCCATAGTTTGCCGGGCCGGTGAAATCGAGATTCACCAGCCCGCTTTGTTATCGAAGCGGTGCGGCAAGGGCATGCAATGGGTAAAACTATACGGTATGACCTCGCAAGCATCCGCATCGCTTTTAGACGAATTGACTTCCGGTGACGCGCAAAAGATTTGGTCGGCCTCTTCCGCCATCGTGCATCTGCGCGACGCCCAAACGCTCGATGATTTGGCCGCGCATTTGGACGAAATACACGCCAAAACAAACGGCATCGCGCTTGGTGGCGCATTTTTCCCGAACCGCGAGCGTTTGAATTTCGCGCTGAAGAAACTGAGCTTCCACAAAAATAATCAGGGCTGTTTGTGCCATCTGTATCCCGACTACGTGATGTACAATCCCAGCAACGAAGCCAAAGAGGGCAACGTGCAAATCCTTGAAACGACGTATCAACAAGAAAAATGGGTTGATTTCTACACGTGCCAGTGCAGTCTGTGCGGCACGCAGTTCCACGTCGAGGAGCGCGAATACCACTACACGTGGTGGGGCTGGAAAATCACGAGCGAGAAACCGGCGGCCCCGCGCAAACCGCTAAAATAGTGTGGGCCGCCTATGCCGTAATCCGTTTTATGTTTTTCGGCACGTTCCAAACAAAAACCGTTCGTGGCGTTTAGGTGAGATTTTCGGAAAGATAGCGTTTGTAAAGCGCGCAGCGGAACACGATTTCCCCGTCTCGGTTTTGGCGCACGATACCGGCCCGCAAAAGGCGATAGTACGCTTCGGGGACGGCTCCGCTCATCGGCATCCCGGTCAGCAGGGCTTGAACATACTCGGTCACGTCTTTTTGCGCGGATACCGAGGCCAAAACGCGCTTCAAGTGATCGGCGAACGGGCCGTCTTCGCGGGCGGCGTCGCGCACAAGACTGTCGAAGCCCGCTTTTTCGCGGGCCAGCACGTCGAGGGCGCGGCGGGTTAAATAGGGCTGACCGCCCAAAAGGGTGTGCAGGGTATCCAAATCCGCCCGCGCGCCGACCGGCCCGCCGTACAAATCGTTGAGCCGCAGCACTTGCTCGATGGTGAAATCGTCCAGCGATACCCGCTCGCCCACATTGAACGGACTTTGGTTCAAATCGCTGATAAAGAGGTGCGCTTCGGTCGCATACGCGATGGCGATACTCAGGCGATTGAGCGGGCCGTCGGGTTCGGCGGCGCGGTCGTTGTGCCACGAGCGCACCAGTCCAAAAAAGTCGGTGGAAAACGGGGCCGCGAAAACCTTGTCCGCTTCGTCCATGAACCATACGAGCGGCGTTTCTTCGGCTTCCAACAAGTCGCGCAGAAAATACTCGAAGTTTTGCCCGGGGTCGCTGGCCTCATCCCACAAAAGCGAGAAATCATACGAAAAACGGATTTGCCGGGCTAAACTTGCGGCAAGCTGACGATAGAAAACCGAGGCGTCCGCCAAACTGGAGCCGGAAAGTTTTTGAAAATCGGTTCGCACCGAGCGCCACGCCCGCTCGCGGGTAAGGCGCATGGCACGGGCGATCAAGCTGGTTTTGCCGATTTGGCGTCCGCCCCGAATTAAGATGATGCTATGGTTGCGCTCCAAAAGGCTCCGAAACTCGCTATCGGCGGTGCGCTCGATGTAAAACGGGGAGTTCGGCTCCATGCCCCCGCCCACCGTTTCGAGCGCGACTTCGCTCGGCTTTACCGGTTCGCGTAATGCGGAAAGCAATTCGGCAACAAGGCGCGGGCTGTCGCTGCCATCGTTCCAAGAAAAGTAGGGAAATGGGGCGATAAGGTCACGAATCGCCAAATCATCCTCTTCGCTGGGTTCCGGCGGCCCGATTTGTACGGGCAAAATGGCGGGCTGACCACTATTTTGCCGGGCGTCGAGCGCGGCTTCCAGCGCGTATTGCAGCATTTCGCTTCGCAGGGCATGAGGAGAAACTATCGGAATCACGGCGCGGGCCGAACGCAATCGCTCCTCCAACTGCCGATGCGCTTCCACGCCGGGCCGTGCGCTGCGATCATAAAAAACGCTCAAACCGCGCCCGCTTAACTCTTTTTCGATAACGTCCAAAACTTCGGTGTCGGGCAAAGCGTTGCGCCGGTACAGCAAAACGACATCGTGTTTTTCGGCAACCGGCGGAACTGACGCGGCAGGAACGGTTGCGGGCGGAACATTCAGCGTTTGGACTGTCGCGGTTCTTTGCGTGTCGTCGGTGAGCGCGAAAAGTTCGAGGCGCAAGTCGTGTTTGACGACCGCCGTTCCCAAATTGGTTAAGCAAATCCCCTCGGTTTCGAGGGCTTGGAGCCAGTGCGCGTATTCGCCGGACACCAGAATTTGACCGTCGCTCGCGCATTCCATGACGCGATGGGCCGTGTTCAATCCCTCGCCGACCAGATTTTCACGCCCGCCCAAATCAAGGTGCGTTTGCACCAAACCGCTGTGAATACCCATACGCACCGGCACGGGCGGCGCGCTGTGAACAAAGCCGTGTGCCAATTCCAGCGCGCACCGGGCCGGTGCGGTCAAGTCGTGCTGGAAAACGAGCGCCATACCGTCGCCGGTCGGAATCACTAAAAGCGCGCCCTGTGTTTTTTGCGCCTGAAACGTCGGCGAGGCGAGCGCGACGGCATTCAATCGGTCGAGCTGGCGGCTCTGCTCGGCGTGCGCCTGCCGAGAAAACCCGACAATATCGAGAAAAAGAACGTGCCCGATACGAACGGG
Organism: uncultured Armatimonadaceae bacterium; assembly: GCA_964241985.1. GTDB lineage: Bacteria > Armatimonadota > Armatimonadia > Armatimonadales > Armatimonadaceae > CAXTBP01. The sequence continues at coordinate 74,490 of CAXTBP010000001.1, read as the reverse complement.
CCGCAAATCGTCGGTAAGGCTCATCGTGTCGGTTTTATCGCTTTCCCTTTTGCTTGTCCGCCAGCAATTTTTCGTACTTGGCTAACTGCGCGCGTAATTCCTCACGCATTGTTGTGTCTTTATCAGAGTGAACTTGATATGTCTGAATGGCTTTTTTCTCGCTCTGCACGGCTCCCGCCAAATCGCCGCAGGCGAACTGGGCTGCCGCCAACGTATCGAGGTACAAACCATTTTTCGCCTCCGTCAACGTGACCGCTTCTTCCGCAACACGCAGGGCCTGCTTCGCCTTTTCCGGCGTGGGAGCCGGGTTTACTGGATCCACAACCTTCCATGCCGCGTTATTGAGACCCGATGCGATAGTGTATGTTTGATCCGGCCTCTTGGAAAGAAGTGTTTGCGCTTTTTGAAGAATCACTTCCAAAGGTGCGTCTTCCAGATGTAAGACATCTTCGTTTTCTTGTCGGAGCGCGGTTTGTACCCGCTCCATCGAGGCGATTTGTACGTCTGTCATCTTGCGCCAGATACGAGTAGCACCATCCCCATGACCGGTGAATAACTGCTTGCCATTTGAGGAGAAGGCAAGCGCAGATACCGTATCGCTCGTTCTTACCAGTGCAGACGGCGCAGTAAGACGCAAGAGTTCGTTGCCGGTCGCGGCATCCCATAGCCGGGCGGAACCATCTCGGCTCGCTGTTGCAATGCGTTTGCCGTCCGAGGAAAATATAGCAGAACGAATAACGTCCTTGTGCCCTTGAAGTTGGAGGATAATTTTGCCCGTCGTGGCGTCCCAAACGGACACTTTACCTAATCCGCCACCTGTAACGATGCGTTTTCCATCGGAAGAAAAGGCAGCGGAAAAGGCGGTGTCCTTGTTTTTTAGTACTAATAATTCACTGCCCTTTTCTATATCCAAGAGACGCGCGACGGCAGTTTCGTCATACTCCGTTGCTGTCAGTAATCTCTTACTATCGGGAGCGAAAGCCAGCGCCGTGACCTCACCGGGGCCTCCCTTAATCTTCCGTATTTGCCGCCCTGTGATTACGTCCCAGATAATAGTGGTTTTATCCCATTGACCTCCTCCTGTTGCGATGAATTTGCCATCGGGGGAAAACGCAACACGGGCAACATAATCTTTATGCCCTTTAAGTGGCCTTACCTCTTTATGACGTGCCACATCATAGAGGTGAGCGACGCAATCGCTGCCACTACCCACAAGAACTTGTTTACCGTTGGGTGAAAACGCAACACTGCAGTAGCCCATGCTGTCGAGCGTCCACAGAGATTGCCCGTTCTTGTCTATGCCGGGCTTTCCTACACCCTTGAAAGACCAAATTTCTTGCCCCGTTGCAACATCCCACAAGTGCACCGTACCGTCGCTTTGTCCGGTAGCATATCTTTTGCCATTGGGAGACAAAGCCAGTGAAAAAACACGTGCTGGACTGTTCTGTAGGCCCTGCCATCCTTCATTTTTCATCTCCGCAACATTCCATTGGCGAACCGTACCGTCATAACTGCTGGTAAAAACGGTTCGCCCATCCGTTGAGAATAATGCGGATCTAATTCCTGCTGTATGCCCCGTAAGTTGCGTCAATTCTTGACCAGTTGCCGTATCCCATAGCCGCGCGGCCCCATCCTCACAGCCGGTAAGAAGCATTTTTCCGTCCGGGGAAAATGCGACGGACTGAATCGCACCGTCTTGTTTTTTTAGCTGCAGCAGCTTTGTCCCTGTTTTAACATCCCAAATACGCGGCGCACTATCACTTCCTTGCATCCCCCCGGTTGCGATGCGTTTACCGTCGGGAGAAAACGGGAGAAAAAGCGAGCGACGCGGTAAAAAAGTTATTCTCCTGAAGAAACTGTTTACGCTCACCCGTTGTAGCATCCCAAATATATACGATGCTCGACGCGCTGGCAGTGACAATCTCCTTACCGTCGGGAGAAAACGCGACTGAGTCAGTAGGGTTCGCTTGCTGCCCGGATTGAGCAATCATCTTTCCTGTTTCTACATCCCAGATATACGCCCTGTTGGCGTCAACTCCACCTCCAACGACAACCCGTTTACCATCGTGCGAAAAGGCGACAGCATAAAACTTGCCTTGGCAGTCAATCCGAGATAATTCTCGTCCCGTACTAACATCCCAGAAGTACAAAATCCCCATTATGCCCCCACCGGCGAGTCTGCTACCATCAGGCGAAAAGGCGAGGTAATAAACTTTGTCTTTTCCCACCGGCACATTGCGTATTTTTTTACTGGTAGACACATCCCACAAACCTGCCACTCCATTTTGCCCTGCCATAGCGAGGGTTTTGCCGTTTGGGGAAAGGGCGGTAGACCAAAGCGGGCCGATATTCGGCTTGATTTCGCGGCGTTCGCGGTGCATTTGCTCGTTGAGATAAAGCCATTCGTAGCCCGCTTCCAAGTGCGGATTGTGTTTCAGCAAGCGCCCCATGTCGTCGAGATAGGATTGCGCCAAGGTGCAAAGGCTGCTTTCCATTGCGCGCTGGGCGAGGTTGGCGTCGGAATCGTAAATGAGCCGCTGCGCTTTGTCGGAATAGCCTTCGGCGAGACGGGTTTGCGCTTGCGCGCGGGCTTTTTGGCCGTCGGCGATGATCGCGTTTCGCTTGGCTTGTTGGGCGCTCAAACGCGCTTGGGCGGCATTTTGCTGGGCTTGGGTTGCGTTTTGGCTTGCGAGCCGTGCGTTTTGCAAGGCGTTGGCTTTTGCCGCCGATTCGCCTTTGAGGGCGGCTTGCGCTTGATTGCGGGCCAGTAACGCACTTTGGGCTTGTTGCTGCGCCCTCGTCCGCTCCGTATCGGCGGCAAGCGTTGCGGTTTTTTCGGCGCGGGCAGCGGATACGGCCTTTGTGCGCTCACGTTCGGCTTCGGCTTTTGCATTGAGGGCGGCGCTGCGACTGGTTAGCGCGAACGCGGTCAGTGTGCCCATCAGCAAAAGAACGGCGGCGGCAACCATGCCGATTTGCCAGCGGGCGCGGGCGACGGCGGCTTTTTGGCGGCGCAGTTCGGCGTTGGGCAAATTATCGCGCACCCACGCGGCATCGAAAAGTTTGGAGTACACGCGGTTCCGAGAATAAAGAAACCCATCGCGCGATGTCACCAAGCCGGACAAACGAAGGGCGGCGCATACGCCGTCGGCGTTGTCGTCGGGGACGCGCTTGCCGCCGACAATTTGCCCGTAGCGCGTCAGCAAGGCCATTTGGTCGAAGCCGGTTCCCTCGCCGCCTATGCGAAGGATCGCGTTGCGGACGTTTTTGATGTTTTCGTCCACGTCGGCGTCCGATTTGGAAAAGAACAAGCGGGCGACCATATCGTCCACGGTGGAACTATCGGATTTCGTCAACTCCGCGCAAAGGCGCTGGGTCAGATAAGGATGCCCGTTCGTCCACCAAAGCACCCGGTCGAGCGTACGGTTCCCGCCCGGAAGCGGAACCGCAAGCGGAGCGGCTTCTTCGGGCGTAAAGTCGGTGAGGCGAATGCGCGTGCCGATGTTAAACGGCGACAAACGGACATCCCGAATCAAGTCTGTGGGCGCGACCGTGCCCAAAATACAAAAAGTCAGGCGGCGAAATACTGGGTCTTCGGCCCGGGCATTGTGGCACTGACGAATCGCGCCGAAAAACTCGTCCGTCTTAAACGAAAGGTCACCAACGACATCGATTTCATCAAAAAAGATGACCAGCGGGCCGGGTATTTGTTCAAGGGCAATGTCATGGAGCGCCCCAAACAAACGCGCAAGCGGCGGCAGTTCCGCGTTGTCGCGCCAATATGCCAAAAACAGGGGGCGCAGTTTCAGGGCATGCCCGATACGCTCCAATATCGCGCGATACCACTGCTCCGCCGTCGCAGACGAGCCGAACTTTTGCAAATCGAGAAAGGCCGTTTTTGCGCCAGTTAGTTCAAGGGCTTGGCGGGCGCGGACGCTGAGACTGGACTTGCCCATTTGGCGGGCGTTAAGTACGTAGCAGAGTTCACCGCGTTCAAGGGCTTGCAGTAGTTCGGTGTCGGCGCGCCGCTCGATGTAACTTGCGGAGTGCGGGGGAAGGGTTCCACCCGTAATATAGAAGGCCGCCGGTGCGCTGTTAGGTTCGATGGGAAACATAGGGAAGGAGCATCTCGCCGTATTTTAAGTTCAGATGGTAACAGTATACGCCAGATTGGGCCACGGAGAATGGGCTTCGATTGGTTTACGAGTGTGCATCGGGCAGGAAGGCTGAAGCCACCAATCGGTCTTACCGACAACCGTGAAACCCTTATTGCCCGGCAGCAACGCACCATGCCGTCAGGCTGTTATTCGCCAGCACGATAAGAAACCCTTCCCCTGCCGCGAAGCCCGTCAGCGACTGGGAGATGTTCTGCTCGTCGGGTTTGGCTAAGGGTGCGCCCACAGAACCACGCCATATCTCAAGCCCCGTAGTGGTATCCAAGGCGAAAACCGTGCCGTCGGCAGCACCGATAATGGCCGTCTCGTCGATAAGAAGCGGTGCGGAGTTCAGCTGACTATTGCCCGTAAACGACCATAATTGGCTGCCGTTCGTAGCATCGATACCGCGCAGCGTACTGCCGCTGAGGAAACACCCGATGCGGCTGCTTAGCGCCGGTATCCGATCAACCGACAAGGCAGAAATTTGAGCGCCGGTTGCCGCGTTAAAAATAAGGTTGTTTTGACGGTCATACACGCGGTCATTGACGACTGCCTCGGTACGACCGCCCCCGCCGGAGCACCCACTCTCGTAGCGCCAAAGAATCGCGCCGCTTGACGGATCGAGTTTGTAGCTGTTGCAGGGGTAAGCGACGAAAACACCGTCCGATGTTACGGCAGGAGCGCTTTGATCTCCGTTAACTACCGTCCGCTTCCAGCGGATAGTTCCGTTGGTTTCATCCACCGCGTAGACTGTCCCACCCACGCCCGCACCGCCCGCATAAACGGTTCCGTTGAAAGCGGTCGGTGTCGCGTCGAAGTTATACTGGCCCGTCAACTGAACGCTCCAACCGAGTTGTCCCGTCACCGCATCGACGGCTTGCAGCGTGCCTCCCAAACTCAAAATAAAGACCTTGCCCCGGTCATAGGTCTGGGCGCGGAATCCTGAGCCAACCGGCCCCCACAGTGCGCTGCCGGTCGCAAGGTCGAGGCAGTACAGGCCGCCGCCCGACCCAATGACGTAGACTTTTCCGTCGGCAATCAACGGATACGACAGCGGTGCGGTTCCCACATTCACGCGCCACGTGGGCGCGGAAGGAAATTGTAAGGGCTGTCCAAACACTGCCCTGCCGCTGTGAACTGCGTCAATTTGGTAAGAAACAGATTTCTTGCTATTGGCTCCGGGATTCGGTGTTGGCGTCGGCGAAGGGGTCGGCGTTGGCGAGGAAGAAGGCGTCGGGGTTGGGGGCGTCGTCACCGTGACGGGAACCGTCGCCATCTTGCCGGATTCGGTTTCCGTCACCGTGACCGTCGCCGCTGCCATGGTGCTTCCCGCAGTCACGTTTCCGGCGACGTCAACGGTGACGACACCGGTATTATCGCTGGCGAAAGTGATTTTTCCGGAGTCCGTCAGGACGATGTCGCCCGCAAGGTTCTTGGCCGTGACGACAAGAACTGCGGTCTGCCCCACCGTCAAAGCAAGGGGAGACGGGGCGACCTCCACACGGTCTATGGCACTATTCAGGGTAAGCGAAAGGGGCGTGGTTTTACCGCCTTCGATGGTGACCGGAGCGGATGCCGATGCTTGGGCGACACCGGTTCCGTCCGCATTCGGGTACGCGGAGACTTGCGCGATCACTTTGCCGACCGGCAGGTCGGCAAAAGAGGCGGTTGTTGTGCCGCCCCCGGTAGGACGTGCCATTCGCCGTTCCGCGAGAGCCGTGCCATCCGTTTTCGTCACTCTGACCACGATGCTGTTTGCCGCCGACGGAATCAGCCGAGATACCGAGGGCACGGGCCAATGAACCGTGAAAAAGGCGCGGCCCGATTCCTGAGTCGTTGGGGCGGATACGGACGGTGTATGTCCTCCGCTGCCAGCACAGCCGGGAACGGTGATAAGCCCTAATCCGAACAGGCTAACGGCAAAAAGCGCTCCGAAAGAGCGGAGGGGACGCAGGCTGTATTTCTTCATGGCTCTGATTTATCTGCTGGCGATCTGCTGACCGCTATTTGAAATCCAAGGAAAGACCGCCTATGCTCGGCGTTGGTGTCGGCGTTGCGGTGGGGGTTGGCGTTGTTGCAGGGGTTGGATTTGTCGTCGGCGTTGGATTGGGAGTCGGTGTTGCCGCAGGGGGCGGCGTCGGTTCGGAACCGCCACTCCCGCCGCCGCCACAACCGGCAAGGACGCAGGCGCTCAAAACGAGCAGAGGGATGAGGGCAAAAGCAGGCAGGCTCTGCAGGCAGGGCAGTACCCGGGTAATCCGTGGCTTCTGAACGAAACGCATGCTACATTTTACAACGGAAAACGTCCATTTTTTTAGGCAGGCATGCCATTTATTTTCGTCTTGTTTTCCTTGGGCGACGAGATTCGACGCAGAAAATGCTGATAAAAAAGAAAAACCAAGACCGAAGCCGAGCACGCCGAACTTTTGCGCCCGCTTGTGTCCGAAGTAGAAAAAGAAGACAAACAAAAAGAACACTGCAAAAAAATGCAGTGTTCTTTCAAAGTGCGGAGGCAAGACTCGAACTTGCGACCTTTGGGTTATGAGCCCAACGAGCTACCAACTGCTCCACCCCGCGTCAACAGTCATAGGTTATCATGGCGCAGGGGCACTGTCAAGGGCTTTGCACTCTGGTTCGTCATGCTGGGGGGCGAAAATAGGGGTGTAGTTCGGGAACGACGCGCACGGTTTCCTGCGCGACAAATCCTGCAAGCAGTTTCGCGCCCGCTTCCACAAAATGCGTGCGATCCGCGCCGTTTCGGGAAAGAAGCGGCTTCATTTTTTCATAGCCGAGGGCCTCGAACGCGGTTTCGCTGCGGGCGTACAAATCAATCAAGGGAACGTGTAACTCGCGGGCCACGGCGCGGGTCGCGTCGGCGTAGGGCAACAGTTCGCGCGTTAGGTGGTTTGTCGTTTTGTCCCACATGGCGCGGTGCATCGGCGTGACGAGAATAGGTTTGGCGTTTTGTATCCGGGCAGTTTGGATGAACTCGCGCAGATAGGCCGTGTAATCGGTTGAGGCATCGGTGGCTTCGGGCTTTTCCTTGGCGTGCGAATCGTTGTGCCCGAACTGGATGTACACATAATCGGGCTTAGTGGCGAGTAATTTCGTCCACCGCCCTTCGCTTTTGAATGTTTTCGTACTGCGGCCCCCGGCGGCGAAATTGGTTATCGTGACCCGCTTTTCGTCCACATAAAGCGGCAACAACTGGCCCCAGCCCCGCTGATGGTTCGGATGGTCGAGCGGATAGTCCTGCACGGTTGAATCGCCCGCGATGGCGATTTTGACGGGCGCGGCGGAGTCGGTTTGGCGCACGGCGAAGAACATCATGAAGTCTTTCCGGTGGGTTCCACGCGGCGCAGGTCGGCGGAAAGGTCGCCCGCCTCGTTTTGTTCGATGACGACATACGTGCCGCGCGGCGTGTCGCCCGTGTTGAAAACCGAGCAAAGCGGGTCGGACAAGTCGCGGCGCTGGGCTTGATGGATATGCCCGCACAAATACACGCGGGGCTTGACAGTTTTGAGCAAATCGAGAAAGCAGCGCTGCCCGCCCGGACGGCCCGACGGCGTGCGGTCGGCGACACCAATCGGGCAGCCATGCGTGAGCAAAATGTCCACTTTAGGCGAAGCCGACTGGATTTGGTCGGCCCAACCGGCGACGTCCTCGTCCGTGACCCAGTAGTCTTTTTTGTGGCTTTTCGCCCAAATGCCCGACACGGCGGCGATACAAAACCCGCGAAATTTTGCCGCAACTGGCGATTGCGGCGGAGCGTCCGTGGAAATTCCCGCCGTTTGCAGGCCACAAAACGGGCGCGTTTCGCCTTGCTGCAAAAGAACGGGCGAGCCGTCGCGGTTTTGCAGAGACGACAAAAACGGGATGTCGTCGTGGTTGCCGAAAACGGTGGCGACGGGAACGCGGTCGAGCAAATCGTCCCACACAGCGGGGACGATTTGTCCCACGTCGCCCCAGTCACCGACTCCCAAAACGCCGTCGGGTTTTTCCTGCTCCAGCAAGCGGAACAAGAGGTCGCTGTTTCCGTGCAAATCCCCGACGGCTAAAAGGCGCATGGTTGTTTTAGGCGAGCGTCAAAAGGCGCGTGCGGTGCGGGGGCGCAAGTTTGCCTTCGCCCAGCGGAAGCGAGAAACGGCGGGCAAGGGCGATGCCTTTTTCGCGGTCGGCTTTTTCGTCGGCTTTGTCGGCGGACAGATCCGCTTCCACATCCGTCAGGCCCGCGTTTTTGAGCAGTTGCCGTCCGATTTCCAAATCTTCCAAAATCGGGCGGCGAATCTTCGCCAAATACATTTTCGGGCCGTAGATACCGGCGGCCTCGATCATCGCGCCGCGCGTTTCCCATTCGGGAATGAGGGCGTGGGCGGGCATGGCGAAGTTATCGAACACGAACTTGATGTCGGCGACCGTTTCTTCCGGCTCCAAAAGCAAGTACGCTTTGACCGATTTTCGGAAAAAGTTATAGTGCGCGGACTCGTCGGCGCTCACCCAGCGCAGTGTCCGCGACAGGGCTTGGTCGCCTTCGTCTTCGGCTCGGCGGCGCAAATTGATGTAGTTCAGCGCGGTCGCCGATTCCTGCACCATCGTATAAATAATCATTTGGCGCGGCGTGTCGAACGGCAAATCCCACTCTTCGCCCAAAAGTTGCGCCTCGAACTCGCGGACTTGCTCATAGGTGCGCTTGCCCGACCGCAAAAGCCATTCTTCCAGCACCATGCTGTGCTTGGATTCCTCAAAACCCCAGTTGGCCTGAAAATACGCCCGGCCCCGCGACCGGCGAACAAGGGCCATAATTTTGTGGGTGTAGTCCGGCAGATACATTTCGACGGCGGAAAACGATTCGACGATCTGGGCCGTAAGTTCCGAAGAATCTCCACTTGCCTTGTCCCACGGAATATCTTTTTCGATATGCCAGCGGCGTTTTTCTTCGGCGTTTTTGAAGTAGCGCAGAAAATTCTCGTAGAAAATTTCCTCGATTTGCGCGGTCGTGCTGCCCCGGCGCGGGGCGGGCGGCGGATCGTTCGGCTCGCCTTTGCGCCCGTTCGTCATGACAAAATCAATGACGCGGGCTTCCTGTGCAGCCGACATGGCGTTCGGTTCGGTCGATTCTTGAAGTGGTTCGTCAGGCATAATATATGTTCTGCGCGCTCGGTAAAAGACGCTAAAATAGTCGGGGGTGTGCGTCACGCGCACGGCCCCTACACCCTATCATACCCGGCGCTTTACTGCGCTTCATAGGCCAAAAGGCCCATACCATAGGACTTTATGAACTCCGCTCATATTTTGCCGCGCCATCACCATTTGCTCGATCCGGCCCAATCACTGCTTGTTGTCGTCGATATGCAGGACAGTTTGCTTGGCGTCATCGCGGGCCGCGACGCGCTCGTAAACAACGTAACCCTTTTGATCCGCGCCGCCCGCATAATGGACGTGCCCATTTTGGCGACAACCCAAAACGCGCCGCGCCTCGGCCCGGTCGCGCCCGCCATCGCCGACGCATTGGGAAACGAGTCCGATGTTTTACCCCTCGATAAACTGTGCTTTTCGTGCGCGCAATCCCCCGGGTTTGTAGAGGCACTAACGGCAACGGACAAAAAACAAATCGTCGTGTGTGGCATGGAAACCCATATTTGCGTGTCGCAAACCGCGCACGACTTGCTGCACGCGGGCTATCAGGTTCACGTGCCTGCCGACGCCGTGTCATCGCGCACCATCGAAAAGCACAAATTGGGTATGGAGCGCATCCGCGATAGCGGCATTTTGCCGTGCGCCGCCGAAGCCGTGGTGTACGAATGGCTGCAAGAGGCCGGAACGCCCGCGTTTCGAGAGGTTTTGAAGCTGGTGCGGTAAGGGGCAGAAGGCCCCCCTACCCCCCAATAAGGGGGGGTTCTGAAAAGACCATTCCCAATAACCGCGCAAATTCGCGGATTCGGCAGGCTACTCAGACCCCCCCCTTATTGGGGGGCAGGGGGGCCTCTTTCTTTCTAATCCTCCGACGTGCTCGTTTCTTGGGGCGTGACACGCACGTTTTCGACTTTGCCCGCGAGCGGGTGCGGCGGGGCGTAGTCGCCGACGGCGGATTGGGTGTCTTCGCCGATGCTGAGGCCGTCCTGCGGCTGGATTTGGATTAAACCGGGGGCTTTGCCCGTCGCCACCGATTTGTTGTTGACGAGCAGCGTCATCGTTCCGTCTTTTGCGAGCCGCGCTTCGAGGGCGAATTTGTCGGTGGGCGCAGCCGAGGCCGAGACAATTTCGGTCAATTTGTTGTTTTCGCGGACGCCGAAGGCGGGTTTGCCCGCTTTGAGATACAGGGCATAGCCGCGCTGCGCGCCGCCCTGCGCCACAACGACGCCGCTTACGTTAGCTGATGTAAGCGTCACGTCGCAGCGGACGGTGAACGAGCAATTGGCTATTTGCGGGGTGCGCGCGGATTGTTCGCCGGGTTTGTTGTTTGGGCGGACAACGTTGCAGCGGAGCGCCCATGCGTCCCATTTTGCCGCCATTTCTTTGACGCGGGTGGGCTGGCTTGTTGCCAAATCGTGCAATTCGACCGGGTCTTTGGAAAGGTCGTACAGCTCCCACGGACGGTCATGGATGGCGACCAGTTTCCAGTTGGTGTCGCGGGCCATACGATTACCCTCGTGCTCGACGCAGATTAAGCGCGGCTTGAGTTTGCCGCCCGGAGCAAAGGTCGGCGCGATGCTGACGCCTTCCATCGGCTGAACGGGCGTATTGTTGTGCTCTTTCGAGTATTGCGCCCCGCACAACTCCACGAGCGTGGGCATGAAGTCGTACAAAAAGCCGGGCTGATTGGTGAGCGCGCCGCCTTTTGTTTTGAGGCCTTTGGGCCAGTGGACGATGAGCGGGGTGCGAATCCCGCCTTCCTGCGTGTAATGCTTGAACAACCGCCACGGGGTATCGCAGGCTTTGGCCCAGCCGCTGCCGTAGGAGATGTAGCTTTCAGGCGCGCCGACTTGTTTTAAGTCGTCGCCTTTATGGACGATATTGAGCGTGGAGTCCAATTTATCGAAGCCGTAAGGATCCCATTCGGCGCAGGCCCCGTTGTCGCTCAAAAAGAAAACGAGCGTGTTGTCCCATTGCCCGGTTTGTTTTAGATGCGAAACCACGCGCCCTATATTGTGATCCATCAAATCCACGCAGGCGGCGTAGACGGCCATACGGCGGGCCAAATCGGCCTGCCGTTCGGGATCAAGTGTATTCCACGCGGGGATTTCTTTGTCGGCCCAGCCGGTTTGCTTGTTGATAAAGTTTTCCGGCGTAACTCCGCGCGGTGCACGCGCCAAGTCTTTGGGGATGATACCCAGTTTTTTCTGTCGCGCCAAGCGCTCGTCGCTGATGGCGTCCCAGCCTTTTTCGCGGTACAAGGCCTCGTATTTTGCAATCGTGGCTTCGGGGGCGTGAAGCGGGAAGTGCGGGGCGTTGAACGACAGATACATAAACCACGGTTTTTTGGCCGCTTCGCCGCTCTTGATGAAATCTATGGCGTAGTCGCCGAACACGTTGGTCGAGTAAAATTCGCCGGGTTTGTAGTCGCGCTTCGGGCGACCCTCGGGCAGGCGCGTGTAGTACGGGTCTTCCTGCCAGTAGGAGTTAAAGCCGCCGAGCATTCCGTAGAACTCGTCAAAGCCGCGCACGGTTGGGCCTTTTTGGTTTCCCAAATGCCATTTGCCGACCATATACGTGGCGTACCCCGCCGATTTCAAGACTTCGGGCAAGGTGGCGCAGTTTTCCACAAGGGTTCCTGACATCAGCGGAAAGCCCGCTTGATGCGGGTTCAAACCGGTCAAGAGTGCGGCCCGCGACGGGCAACATCTGGCCGAGTTGTAAAACTGCGTGAAGCGCAAGCCGTCTTGGGCGAGGGCGTCAATCGTCGGCGTGGCGATTTCGCCGCCATAGCAGCCGATGTCCGACCAACCCAAATCGTCGGCTAAAATCAGCAAAACGTTGGGGCGGCTACCGCTTACCGCGCGCGCTTGTTCGGTTTCCGTGTTGGTTGTCGCTTCGGTCGTCATTGCCGCCGTGGTTTCCGCCGCGCGGGCGCAGCCGGTCGCGCCAAAAAGGCCCGTCGTCAGGGCGACGGCTGCCGCCGATTTCACGAAATCGCGCCGTGTCCGCGTCGCCCCGGTATTTGGTTCCTGTGCCATGAATCTACTGTACCGCGCGGCCTGCGCTTAGTCGCGGATATGAAAAGTCGGGTTCGTGCCGGAAACGGCGAACGTCGTCATGCCATTATAAATTTGGGGGCTGGTTTGATCGCCGGAGTTTTTAAGCCATTTGACGTGCCCGTCCAAAAAGATGAAGTTACAGCCGCCTGCGTGCCGAAGGCCGCCGCCACCCAAATTGCCAACAAGACCCGGCCCGCCGCAAACCGGTCGTTGAATGTCATTGGCCGTGCCGTCGGCCCCACGTCCCGCGCCGGTTACGGGATCGCCCGCACCCTGACAACCGTTGCTGCGGAATCGGGCGGTGGAGTTTGCGAGCGGATTTGTCGGGGAGCCTTTGAATGCGCCGCCTTCGCCCACTAAAATGGAATACGTGGGAAATTTGGATTCCGGCACGGTTTGGAAGCCGTCGCTGGCGTTCTTGTTGATGTAATAGTCCGTGAAACCGCCTAAGGTCGGATCCGTTACCCGGTCAGCCGGTTCGCTGGGGCATTGGAACACGGCGTAGCTCTTGATGTACGGCTGCGTGGCGTCCACCCAGCCGACAATCGCGCCCGCAGGAGGCGGAACGGGGATAGTGACGCATGAAATCGGAAAAGATTCGTCGTAGTCTTGAATGTACTGCAAAATACCCAAGCCGATTTGCTTTTCGTTATTGAGGCACGCGGTTTGTCGGGCCTTGTCGCGGGCTTGTGCGAACACGGGGAACAAGATCGCGGCAAGAATGGCTATGATGGCTATTACGACGAGCAACTCAATTAACGTAAATGCTTTGCGCGCGGCTGGGGTGCGGCTAAAAAACATAACAAAGTTCCTTCAAAAATTGAAACTTGAACATAACCTCCGCGCCCGCAAGTGCGAAGCAAAGGAGGCGCACGAACGGAGCCGCGCTAACCTGTTCAATTAAGTGTACCTAATATACCAACAATGACTCAAATACAATCCATCGGCGCGATTGTTCCCTAATTCCAGACGCGCAGCAGTCCTTAGCGTCGTATAATTTCGTATGGCTTCCGCGAAATCGCTTGCATGGTTTGACGTAATCGTGGTCGGTTTGGGCGCGATGGGCAGCGCGGCTTTGTACCAACTCAGCAAGCGCGGCGTCCGAGCGCTGGGCATCGACCGGTTCGCGCCGCCGCACGTTTACGGCTCCACGCACGGCGACACACGCATCACGCGGCAGGCCATCGGCGAGGGCGCGGCCTATACGCCGCTCGCGCTTCGCTCTTATGAACTGTGGGACGAAATCGCGCACGAGACCCAAGCGGACGATTTGCTCACGATTACGGGCGGCCTAATTCTCACGAACCCCGGTGCGAATTCGTCTGTGCATGGCAACGCGGACTTTATGGAAAACACGCTCCATTCGGCGCGGCAGTTTAACATCGCGCACGAAACGCTAACGGTCGATGAAATACGGGCGCGGTTTCCGCAGTTCAAACTGCGCGGCGGCGAAGCGGGCTATTGGGAAGAAAAGGCCGGTTTTTTGCGCCCTGAACGCTGCGTGGAAACCCAACTTGCTTTGGCGCGGCGAAACGGGGCGCGCGTTCAAACCAACGAAACCGTGCTTGGTTTTGCACAAAACACGCCGGGTGGCGTTACGGTGACGACCGACAGGGAAACGTATCACGCGGAAAAACTGATCGTGACAGCGGGGCCGTGGGCGTCGGATTTTGTGCCGGTTGCGCACAAAGAGCGGTTCCGCGTGTACCGGCAGGTTTTGTACTGGTTCGATGTCGCCGAACAGTACGCGGCGTTTGTGCCCGAGCGGTTTCCGATTTTCATTTGGGATTTTGGTGCGCACGGCGACGGCATTTACGGCTTTCCCGCGATTGACGGCAAAGACGGCGGACTGAAAGTGGCGACCGAGCAGTACCTTCACGCCACAAGCGACCCGCTGTACGTCGTCCGCGATGTGAGCGAGCAGGAAATAAACGCGATGTACGACGAGTTTATCGGGCCGCGCCTTGCGGGCGTCGAGCGAAAGTGCGTCAAGGCCGTCTCGTGTTTGTACACGGTGACGACGGACTCTAATTTCGTAATTGACGCGCACCCGGAGTTTGAAAACGTACTGCTTGCGTCGCCGTGTTCCGGCCACGGGTTCAAGCATTCGGCGGCGATTGGCGAGGCGCTGGCGCAGTGGGCGACGACGGGGAAAACCGCTATTGACCTGAGCGCGTTTTCGTTTGCGCGGTTTTCAACCTGACACGAAAAAAGCGACCGTCCATTAGAGAACGGTCGCTTCCACAGATGTGGAGAGAAAAGGAGATCACACGACAAGATGGTAGCACGTCGGCGCGCGGCTTGTCAAGGGCAGGCGCGAAAAAAATAAAGCGGTTTTTGCGGTGAAATTGCGTTTATCTTGACGCTGCCCGAAACGCCCGCCTATACTAAACGCATGGATACAGCGACGAAACCCTTGCCGATAACTGACTCGGCGGCTCCCAATGCGGGGATTGAAGCACGACTTGTGGAAGACCGAACGTTTGCGCCGCCGCCCGCGTTTGTGGAAGCCGCCAATGTGAGCGATGCGGGCGTTTACGAGAAGGCCGCAAGCGACCCGCAGGCGTTTTGGGCGGGATGGGCGGATCAATTAGAGTGGACGACGCCCTACCAAACCGTGTGCGAGTGGAATCCCCCGCACGCCAAATGGTTCACGGGCGGAACGTTGAACGCTTCCGTCAACTGCCTTGACCGGCACATCAAGGGCGACAAGCGCAACAAGGCCGCGATTATTTTTGAGGGCGAGCCGGGCGACACGCGCGTTTTAACGTATTACGATTTGTGGCGGGAAACCAACCGGTTCGCGGGCGTTTTGCAAAATCTGGGCGTCGCTAAGGGCGACCGCGTGACCATTTATCTGCCGATGATCCCCGAAGCCGCGATTGCCATGCTCGCCTGCGCGCGGATTGGGGCCATCCATACCGTCGTTTTCGGCGGGTTTTCGTCCGATAGTTTGCGCGAGCGTATCAACGATTCGCAGTCCAAAGTCGTGGTTACCGCCGATGGCGGATGGCGCAAAGGAAAAGTCGTCCCGCTCAAAAAAGCGACCGACGACGCTTTGGCAAACGGCGCGTGTTCGAGCGTTGAAGCCGTCGTGGTTTTGAATCGCACGTCGGACGCCAAAACCGTTCCGATGGTTTCCGGGCGCGACCATTGGTGGCATCGTTTGGTCGAAGCCGCCCCGCGTTTGGTCGAACCGGAAGCGATGGATTCCGAAGACGGGCTGTTCGTGTTGTACACGTCCGGCTCGACCGGCAAGCCCAAAGGTATTTACCACACGACGGCGGGCTATCTAACGCAAGCCCTCGCCACCTGCAAATGGACGTTCGACCTCAAAGATTCCGACGTGTACTGGTGTACCGCCGATGTCGGCTGGGTGACCGGGCATAGTTATGTCGTGTACGGCCCGCTTGCCGCCGGTGCGACCGTGTTCATGTATGAGGGCGCGCCCGATTTCCCGCACCGCGATAGGTTTTGGGAAATCATACAAAAATACGGCGTGACCGTTTTTTACACGGCCCCCACGGCGATTCGCTCGTTTATGCGCTGCGATGTTGCCAGTATCGCCGCCTACGATTTATCGAGTTTGCGTCTTTTGGGTTCGGTTGGCGAACCGATTAACCCCGAAGCGTGGATTTGGTATCACCAAAACGTGGGCCGGGGCAACTGCCCGATTGTCGATACATGGTGGCAAACCGAAACCGGCGCGCACATGATTACGCCGCTCCCGGGCATTGTCGAAACTAAGCCGGGATCGGCGACGCGCCCATTCCCCGGAATCGACGCCGACGTGGTGGACGAGGCTGGAAACAGCGTTCCGCCGGGCGGGGGGGGCTTTTTGGTCATCAAATCGCCGTGGCCTTCGATGCTCCGCACGCTGTGGAACGACGACGACCGCTACCAGAAAACCTATTGGAGCAAGTTCGGCGACAAAAACTACTATTTCGCGGGCGACGGCGCAAGGCGCGACGAGCAAGGGTACTTCTGGCTTTTGGGCCGCGTGGACGACATTATGCTGGTCGCCGGGCACAACATCTCGACGATGGAAGTGGAATCCGCCCTTGTCGAGCATCCCGCCGTCGCCGAAGCCGCCGTTATCGGGCGGACGCACGATGTCAAAGGCCAAGCGATTGCCGCGTTCGTGACGGTCAAGGAAGGCACGCACCAAACGTCGGAGCTTGCGGGCGAACTGAAAGCCTTTGTCGCGCAAAAACTGGGCGCGATTTGTCGCCCCGACGACATTTTATTTTCCGCCGAACTGCCCAAAACCCGGTCGGGAAAAATCATGCGCCGCCTGCTCCGCGACATCGCCGAAGGCCGCGCGCTGGGCGACACGTCCACGCTCGCCGACCCCACCGTGGTCGCCGGGCTGAAAGACAAGTACGAAAGCGCGGAGGGGTAGACCCAAAGAGGCCCCCCTGCCCCCCAATAATGGGGGGGTCTGATAACACCGTTTCCGACATCCGCACAAATTCACGGTGTCGGCAATTCTATTCAGAACCCCCCCTTATTGGGGGGCAGGGGGGCCTTTCCCCATCGCCACGCGGTAAACTAACCCCATGTACCTGACCCGCGTTGAAATCCAAAATATCCGCGCCATTTCGCATCTCGTGTGGGAAATTGAACCGGAAAACGCGGCGGGCTGGCACGTTATTTTAGGCGACAACGGCGCGGGAAAAAGTACGTTCGTTCGTGCCTCTGTTTTATGTTGCGTTGGAACAGAAGAATCCGTCAAATTAGGCCACTACTATTTATACTGGCTGAATAACCGCCCCACTGAAATCAGTGGTGAAAGCAAATATAAAGTAGATATTGTCGCTGATGGTAATTTGTACAAGGCACATTCATACGCGGAATGCAAAATATTGCTCAACAATGATTCGCATTTATGGACTGCTCCAGAAGGTACATTAGCTATTGTTTTCGCCAAAGAACCGGAAGGTTCAGATTTTATAACGGCTGGCAACACCTCATTCATACTGCGAGAGGAATACGAAAAATCAGGTGGTGAAAAACTTGTATACGCGGTTCCGAAAGATTTTTTTGCTTCTTTCGGCCCCTTTCGCAGATTCACAGGTGACGTTGAAGACAGCGATTTATTTGAAAGTAACCCTGTTTTACGCCGCCATCGCACAACATTCAGCGAACAGTTTGCCCTTTTCAACACGCTAAAGTGGCTTCAACAAGTGCAATTCAAGGCTCTTGAAGGCGACGGTGTTTCTCGTAAATTGATTGACAACATTAAAGCGTTTGTCAATCAACCCGACCTCCTACCCTACAATACGCGAATGGAAAGAGTCAACTCGTCGGGCGTGCATTTTGTGAATGGCAACGGCGCAAGCGTCGCCGCCGAGGAATTGAGCGACGGCTACCGCTCCGTTCTCAGTTTGACCTTTGAACTGCTGCGCCTCCTTTCGCTCACGCACGGGCCGGATATTTTCGAGACGGGCGAAAACGGGGCCATCACGGTCGCGCCGCCCGGCGTCGTGCTGATTGACGAAGTGGACGCGCATCTGCACCCGACGTGGCAAAAGCGCATCGGGTTTTGGCTTCGCAAGCACTTTCCCAAAATGCAGTGGATTGTCACGACGCACAGCCCGCTCATTTGTCAGGCGGCGGAAAAAGGCACGATCTACAAACTGCCCACGCCGGGAACCGACGAAACGGGCCGAATGCTCGAAGGAACCGAGCGCGACCGCTTGGTGTACGGCGACATTCTGGACGCCTACAGCACGGAAGCCTTCGGCGCGGGCATCACGCGCTCGGAAGCCTCGCAGGAAAAACTCGACCGATTGAGCGAACTCAACGTCAAGGAAATTGTCAGCGGCCTGACGCCGGAAGAAAGCAAAGAACAGGAAACGCTACGGGCTATGCTGCCGACAACTGCCGCCGCATTACCTGACGAAGGCTTGCCTGTGTGATTTACCTTCCGCCAAAAAACGTGTCCAGCAGGGCCGCATCATGGCTGAACCGCTGGCAGAATGAGGTGAACGCCCTGCCAACCTATGCCGAGCAGGTCGTGGAAGCCAAAAAAGTTTGGCCTCTGCGAAACGTCGGGACTAATAAAACGTTTAGCGAAGTGCGTGAAGTTTTGGCGAGTATGGCTCCCGGTACTGTACGCTGCGCTTACTGCGAAGACTCGTGCGCCGACGAGATAGAACACATACAACCCAAAGACCTTTATCCCGAACTGGTTTTCGCGTGGGCGAACTATCTTTTTGCCTGCGGCAAGTGCAATGTAGAAAAGCGTAACAATTATGCGGTTTTTGCAGGGACAACCGGCGCGGCGTGGATAGATGTGAAGCGAACTTACGGTGCGCCTATCGTGCCGCCCGCAAATGGTGAATCCCTTCTCATCAATCCGCGCCACGAAAACCCGCTGCATTTTTTGGTGTTGGATTTGACTTCTGCCAAACCCGCTTTTGCTCCCGCTTCTTGGTTGAGCGACCGCGAAAAGGAACGCGCTGTGTACACCCGGGATACGCTTGGTCTGAACGCCCGGGACGAGTTGCTTAGAGGCCGTCACACCGCCTTTGTTTTGTACGCAAACACACTGCACCGTTACGTTGCACTCAAAAATGATGGAGCGGCAGCACAAGACGAGCGCGACCATTGTAAGGCAGCTATACAAAACGCGCCTCACGCCACGGTTTGGCACGAAATGAAGCGATGGCATCTCCGATTTCCCGGCACACTTTCAAAACTTGACGCACTATTTTACGCCGCGCCAGACACTTTGACGTGGTAAAATTTGGCACAGGAAACCCAACGATGCCCTCTGTTTTAAGCACCCCGACCGAAACCACCGCCGACCCTGCGCAAACCGCGCCCGATATTTCCATACGGCCCGCGACCGAGAACGATTATGAGGCCGCTGCGCGGCTTTTCGAGGCGAATATGGGCGAGGGCTTTGTGCTTGACCGCGAACTGTGGAAAACCGTGTGCGGGGCGCAAACGCACCGCGCCCTTGCGGCTGTGGAAAACGAGACGCAAACGGTGGCGGGAATTGCGGTTGTCGTGGTCAGCGACCGGATACGGCTTGCGGCGGGAACCCAGCGGCGACGGTTTCACGTGGACGAGTTAATTGTGTCGCCGGACAAGCGTCGGCACGGTATCGGTCGGGCGTTGCTCGAACACGTCAAAAATATGGCGCAAGCCGAAACGCCGTCGTATGTGCTGATTAACTGCGACTTTATGAATGTCGCGGCCCGGCGCACGTATGAGGCCGCCGGTTTGTCGCTGATCCGGCAGTTGGGCGACCGCTTTGAAATCGCGTTTAGTTAAAGGCGCAGTCCGCTAACCGTTGAGCGCGGCTTTCCACATTGCCCCGTCGCGGGCGGCTTGGCCCCAGTGCGAAGCGTTCGGCCCCGCCAAGTTGATGCGATAGTTCGTGCCGCCGCTTTGGAATTTGAAACCGCGCCCGGTGTAGTACCACGGAAACGTAATGTTTTCGATTTCGCTTAGAGCAACATTCAACAAGCAGTCGCCGTGCGTTACATCGGCGAGGGTTTCGCTTAAATCGGTGTCCACGGTGAAGCGAAGCCGCCCGTTCGATAGCTGTAGCCAGCCCGGGATTTCGAGTTCCATTTTTCCAACCGTCGAACCCGTGAGCAGCCATGCTTCGGTGCGTAGGTTTTGCGCTGCATTGTTCATGTTGCTATTATTGCCGCGCGGCGCATGACAAATCCTGCAATTGAAGATTTAGGCCCCCCTGCCCTCATCAATGGGGGCAGGGGGCCTTTTATAAACCGTTTTGGTTGGGCTTGACGCTTACCGACGGCAAAATGGTGCGGACGCGATCCGCCCATGTTCGGGCGAGCGCGCCGGGGTCTTTGTCGCCGTTTGCCTGCGCAAGCGTTCGGTCTACCGTGACGAGCAATTTATCGCGGACATAGATACTGGCGTCCTGATTGGGACGCGCCTGCTTGACCGTGATGTCGCTTGACGTCAAGCGTTCGAGCGACAAAATGGGCACGAGGCGATCCTGCACGGCTTCGGCCCGTTGCGTCGCCGTGTAGCCGCCCGCGCCCGCGCGAATGCGGAAAAGGATCTGCCCGCTGACCGTAATCAGCGTGGGGTCGCCTAAACCGCTGCTCGCGCCTTTGTACTTTTGTTCCTGCGCGGTGGCGGGTGCGGCGTAAACGCATAGCGCGAGGGCTGCGGTCACAAGGAGGGCGGCGGAAAGTCTGCGTGTTTTCATAAGTTGGAACTGCTTTCGTTTTCGGCTACCCATATTAAGCAGTTTGGTAAACGTTGCTTGTGCCGAGCAGTAACGCTTGTTTCACGTGAAAAAATCGGCATCGGCGGTTAAACGCAAGCCATCGGCGTTTGCTGTTTCCGTTTCGGCGACACAAAAGCGGGCATTGGGAAAGGCGGCGCGCAGTTTGGGTAAACCCGCCGCGCCGCAAACGAGAAGGGCGGTAGATAAAGCGTCCGCGTCCGTGCTGGATGCTGTGCGCACGGCGGCGAGCAGGGCGTTGTGGACGGGCCAGCCGGTGCGGGCGTCGAGGACGTGCCCGAACGCTCGCCCGTCGGCGTCGGCGAAATACGTTTTGCCATGCACCGCCGATACGCCCAGCGCCGCGTCTTGCAGAAACGTGACGCCTATTGGGGCAGAATCGCCCTGTATTGCCAAAAGCGGATTTTCCACGGCGACCCCCCAGCCGTTTTCGCGGCTTGCGGGCGGCTCGCCCAATCCGTAGACCGTCGAGGTTCCGCCGTGTAGGAGAGCGGAGCGTATACCGTTTTCGCGCAAACTTTCGATGGCTTTATCGGCGGCCCAGCCTTTGCCAATCGCGCCCATGTTGAGCTGGACGCCGGGCCGCACATAGGTCACGGTTTGCGTGTCGGCATCCAAAACGACATTTCGGGCGAGATTCGTCAAGGCTTGCGCCTGCGCGATTTCGGTTTGCGTCGGGACACGCCCGTTTTGCCCCGCCACTTCCCAAACGTCGATGAGCGGGCCGACGGCGGGATCGAACGCGCCGCCCGTTTGCTCGCACAGTGTTTGCGCCCGCTGAAGAAAAACAAACAGCGGATACGGAACGCGCACGGTCGCGCCGCTTTGCGCTTCCCGGTTCAAGCGGAACAAATCCGAATCGGGCCGGAACGCGGACAGCATTTGCTCCGCCCTCGTCACTTCGGCAAGGGCTTCTTCACCGGCGGCCCGCAAATCGGCGGGGTTTGCCTGAGCGTCCACGGGCAGAACCAATTCCCAGCGCGTCCGCATGGCGGGAAGGGCAAGTCGAACTTCAGAGGAATCGTTTGTCACGGCAAAACGAACTTACGGATACTGCTTGCCGCCCACGAACGCGGAAACGGCTTGGTACGACAACCCGCTGGACGGGGTTTCGTCGGGATACTCTTCTTTGTATTGAATCAATCCAATATCTTCGGCGTACCAAAACCGTCTGACTTGGTAGACTTCCTTGAGATCGAGCGTTCCCAACTCCTGCTTAATTTTGACGCAGTCGAACGTTCCCATCGGAACCCGCACGGTTTCGCGCCCCTCATTGATGAAACGGTAGCTCTGCGGGTCATAAGTGCTTGGCGTATCGGAAGAATAGACTTGCTTGAAGTCGAGCCGCTGAATGGTCGTGCTGCGTCCGCGCTCAAGGCCGAACGGCAACACGACGACCGGATCATAGCGAATGGATTCCAAAAGCTGCTGCGCGCGCGTGCCGGTTTTCTTGGTTTTCAAAGGCGGCGCGAAATAAACAAAGGGAGCCGATAAGCGCGGCCCGGTTTCGACGTGCCGCAAAAGATTGCCGTAAAGGTCGAAGGCTTGAAACGAATCCGCCCCGTAGTTGATTAAACCTTTATCCGTCAGATTTTGAAACGTGTAGAAAAAAGCGGTCTCGCTGCCGAATGGGGTCGTCGCAACCTGAAAAACTTTTTCATCGATGCCGTTTATTGATTCCGTCGGCCCACTTACCGATTCCTGAATAGTGGCCGTTTCGGTATCGGAATCGCTGGCCTTTGCCAAAAAAACGTGGCTATCGCTGGCTTGCAGCGGAAAATAAGCCCGGGTGAGCGTGGAACTTCGCCCATCGCTGCCGCCGCTCGAATCGCCGCCGCTGCCGCACCCGGAAAGAAGAAGTGCCGCCGAACCCGCGACGGCGGATACCGCCGCAGGGTGGAAAAATCGTTTGACCGTCCTTTTCGCTTTGAAAATTACCATACTCCCTTTATCCATTATTCATAGAAATTTTGATTGGGTAAACTGATTCTGACTATAGCAAAAAAACGAAAAAAGAACAACAAACCGCCTGATGCCGCAACCGGAAACCCAAACGGCGTGTCAAACGGTATAACAAGTATAGTTCCGTTTCATGCGCCGCCCGCTTGGAGAACGCCCGATGCAATCGTTTCGCCCAGACACCACCAATTTATTCGCCGCCCCGACGCCCGCAGGACGCGCCGAGGCCGTGCGTACCCTACTAATCGCCTGCGCGGCTGTTATCGCGCTGCAGTTCGTGCCCTATGCCCGGTATATCGTGTACCCGTTGCGCCTCCTCGTGACCTTCATCCACGAAGGCAGCCACGCGCTGATGGCCCTTGCCACGGGCGGGCACGTACAGGCCATCGCTATCCAGCCGGACGGATCGGGAACCACGCTCACATGGGGCGGGTTCAATCCGTTTATTTCGTCGGCGGGCTATTTGGGCTCAACACTGTTCGGTGCGCTTCTGGTCGGTTTGCTGCGGCGCGGCGTATCCGGGCGGCCTTTGCTCCTTGCGACCGGCGTGTGCGTCGGTTTAGCAACGCTGGGCATTCTGGGCGGCTTGGCGTCGTTTCAGTTAAACCTATTCGGCTTGTTTTGGGGAGTGGTTTTGACCGTCGGTTTGTTTGCCGCCGGGCTGCGTCTCGCGCCCAAATATGCGAACTGGGTCGTTGCCTTTATCGGCGCGCAGTGTATTTTGAACGCCTTGTTCGATTTGCAAACGCTGTTCGCCCTATCGGTAACACCGGGCGGCGGCATGACCGACGCGCAAAACATGGCGCGCATGACGCTGATTCCCGCGCCGGTTTGGGCGGTTCTGTGGCTGGTGGGCGCGTTCTTCATGCTGTGGGCGGTTGTGTTGCGCCCGCAGAAAAAGCAGGCAGCTTTTTAGAGCGTTTCCAGCAAAATCAAGCGGTGATCCGAGCCGGAACCTTCGCGGGTTTCGGCTCGTTTTATTTGCACGTTCCGCCCGAAGAAAAAGTCGATGCGATGGGCGGGCAAGGAATTGGGAAACGTGGGCGCGTCGTCGCTTAAAACGGACAAATTGGCTTGCGCGAGAAACGTTTGGATTTCGGGCGCGTCCAATCGGGCGTTGAAATCGCCGCCGAGAAGGACGGGTTCACCGAGCGCGGATGCCGACGCAATCGCGCCCGCAAGATGTGCGAGTTGTTCCTGTCGCCAATCGTCGCGCAAGCCCAAGTGCGTGTTCCACACGGTCATCTGGTTTTCCAAGCGAACGCCAATCGCCCCGCGCGGTTCCCCGCCGGGCGAGCCAAGCGAAGCGTGCAGCGTTTTGGTAATCGGAACACGCGACAAAATGGCGTTGCCGAACGCGAGCGGCCCGAAGCGGAGCCGCCCGTAAAATCGATAGGAATAGCCGTCCAAGTCGCGGGCCAAAACGCGGGCCTGATGCACGACGCCCGACCGCAGCAAAAAGCGATCCACTTCCTGCACCAAAATCACGTCGCAGTCCGCATCGCGCAACGTTTGCGTAATTTGCCCGAGCGATGGAACCCGCGCCTCGCTTTTGCCGCCGTGGATATTGAAGGAACAAACCCGCATGGTACGCTAACATTGTTCGCGCCCGTGCAACAATCCTTTGCGTGTGTTTCGATGTTTCATGTGAAACATAGAAGCCGCCGCCAAACAAACCCATGCCGACCCATTTGCTCGCTGCCGATACCCTATCCTCTGATGCCGTTAGCGCGGGCTACGCGGCCCGTCAGCCCATTTTGCACGAGGTAAGCGTGTTTGTGCGGCGCGGCGAGGTTGCCGCGCTGATTGGGCCGAACGGATCGGGAAAGTCTACCTTGCTGCGCGTTTTGGGTGGCGCGCTTAAACCGTTTGGGGGGCACGTAACCGTGAGCGGCGAAAGCGTGTACAAAATGTCCGCGCGAACCCTTGCCCGGAGCGTCGCGTTCGTGCCGCAGGACAATCCCGCGCCGTTCGCCTTTACGGTCGAGGAACTTATTGCGCTTGGCGCGAACGCCGCCGAACCGAGCGGTGCGCCGCCCGCCGATGCCCGCATCGAAAACGCCTTGCGCCTATTTGACTTGCTTGATTTTGCCGGGCGCAGTTTGACCAACTTGTCGGGCGGCGAACGGCAGCGGGCCGCCCTTGCGCGGGCGTGGGCGCAAAATACGCCGTTCGTACTTTTAGACGAACCGACCGCGCATCTGGACTTGCGGCATCAAAGCCTGCTGATACAGGCTGTCCAGCACGCCGCCCGCGTGGAGCAGCGCGCTGTACTGCTCGTTCTCCACGATTTGAACTTAGCGCACGATTGCGCCGACCAATTCTTTTTGCTCGACCGGGGGCGTGTTGTCGCGCGCGGGGCCGCAGGCGACGTACTCATTCCGCCCGTTTTGGAGCCGGTCTATCAAACGTCGGTGCGCCGCGTGACCGGCGATGACCAAAGCGTTTGGCTCCGCACTTCATAGGCTGACAAAATAGGCGGACAAAAATAATGCTTTTAGCCTTGTTTTTTAATGCTGATTTAACACAAGGTGCTTTGTTTTGGGATAGGTTAAGGTATCATCCTGCACCTTTTCGTTCGTTCGACGTCTTTCCGCCTCACATCGCAGTGATAAAATAACCATGAGCGCTTTTTCTGATCCTTCCGTCCATCCCATAGCGAGAAATGTTTCCCGTGAAACATGGGAGCAAACGGATAAACGCCGCGTTTTGCGTGTGCGCGAATTGCCACAACAGAAGCGGGCGCGTCAAGTACAGGAAGCGGGACGTATGGTTCAAGACGGGGAGCGGTTCGCCCATGAGTTGGGGGAACTACGGGAGCGACTGCTCCTGATGGGAACGCTGGTTGAGGAATTGGTGCGTGATTCCGTCATCACGCTCGTCACGCAAAATATGGCGCTCGCAAGCACGATTATTCCCCGTGACGACATCGTTGATCGCATGGACGTGGAAATCGAGGCCTTGTGTCTGCGGCTCATGGCTCGTCAAATGCCGCTTGATGCCGACGCCCGCTTGGTTTCCGCCGTGCTGAAAGTCATCACCGATGTGGAACGTATCGGCGATCATGCCGTGGACATTGCCCGCATCGCCGAGCGCATGGAGCGCGAAATGGTGTACAAGCCGCTCGTCGATATTCCGCGCATGGGACAAATGGTCTGCGCGATGCTCCATGACACCCTCGAAGCCTTTGTTCATCGGGATGTGGCCCTTGTCGAGCGTGTTATAGCCTCCGACGATGCCGTAGACGCACTGTACGCGCGAATGCGAACCGATTTGCAGGCGGTCATGATCCAAGACCCCAATTCCGTTTTGCAGGCCTCCTATTTGCTTTTTGTCGCGCATTATTTGGAGCGGATTGGCGATCATTGCACCAATATCGCCGAGCGGGTCGCTTATATCGAAACGGGCCGCTTGAAAAAAGAGCCGCCGCAAGCCATCCAAAACTAATTTCCTGCGCGTTTTTTCCAAATAGTCGAAATTATTTACTGTGGAAACAATAGTTTGTCGTGACAACTATTGGTAACCTTTGGTATAATTCCGCAGACGCGGTTGTTTGCACTCCATTATTGGCGGTAAAACGCCGAAAGCAAGCAGCCGGATTAAGGAACCTGACGCGATTTCGCAAACCATCGCCGACAACCTCGCCCTTGTGCGCGAAAAAGTTGCCCGTGCCGAAAGCCGGGCGGCGCGACCCGAAGGAAGTGTGCGTTTAGTTGCCGTCACGAAAACCGTGGAGGCCGCACGAATCGGCGAGGCCATAGCCGCCGGTGTGCGGGATTTGGGCGAAAACTACATACAAGAGGGCCGAGACAAGTTTTTCGCTGTGCAGGCGTTGAACGTGGCGCAAACGCCGACGTGGCATTTTATCGGAAGTTTGCAGCGCAACAAGGCCAAGTTCGCGGTCGCGCAGTACGATCTGATCCATAGCGTGGATTCCCTTGCGCTCGCGCAGGAAATCGGGCGGCGGGCGGCGAAACAGGGCAAAACGGCGCAAAAGATTTTGCTGGAAGTGCGGCTGGGGGCCGAGAACGGCGACAGCGAAACGCACCGGGCCGGGTTCGCGCCGGAAACGGTGGGTGAGGCCGCAAGCGAAATCGCGCAAATTTCGGGCGTGGACGTGCACGGCTTGATGGCGATTGCGCCCGCAAGCGCTTCGGGTGCGGAGGCGGCAAGGCCTTATTTCGCACAGGTGCGCGCGTTGTGGGACAAATTGCCGCCCGCGAACCGGCACGAACTGTCGATGGGCATGAGCGGTGATTTTGAGGCCGCGATTGCCGAAGGGGCAACCCTTATTCGCATTGGAACCGCGCTGTTTGGACGGCGGGGCACTTAGATTTTGGAATAAATCGGGGGCAGAGGTAAGGTTCTGCCGCCAAACGCCGAGGACAACAAACGATGTACGACAACGAGCGCGACGCCGACAACCACGATGAAGAAGCCGAGCACGAAACGGGCGGTCTCCGCAGCACGGTCAACCGTTTTTGGGAACGGTTGAAACGTCAAAACCACGACGATTTTATCGATGACGAAGAATACGAAGAGGCTCCCGCCACCGCGACGGCGACCGCAGGAGCCGCAGCCGGAGGTGCGCGCGTGTATGGACAAGGTGGTTCGCCCGATAATACCGGGCGCGTGAGCGCGGGGTCGTCGTATACGCGCGTCAATAACGCGCAGCCTGTCCGCAGCCGCGATGCGTTTCGCACCGCGCCCGCGATGGGCCGCGATCAATCCATCGCCGTCATGCCGGTTTCGACCTTCCTCGACGTGCAAAAAGCCGCCGACCGTTTGAAAGCGGGCGAGCCGCAAATCATCAACTTAGAGCAAACCCCGCCTGAAGTCGCCGAACGCTTGATCGACTTCTTGAACGGCGTCACATACGCCCTCGACGGGTACGTGGAAAAAGTGTCCGAAGGCGCGTATTTGTTCACGCCGTCGCACATCGCCATCCACGCCGACGGGCCGGAGCCGCCCCAGCCCAAGCCGTACTTCGACCGCCTGTAAAACGGTTCATTTCTCGAAAACGCCGCCCTTGCTTACACGAGCAAAGGCGGCGTTTTTTTGCGCCAAGCCGAAACCGGGTACGACAGCAGTATGGAAGCAGTCGAAACGAGTTCGGTACATATGCCGCTGGACGCACGGGTCGGGGTTATCGGAGCCGGTAAGATGGGCGGCGCACTCGTGCGCGGCTGGGTAAAAAGCGGCGTTTTGCGGCCCGACGCCATCCTGATTTTCAATCGCACGCCCGAATCCGCAGGCGCGTTGGCCCGCGATACCGGCGCAATGGTGGCCCCAAATATCGAGGCCGTCTTTGACGTTGACGTTTTGATTTTGGGCGTCAAGCCATACCAAATCGCCGACGTTTTACGCAGTGTGGCGCGCAAACTGCGGCCCGATTGCCTCATCGTTTCGCTCGCCGCCGGTGTTTCATGTGAAACACTTTCCGCCTGCGTTCCACGCACCTTTCCCATAATTCGCGTTATGCCCAATACGCCCGCCCTCGTTGGCGCGGGCGCGACCGCGTTTTGCCGGGGCGCGAACGCGACCGATGCCCACGCGGCCCTTGTGTCGCGCTTATTTGAGGCGGTGGGCGTCGTTATAGAAGTGCCCGAAGCGCAGATCAACGCCGTCGTCGGCGTCGCTGGGTCGGGCGTGGCCTATTTTTATCTGCTCATTGAAGCCCTCATCGACGGCGGCGTGCGCGTCGGGTTGCCCCGCGGTGCGGCCCGCCTCCTTGCCGCCCAAACCGTTTTAGGCGCGGCCCGTATGGTGCAGGAAACCGGGGAGCATCCCGCCGTTCTCAAAGATGCTGTCACCACGCCGGGCGGCACGACCATTGCCGCCCTCGACGTTTTGGAAACCGAGGGTATTCGGGGCATTCTCATTGCCGCCGTTCGCGCCGCCCACGACCGCGCCAAAGCGATGGAATGACGCGCAACAGAATCGGCGTGGTTTTCACAAAAAATAATTTAGTGGAAATTGGCCGTACTCCCGTCTTTATAAGCAAGACCGTTTGCTGAACTCAACTTTAGTTGCAGGTTTCGCTTCGCCCTAATAGGGATGCGAAATCGCAACCAAAGCGCGATGTTCGCAACGGCTCGCGGCTTTACAATACCTGTGTAAATTGCAGACAAAGTATGGCACATGCAACCGGGCGATGCGAAGCCGGGTCAACTATCCATACGCCGCGTTAAGTTATTGCCTTTTTGAGGCACTGGAGTTTTCGTATGATTTCGTCGTCTTCCGCAACTACGCCATCGCAGGCGGGTCGCTCTCCCTTGTTATTGATTGGATTGGTCGCTGCTTTTTTGGGTGTGGTTACTTTTTTGCCGCGCGTGGTTTTGTCGGCGTCCGGGGTGGAAAAATCGCGGGCACGGCAATCGAATAAGGCGCTTGTGCCCTATGACGAGCGTTTTGTCACCTTTGCGCAAGTCGAACGCTTGCTCCAATCCGGCACGCAAAGGGACACCGACGCGGCGGGCCGTTTGATGGATAGCATGACGAATGCCCCGCTTCTTATCAGCGAAAGTGACAGCGTGGGTGAAAGCCCAAGCGACAACGCTTTTTCGTCCAGCGTACTTATCGCAAAACTTGCCCGACAGTTCGACGCCGCCGCCGCGCGGGCCGTGCCTTTAGATGTTCGTCCCGCAACAAACCGCGAAGCGAACGCTTTGCAATGGACGCAGCGTGCCCGCCGAATCGCCGACGCCTTGATGCTTTCCTCGCACCCCTCGTATAGCGCGCTAAAAACCGCGCATTATTTGGACGACATCGCGGGAAAACGGGAAGCCAGCGTACTTCGAGCCTGTGGAAAGACCGCCGAAGCCGCAACGACCGAGAAACTGAATACGTCGCTGAAACAGGTATGGCATAAGGAAATTCTGCCCGTTTTAGAACGTACTAAGATCGAATCACCCGAAAACGAACTTGCGAAGATAAATGCCGATTCGTCATTTACCGTGCTCACCAACGCCCAGTGGGCGGCACAGATCGATTGTCTTGTGCGTTTGTATCAAAAAGAACGGGTGTTTATGTCGCAGGCGTAGCGCGTTTAGCGGCCAAGGGTCGGCGCGATGAACGATTTCCACAAATACCAAACCGTGAGAGTTAGGCCGATAGCGATGACGGTGCGTCGCACGTTTTTCTGTCCGATGCGCCGCGCCATGCCCGCCCCCGCCCATCCGCCGAAAATGGAGCCAACCGCCATAACGGCGGCGAACTTCCAATCAATGATGCCGCTGAGGGCGAACTGAAACGCGGCGACACCATTGACGAACGACGTGAAAATCGCTTTGATGCCGTTCATTTGATGGATGTCGGTTAGGCCGATAAGCCCCAGCGCGGCGAGCGTAAGAATACCGATACCCGCGCCGAAATAACCACCATACACGGCGATGCCCAGCAAAAACAAGCCGGTTCCCCATGTAAGGCGCAGCGGTATTTCGGTGTTTGTTCCACGTGGAAGATTTGGTTCATCGCGTACGCCCTTCGCCGCCACCGTTGCCGCCCGCGCTTTTTGCCAGCGGGAAAGCGGCTCCTGCGCGATAAACAAAACGGTCGCGGTCAGAATTAAAAACGGTACGATGCGGTCGAAAATACCGGACGGCGTGTACAGAAACAAATTCGCCCCGCCGATTCCGCCAACAAGCCCGATAATGGCAAGGGGAAGTATCGCCCGTTTGAGATGGCCGATTTCGCTTTTATAGCCCCAAAGGGCGGATAACTGCGCGGGCCATAGCGCAAGCGTGTTCGTTGCATTAGCGACATTAGAAAGTTGCCCCGCCGCCGTGAGTGCGGGAAACGTGAGCAGTGTCCCGCCGCCCGCCACCGAGTTAATCGCGCCCGCAGCCGCCGCCGCAAGGGTGAGAAGCAGAAACCGCTGCCATTCAATCACAAGTTCGTTCCTTAACCGGTTTACTATATCGCGCTTCAGCTTGGCGGCTTTACGATAAACAGGAAGTCGCTGCGCGAACGGCGAACTGAATTGGCAAAGGAACCGAAGGATGGAAACCACCAATAGTGCGCCCGCCCCGCTCTGCGTCGGCATTGTCGGGGCGGGCAATATGGGACAAACCCACGCGCGGCATTGGCAAAACGTACCCGGCGCGACCGTCGTCGCTATTGCGGACGTGCAAAAGCACAAAGCCGAGCAATTAGCACGGTCATTAAGCGACGGAAAAAACAATGCCGTTCAAGCGTTTGAATTTTTAAGCGATGTTTTGCGAGACGCGCCCGACATCGACGTTTTCAGCGTGTGCGTGCCGACCTATTTGCACCGCGAAATCGCAACTATTGCGCTGGAAGCGGGCAAGCACGTGTTCTGCGAAAAGCCGCTTGCGTTGTCGGTCGAAGACTGCGACGCGATGATCGAGGCCGCTCGGCGCGCCAGCCGCAAATTATCGGTCGGGCAAGTCGTCCGATTTTTCCCCGAATACGCGCAGGCCAAACGCATGGTAGCGACAGGGAGTCGCGTCGGAACACCTGCTGCCGTTCGCGTTCGGCGGGGTGGCGGTTTTCCACACACGGACACGGATTGGTTCGCCGACCCGGCAAAATCGGGCGGCGTGCTGTTCGATTTGCTCATCCACGATTTGGACTGGCTTATGTGGTGCTTCGGCCCGGTCACGCGCGTTTACGCCCACGCACTGACGGACAGACTGCAAGCCAAAACGGTGGATCATTTGGACTACGCGCTTGTCACGCTGCGCCATGCGTCCGGTGTCATCAGCCACGCCGAGGGAACGTGGGCCGATCCCGGCGGGTTCGTGACCGCGTGGGAAATCGCGGGCGACAACGGACTGCTTACCTATGACTCGCGCCGCGCGGGCGTATTGTCCAAGCATTTACGGAGCGAAAACGGGACGGCCTTTCCCATTCCGTCCTCGCCGCTCGCCGCAAGCGACGACCCCTACTTCCAAGAACTTTTGGCGTTTGCCCAAGCCCTACAAACGGGCGGGCCGCTCGCCGTCACGCCCGAAGAGGGCCGCGAAGCCGTGCGCGTCGCGCAGGCCGCGCTGAAATCCGCACAAACCGGTCAGGCCGTCGAAATCGAAGGGGCCAACTACCCATGCTAAAAATCGGAATTTTATCCCTCGCCCACATGCACGGGGCATCCTATATCGCGCAAATCCGCGCCAACCCGAACGCGCAGCTTGTCGGCATTTGGGACGAAAACGCCGAACGGCGCGAGCAATGGGCCAAAGCGTCGGGTTGCGCGGCTTACAGCGACAAAAACGCCCTGCTCGATGCCTGCGACGCCGTGGTTATCTGCGCGGAAAACATCCACCATTTGCCCTTGACCCTTGATGCCGCCCGCGCGAAAAAGGCCATTTTGTGCGAAAAGCCATTGGCAACGACGCCCACTGACGCTTTGCAGATGGTGCAAGTGTGTAAATCTGAAGGCGTGCCCTTGATGACCGCGTTCCCGTGCCGCTTTTCGCCCGCGTTTGGTAACTTGCTGCAAGCCGTCCAGAACGGCGAATTGGGCGAAATTTTGGGCGTTCGGGGCACGAACCGGGGCCGTTGTCCGGGCGGCTGGTTCGTGGACAAAACGCTTTCGGGCGGCGGGGCCGTGATGGATCATACCGTTCACGTCGCCGATTTGTTGCGCGTTTTGACCGGGGCCGAAGTCAAAACCGTGTACTGCGAGGCTGACAACCGCATTTTGCACGGCGACTTCGACGACACCGGTTTCCTATCCTTCACCTTTGAAAACGGCGTTTTCGCAACGCTGGACGCCTCGTGGTCGCGGCCCAAAGTGTTCCCGACATGGGGCGACGTAACGCTTGGCGTGACGGGCACGAAGGGCGTTATGGAACTTGACATGTTCGCGCAGGAGTCCGTGCTGTACGACGATTTGCGCGGGCGCATAACCTACGAGGGATGGGGAACCTCCACCGACAAAGGCTTAGTGGACGCTTTCGTTCATGCGGTGCTGTCCGGCGCGCCGGTTCCGATCACAGGCGTGGACGGAATGCGGGCGGTCGAAATTGTGACCGCCGCTTACGAAAGCGTCCGCACGCATCAAGTCGCGCCTGTTGTGAGGGCTGTAGTGTAAGATTTAGGAGGCCTCTCACGTCAAACGTTTCACATGAAACATTATTTCGCAATTTCGCCAAACTAAATGTTTCACATGAAACATCGCCAAAATCGCAAGCCTTCAAGGAAGAAAATAGTGCCAAATCGTCGTGATTTTATTCACCAGTCCGCCGCAACGGTTGCGGGTGGCCTGCTGCTCGCGCAGCCAAACCACGCGAGTGCCGCGCCCAAATCGGAAGCCTTTGACATCGTCGTGTTCGGCGGAACCCCGGCAGGCATAATCGCCGCCATTCAGGCCGCCCGCATGAAGAAAACGGTCGCCCTCGTCAGCCCCGAAACGCATTTGGGCGGCATGGTGACAAGCGGATTGGGGTGGACGGACTCCAAAAAAGGCGGCGCGGTCGGCGGACTGGCCCGCGAATTCTTCCACCGATTGTGGGTGGAATACCAAAAGTCCGAACGCTGGACGCGCCAAGAACGGGCCAAATATCAAGCGGGCGCGCAGCCCGGCCCGGGCCGCGACGATAAAAACGAGGTCATGTGGACGTTCGAGCCGCACGTCGCCGAGTTCGTGTTCGAGGAATGGCTGAAAGCCGAAGGCGTGCCCGTATACAAGGGCGAAAAACTCGTCCGCACCAAAAACGGCGTGCAAAAACAAGGCGGGCGTATCGTTTCGTTTGCGACGCAAACCGGCAAACGTTTCACGGGAAAAATGTTCATCGACGCCGGATACGAGGGCGATCTGATGGCGGGCGCAAACGTCGCGCACCGCACAGGCCGCGATAGCGCCGACGAATGGAGCGAACCATTGAACGGAATCCGCTTCCACATTCCCGGCGACCGAGGCTATACGCCCAATGAATTTCCCGGCATCGACCCCTACAAAACGTCGGGCGATCCGAAAAGCGGCTTGATTGCCGGGGTCGAAAGTGAGTGGAAATCGGACGGCAAAGAGCGCGTCGGTGCGTCGGATTTTAAGCGGCTGCAGTCGTTTAACTACCGGCTGTGTTTG
Organism: uncultured Armatimonadaceae bacterium; assembly: GCA_964241985.1. Lineage (GTDB taxonomy): Bacteria > Armatimonadota > Armatimonadia > Armatimonadales > Armatimonadaceae > CAXTBP01. The sequence goes on along the minus strand of CAXTBP010000001.1, from coordinate 40,893 downwards.
ACGCAGCACGCCGACAATCGCGCGCCGTTTACGCGCCCCGAAAACTACAAAGAGGCCGATTACGAACTGCTTTTGCGCTTGTTTGAAAACAATAAGCCGTCGTCGTTTACTGAACAGTTGATGCCGAACTTCAAAACCGACAGCAATAATCAAGGGCCGATGAGTTTGGATTTTGTCGGCGGCAGTTTTTCGTTTGACAAGAACTGGACGTACAGCGATGCGACCGACGCGCAACGTGACCAAATCGCACTCGCCCATCGCCGGTATACCGAAGGCTACGTGTGGACGATACAAAACCATCCGCGCGTGCCGCAGGCGTGGCGGGACAAACTCGCCGATTGGGGCTGGGCCAAAGATGAGTTCGTGGATAACGGGCACTTTCCGTACCAAATGTACGTGCGCGAAGCGCGGCGCATGGACGGGCAAACCGTAATGACGCAGCACCATGTTCAGCGCAAGCCCGGTTACGAGGTCAAAGATTCCATCGGGCTTGGCTCGTATTCGCTGGATTCCCATGTCGTGCGGCGCGTGGTCGTGGACGGCAAAATCAGAAACGAGGGCGGCTTTTACGTGTGGTGGGACGTGCCGTACCCGATTTCCTACGGGTCTATCGTGCCCAAAAAATCCAGCGAAGCCGAAAACTTACTTGTTCCTGTGACGCTTTCAGCGACCCATGCCGCGTTCGGTTCCATTCGCATGGAGCCAACGTACATGCTGCTCGGTCAAGCGGCGGCGACGGCGGCAGTTCTTGCCCTCGACAAGCGCGTGACCGTACAGGCCGTGTCCTATGCCGACCTGTCCGCACGATTACGGGCGGACAAGCAAATTCTGGACTGGGAAAATGTGCCCCCGTCGCCCTCGCCGGTTTGAAAAAAGGCCGTCAGTTTAACACGGTTTGATTAGCCGCGCAAATTGCTGGGTATGTTTTAGGTAACAACCTGTACCGCACAAAAGGCTTTTGGCTTGGATCGTGCGGTCTTTAACCGTCGTTACCATTAGTATTTAAGAAAGCAACCTATAAAGCCATGAACCGCGCTAAAATCAATCAAATTTCCACCGCCTCCGCGCTCGTCGCGGCGGCCTTTGCCGTTTCCTCATCCGCTGCCCATGCCCAAGCATCGCGCACGGGCCGTACCATGAACAGCACCAACAACACCTCGTCGTCCGCGCTGCGGGTAAGAGCGGGAAGCGTACCCGGGGCCATCGAGCCGATCATGGTGCGGGCGGCAACCCTGTACCAATACTCGGTATCCCGCCAAACCACCGCGCCGGGTGAGGCCAAAGATTCGTACCGCGCTGCCGCGCAGGCCTTCAAGCAACTGCTTGCCACAAACCGTTCAACGGCAACATCGGGCGGCAGTACGCGGGTCGCGCCGCCGGTTTCATCGTTTCAGGTAAGCGATGATATTCGCACCTTGCGCGCCTCCGCCAAAGCCTCCAAAGGGGCGCAGATGGAATCGCTGAATAAAGCGGCCAGTTTGTATGCGACAGCCGCCAAGGAATATTTCACCGCCCAACTGCGCGAAGCCTTGTATGACAATACGGTCGGCACAATGGCCGGGCAGCCCGTGTATACGCCGGGTCGGCGTCGGCCCGCCAACCCGAACGTGCAGGGTGGCACGATTCAAAACCCGCCGTCCGTTTACGCCGGGGAAGCGGGCTTGAACAACGCGCCCACGGTTGGTACGCCGATTGACCCGGGAACCACGGTAATCGCGCCGACCGTCGGTGTGGGTGGTGTTGTTACCGCGCCGGTCATCACCGCCCCGGTTGTGACGCCCACGCAGCCCGTGACTACACCGGAGACCAACCCGACGACCACTCCCGTCACAACCCCTTAGTCCATAGCGCGATAAACCGCACTACGAAAAATTGCTCGAAAACCGGCGCAGTCTGTAGGGACTGCGCCGGTTTTTCGTTTTTGGAGGAAAACGCGCCGCTCGTGGTGAAAAGGAAGTTCCGGGAAAGTTGCGGCCCTACGCCGACCGACTTTTTACCTTAAATCAAAAACGAACAAGTGGGCGCATCAAACGCGACCCGCTTTGAGGGCAATGCGTTGGTCGGACGGAGCAAAAATCAAACGATGGCAAAAAGCGCGATTGCGGCGGCCCTTGCGGGCGGCTTGTTATTTTTCGTCGCGGGCTGCGGCGGCAGTGGCGACAACCGGGCGGGATTCGGCGGCACGAGCGGCGTGGTGACCGGATCGCCGGATTTATCGGGAACATGGGACTTGACCGGCTTGTCCGTTGCGGACCGCTCGATTTCGTGTCCCGTCGCGTCTACGGATGGCAACGTTTCGTCCGACATCGTGCAAAACATTTTGACCGTCAATAATGTGGAAGCCGACCGGTGCGTCGCCGGGGAAAACATCAATTTTTCCGATGGCAAGTACACCATGACGTATCCCACGCCACGTTATTTGAATCTTACGATTGATTCGGGAACGTATTCCGTAGACGGCGGCGCGCTGACACTGACGCGCACCAGCCAAAGCTACGACACCAACGGCGACGGCGTCATCAGCCCCGCGGAAACGCGCACGGTTTCGCCCGGGCAAAAAGTGTCCTCGAACATTTTCGTGGAAAATGGGACTTTGACCGTGACGCCGCAAAGCTCGGACGTGAGCGCCGATATTGCCCGCTCGTCCGATGGCACTGCCGTCGTTCGCACGTTCACCAAGCGCACCCAGTAATATCTAAACAGCGGGGCAACACGGTGTGTTGCCCCGCTGTTTTCCGACGGCTACACCGCCGTTTCGATGGCGTTTTGCAAAGCGGGCGCTAACTGCTTTTTGCGCGATACGATGTCGCCCAGATCGTATTCGCCGTCGTGGATACGCGAAAACGGCAAAACTGAAACCAATTTGGGATTGCCGCGCACGAGCAAATGGCTTTGCCCCGTCACGACATCGGTCACCATAAGCGCGATTAGTTCCAAATTTTCCCGTTCGCGCCGCTCGTCCATCGCTTGTAAAATCTGCGGGCGCTGCTGCGGAAGTTCCTGCATACTGGACACTTCGACCTGTCCGATGCTGACCGAAACGTTCGCCATTTTGTAGGCTTTGCGGTCGCTGTCCAAAACGTCCTCAATGGTGCGCGACGCAAGACCGGACGCGACGCGAAGCAATTCTTCCCCGTACAGTTTCACGTCGATTTGACAGACGCTCCCCAGCCAGTGCGCCATAACTTTATCGCGTTCCACGGTTGTCGGTGAGCGGAACGTTAAGGTGTCCGACAAAATCCCCGACAGCAGCATCCCGGCAAGGGGGCGCGGCGGCGATTTGCGGCTCGCTCGGCAGCGTTCGGCAACGAGTGTTGACGTACTGCCCACCGGTTCCACGACAAACGGAATGGGAGCCGCTGTGGGCGGGTTTCCCAACCGGTGATGATCCAATACGCCCACGATGTCGGCCTCGTCGGCCCCGGCGACCGCCTGCGACAGTTCGTTGTGATCGACCAAAATCAGTTTGGCGCGTGGCGGCTGCAAAATCTGCCGCTGGGTCGCCATACCGACATAATGTCCCTTTTCATCGACGACCAAAAACTGGTTTTCGTCCGAGCGCAGGAGTGCGTTTCGATGATCGCTGATGCGCTCGTGGGACTCAAACGTCGGAACCGTTTCACACACATCGTTGCACGTCGGCGGTTCGGGACGCTTGCGATGGTGGCTTGCCGCGCTCAAGGTTGCCCCATAAGCGCGGGCGAGCGCGAGCGGCGTCACAACGCCAAGCGGTTTTTTGTCCTTGCCAACAACCGGCACGAACGGGTCGCCGTCGTCTTCCAACAGTCCGACCGCATCTTGAAGTGGTGCGTCTGGCAGAGCGGATGGGCGCATTTCGGCGATATGCCAAAACGTCGGCGCGACAGCGGAAAGCAGTTTGGGCGAGGTTTGACCGAAGCGTTCCAGCGCATACTGCGCCTGCGGCCCGGGCTGTCCGGCCCGAACGGCAACTACGCCCTCGTGGCCCGTTTCGGATAAAATCCACGCATAGCCGAGCGCGGACGCAATCGCGTCCGTGTCGGGGCGCTGATGCCCGATAACATACGTTGACTGTGTGTCCCAAAATTCGGTTCGGTCGCTGGAAGAAGTAGGCATACAGACACTGTTGTACCCAAAATTATCCTGCCCCGCATCCTCGTAAACGGTAAAAAGGCGGGGTTCTGCTTCCGATAATGTTTCACGGGAAACATTTATGGCTACGCTTTGCATAGGGAATGATGCGGCGGGTTTATTTCGCTTTCCGAATTTTCGCGTGTGCGAAATGAAACTTTTTTCCGATTTATACGTCGCAAAAGATAGAGCAAATGGTTTTTCCTATGTCCACCCAGTTTCTCAACCCTTTTCGTCGCGTGCAAAAACGCCCGCATTTGGCGCTGTCCGGCCTTGCCGTGCTTGCCGTGGGAAGCGCCGTCTCGGTCGCACGCGCCCAACCCCCCCCCGCCAAGCCTGTCATCGACACGACGCAGTATCAGCGCGCGTTCGATATTTTCGCCGGGCAAAATAAAACCGGCCCGTATACGCTCGGGTGGAATGCGGTTCACGTTGCCCTCGACGATAAACCGACGGTCGTCGTAAACGGCACGACCCTGCCGCAAATCGCGTATGAAATCGATAGCGCCAAAGGCACGATTGTTTTTTCTAACCCGCTGAAATCCGATCAGGTCGCCCGCGTCGCGTATAGTTACAATCCTGCCGCTTCGCAACGCAACACGAACCCTGCGACCGTTCCACTGTCCGTCAACGTTTTGCAGTTTGGCGGAACCGACTTCAAGGTGACTGCGCTTCCCTCATCTTCGGGTGGCACAGACTTAGTAAGCCGACCGCTCGTATGGAGTTTGAGCAAAAAGACCGGACTTTTGGGTGGCGGTTTGACCTCGGACATCAACTATTCCGGCCAAACCGGCGCGGCTTTCAAAATGGGCTACGCGCAGGGCAACGACAAAAACGGTGTGACTGCCAATTTTGCGCAAACGGGCCGCGAGTTCGCCGAAAACGCGGGCAAAGCCTTTAACGCCGCTTCGGCAGGGCAAACGTGGGACGCGAGCGGCAAAATTCGCCCCGCTAATTGGATGGGCCTCACGATTGCGCGGCGCGAACTGCGCGATATGTCGTGGAACAAGGGCGGGGTTGGCACAAACAACCAAGCCTACAATTTGTTTTTGGGCGGCGACAAGCGCATCCCGACCTTGAATGTGTCGCGGGTAGAAGAGTCGTCTTTGCCCGGCAGCCAAGCCAAAATAACGGACAGCACAACGACGACGACCGACAAAATCGACTTTGCCGGGGCCGTCGGTGGCATCAAAGGCGGCGACAGCGTGGCGAAAGTTACCGCGAATCTGGCGCAGGCCGCGACCGACGCGCCCGCAACGGCGGGTGATACGAAAGCCGATCAACTCGCCGTTTCCGTTTCGGCGCAAACACCGGACAAAAAGGGCACGGCCTCGCTTGCCGTGGCCGACGCGAACAAAACGACGGCGACAACAAACGAAGACAAGCAAAATATCGCCGTTAAAATCGCGCCCGCGCCCCTAATTTCGGTATCGGCGGAGCAAAAAACGCAAATCAATGGGCCGAGCAACACGGTTATCAATACCGCCCAAGCCGCCGTCGATGCCGCGCGCGCAAAAGGCGACGACAAGGCGCAAACCGACGCCGAGGCCGCGCTCAAAAAACTAACGAACACCGAAGTCACGACACAAAGCGCGCAGGCCGAAATCAAGCCGCTTCCCAATACCAAACTAACGGGCAGTGTGCAAACGACGAAAACGGAAGCCGTGGGCGCGGCGGGCGGTGACGGCGGGCCGAAATCGTCGGTGACGGTACAAAGCGCGCAAGCCGAACTCGCCCCGCTTCCCAACACGAAAATCGCGGGCAGCGTGCAAACCATCAAAACCGAAAAAAGCGACGACCCCGACGCCGTCAAATCGTCGGTCACGGAACTGTCGGCGCAAATCGGAACCGGAAAAGCCTTTGAAATCGCGGGTGGAATTACGAACCGGTCGGCGACCTCGACCGGCAACGAAACCGCCGATGCAATGGCAACGCTGAACACAAGCCGCGCTCGGCTCGCGCTTCGTCCGTTCGGCCCCGCCGTCATCTTAACGGGCGGCTACACGGTCAATCCGCTGGATAAAAACAATCAGATTTTGAACGGGCAGCGCAAAGAGTTTGGTCTGGACACAAAAATCGGCGCGCTAAGCCTCGGCAGCGGCTACGCCTTGACGCGCGTCTCGCCGCTTTTCAACGACGACCCCGACGCCGATACCAGCAGCGGCGAATACGGCGAGGTGTCCTTAACGCTCGGCTTGCGCTTTTCCCGCTACACGCAATTGACGGGCAACTACAAAGACGCCCTGATGTACGGCAACGCCGACGCCCGACCGCTCGCCGGTCTGCCCCGTGCCTCCCGCGCCTACGGCCTCGGCTTGACCCATCAAGTCGGTTCGGGCGTTTCGTTCATGATGGGCGGAACCGTCGCCCGCGACCCCGCCTTAACCGGCAAACCCGCCGACATCAAAGGCGAAGCCAAACTCGGCCTCAAGTTTTAATCTGGGAAGGCCAGATGATTGACGTGGGTTTAGCGACTGGGTGAACAACGGTTTTGTCAACATGTTTTTTAGACATGGGTTGAAATCCACGTCTGATTGGCCTCCTGCCTATTGTCCTTCGGACAAAGAAGGGCTGGTGTAATGCGAAAGGCTCCCGATTAGTTCGGGAGTCTTTTGTTTGCGGCACAACATTTCGGTTTACCGCCCAGCCTCGTCCGCGAGGACGATGGGCCGCAGGCCAACCAGACGTGGATTTCAACCCATCTGCTTTGACCCATATCGCCGAATGTTGCCGCACGTAAATCCGTTAGTTTGGTCACATAAGTAGACGAACGCGCTCCGTTTGTGTTAAAATCGCGCGGAAGGAAACCATTTTTCGTGCGCGTACTCATGCTTTCGTGGGAATATCCGCCGATGCGGGTGGGCGGGATTGCCGCCGCATTGGAGGGGCTGTGCCCCGCGCTCGCCCAAACCGGCGTGGAAGTTCATGTCGTTACCTGTGGGGCGTCCGGCGGAGATGCCGACGAGCAGCTGGCCCCTAATCTTTGGATCCACCGCGTCAACGTGGACGATTTCGCCAACGATTTCGTCCACTGGGTGCATTTGCTCAACGCGCAAATGGAAGCCCGCGCCGACGCCCTGATTTCCGAATGGAAAACAGTGGATCCGAACGCGCCGATTTTGCTGCACGTTCACGATTGGCTCGGCTTATTTTCGGGGCGGGCGCTCAAATACAAGCACCATCTGCCGCTCCTTTCCACCATTCACGCCACCGAGTTCGGGCGCAACAGCGGCATTCATACACCCATTCAGCAATACATCAACCGGTGCGAGTGGGAATTGCAATGGGAATCGTGGCGCGTTATTGTGTGTTCGGGTTTTATGCGCGGCGAAGTTGAATACGCGCTGCAAACCCCGACCGATAAAATCGACGTGATCTACAACGGTGTGGAAACCGAAACGTTTGACTTCCCGTTCGAGGGCGACGAGCGCGTAAAATTTCGCGCCCGGTTCGCGGCCCCGAACGAGAAAATCATCTTTTTCATCGGGCGTATGGTGCGCGAAAAAGGCGCGCAAGTCCTTATCGAGGCCTTGCAGCGCGTTCGGTATCAATACCATGACGCCAAACTTGTTATCGCGGGCGGCGGCGAACGCGGGCATTTGGAACAACTCGCGCGAACCATAGGCATTGCGCCGCACGTCTATTTCGCGGGTCGCGTGTCGGATGCCGACCGCGACCGCTTGTACCGTGTCGCCGATGTCGCCGTGTACCCATCGCTGTACGAACCGTTTGGGATTGTCGCGCTTGAAGCGATGGCGGCCCACGTTCCGGTCGTCGTCAGCAATGCGGGCGGACTGGGCGAGGTCGTGGAGCATGACGTTTCCGGCACGGTCACCCACTCCGGCGACGCCGACTCGCTGGCGTGGGGCATCGTGCGCGTTTTGAACAACCCGGACATGGCGCAAAAAATGGCGGATGATGCTTTTATGCGCTGTGAAACCGTGTTTAACTGGGATTTGATCGCAACCCAAACCAAGGCCGTGTACGAGCGCGTTTGGACGGAATATCAATCGAGCGACTGGGCCAAAAATGCCCTGCCGCCCGTTATGCCGCCCGCGCCCGAACCCGCCGCCCCGATTAAGACAAAGAAAGCAACTAGCAAGTGAACCTTAATAAATCGAACGCGCGACAAATAACCGCGTTTTTGACCGCAGGGGCCGCGCTCTGCTCCCTGTTTGGCCTTGCGGGCTGCAGCAGCGGTGGCGGAACCACAACCGCCTTTCCCGTACCCTCGCCTTCCGCGACACCCATTGCGGGCAGCGTCATCAGCCGAGCGACCGAAAACACACTGACCGACGACGCCAAAGTGTTGGCGACTCGGCAAGCGACCGGGGCGTTCGTGTCCCTCGACCAAGCCCGCGCCTTCGATGCCGACCTTGCCAAAATCCGGGCCGCGTATCCCGGCGTCGGCGAGGTTCACGCCCGGCTCGCCTACGAACCGAAAAGCCTGCTCGTCATCGTGAAAAGCACCGCGCCGTGGTTCGATAAATGGCAAACAAGCGCAAGCGCGCCCGCAACAACGACCGACACGGATTTGACGACCGGCGAAGCGACCCTTGACGCGCTTCTACAAAAATATGACGCGACCCGAACCACCACCTACAGCCCCACCGGCAACGAGCAAAGGTTTGTGCTTCGCTTTGCCGCCGCGCTCAACATGACGCCCGTCGCGTCCGAGTTTGCGCAAAGCAGTCCGAATGTAACCGCTGCCGATTCAAATATTTACGCGGGCGACGGCGACAATATTGTCTACTCCGTCAACTCGGCAAACGAAAAAGTGTACGCTTTTTCGCAGGGCTATGGCGACTGCCCGGCAGGCTGCATCAACCGCTACACGCGCACCTACACTCTGCACACCGACGGCACGATCACGGAGCAAATCGAGGGAACCCAGCCGCCAAACGACGCCGACCTCGTGACAACACGGTAACTGGGACGGCGCGAAACATCATGAAAGGCATCGTTACGGCGGGAGGGATGGGCACGCGGCTGCTTCCGGTGACACGGAGCGTTTCCAAGCAACTGCTTCCCGTGTACGACAAGCCCATGATTTATTACCCGCTCGCAACCCTGATGCAGGCGGGCGTTCGTGACATTTTGCTCGTGTCCATGCCCGCCGACCTGCCGCAGTATAAGCGCCTTTTGGGCGACGGTCACGCATTCGGAACGGGCCTCACGTATTTGCCGCAGCCGCGCCCCGAAGGTATCGCACAGGCCCTTGTTTTGGGCGCGGAGTTCATCGCAAAGGAACCGGTCGCGCTCGTTCTGGGCGACAACGTATTCCACGGCGGCGACATCATGACCGCCCAAATGCAAAACGCCGTCCATCGCGCCCGGCAGGGAGATGCTGCTACGATTTTCGGCTTTCGCGTATCAGACCCCCAGCGTTATGGCGTCATGGGCTTTGGGCCGGACAACGAAACCCTCGTCAGTATCGAGGAAAAACCGGACAGGCCGAAAAGCAATTTCGCCGTGGTCGGCTTGTATTTTTATCCCGGCGATGTGGTGGAAATCGCGCAAACCATGCGCCCATCGGGTCGCGGCGAGTACGAAATTACCGATGTGAACAACGCCTATCTGTCGCAAAACCGTTTGTACGCCGAGCGATTGTCAGGCGGCGCGTCGTGGCTGGACACGGGAACGCACGAATCGCTTTTGGAAGCGTCCAACACGGTCGAGGCCATCGAGCATCGGCAGGGCATCAAAATCGCCTGTTTAGAAGAAATCGCCTACCGCCACAACTGGATCGACAAAACCGCCGTCCTGCGCCAAGCCGACGCAATGGGCAAAACCGACTACGCCGACTATCTGCGGCAGATAGCGTAGGAAGATGCGGGCCTCTCCCCCCGGCCCCTCCCCTGAAAGGGAAGGGGGAGCCTATAGCCGATAGTTTGCAGAAAAGCGCAGGACTGTTCAAAGAGAATCCTCCGCGTTTGCATCTATTGACGTTTACAGGCTCCCCCTTCCCTTTCAGGGGAGGGGGCCGGGGGGAGAGGCCCGCATCCTAAACCAACAACACCTCCGGCAATAAATCCGCCGCGAGTTTTTGTCCGTCCACAACCGCGCCCAAATGTACGTCTGGCTTGTTGTCGCCGTGAAAATCCGACCCGCCCGTAATGAGTAGGCCGCACTTTTGCGCCAATCGCAAAAATTGCTCGGTTTGATGCGGCGAATACATCCCGTAGTAGGCTTCCAACCCGTCCAACCCGAACGCCTGCAACTGCGCCACAAACCCCTCGACCGTTTCGTGTTCTTTAAGTTTAAGCAAACCGGGGTGCGCCAAAAAGCACAAGCCGCCCGCCTGATGGATGAGCGCAATCGCTTCTTCGGGCGTCAGCGTGTCCTTTTCGACATACACCGGCCCGGTATCCGACAGATACCGCGAAAACGCTTCCGGCACGCTTGTAACCACGCCCATTTGCACAAGCGTTTGCGCGAAATGCGGACGCCCGACGTTCGCGCCGGGCGGAGCGACGGCCCGCACCATATCCAGCGTGAGCGGAATACCGATGGCGCGGAACCGGGCCGCGATTTTCTCGTTGCGGCTCATTCGGTTTTCGCTCAATCGCGCGAGCGTTTCGCTTAGGTGCGCGTCGTCGTGCCGAATACGAAGGCCTAAAAGATGGCACTTTCCGGGCGGCCCGTCCGCTGACAGTTCCACGCCGGGAATGAGGCGCAGTTCGGTATCGCGGGCCGCCTCAAGGGCGGCCCCGACGCCCGCCGTCGTATCGTGATCGGTCACAGCAAGGTACGATAACCCGATGCGCCGGGCGCGGGCCACGAGTTCCTCAGGTGGCGTGGTTCCATCGGAGGCCGTCGTGTGCGCGTGCAAATCGGCATAGCGCAGCGGCAATAAATCGGGCGGGGTAAGTGGGGGAGCATCCATCGGTAGATGTATCTTACCCATGAACAGTCATTCGGTTTGTTGTTAAGTTTGCGACATGGGTTTTAACCCATGTCACAAACCCATGTGCTTTTCGGTGACTTGCCCATGTGCTTTACCCGGTCACAAAATTACTCGTACCGAATGTCGTCCAGATAAAACGTCACGGGTTTGCCCTGCCCGGCGACGACCCACCCAAAGCCCGTTTTGATGCGCGATAAATCCAGACCGGACAAGTCAATCGAATACTCGCGCCACTCGGTCGTCAAGCGCGCCTTATCTTTTTTGCCGCTTGCCGAATCGCCGTATTTTTTGTCCTTGCCTAACAGGCCGAACTGAAAGGTAACTTCCTCGTTGCCGCTTTCGCCGCGCGCCCAAAACGTGAGTTTTTTCGCGCCGGTCAAGTTGAGACCGCCCGGTTTGTCGCCCCAATCCCCGGCGGGACTTTGCCACACGACACCCGCCCATTCGCCTGCCGCCTTGTAGTCCACTTTGAGGCACGTTCCGCCCGTGTGCGGCTTAACGGTCGAGCCTTCGTTCATTTGTATGGACGCTGTGTTGCCCATCCAGCCGGACGCGGCGTAAGTATCATCGCGCTTTCCGGGTTCGGCATACAAAACGTAGGGCAAAGCGGGCTTTCGCAGCGCGTCCGGCTTGGCGTCGCCGCTTGTTGGGGCGGGCGTCGCGTCGGCGGTTTTTGCCGCGCCTTCCTTGACGAACAAAGGAATATTGCCCACGGCTGCGGCGTTCGATCCGTCGTCCAGATACGCGAACAAACGGTACGCGCCGGGAAATTTAGGCATCTGCACGTCTGCGCCGGTCAAATCGCCTTTTTTCACCGCCTCGGGAAAGGTCGGCGGGATCGGTTCCGTATCGCCGCCCGACGGTTTGGGCACATCGTCGCGCTGAAGCAGCCAGCGCACATTTATTTTGGCGTTTTCTGGGTCGGACGCTTTCAAATTCGCGTGAACGGTCGCGTTCGGCTCTACTTGATCCTCGCCCGCGAGTGATAAATCGCTCATCACCGGGCACAAGTTTTTAGGTGGCGTGCCCGTCCATGCTTCGGTCATCGCGTCCACGGCGGCCAGTTTTTCGCCGTTCGGGAGCAGCATCCCAAACCACGTCGCGGTCGCTTCCTGCTTGTTGCCCCACGTAAACGCATACGAACCCAAGCAAAGCGGCTGATTTTTGACGGCGGCTTGGTACACGCGCCCGTAGATCCTTCCTTTTTCCGTGCTGGTCAACTCCGGCGTGGCCCCCCACGATTTTTTGCCTGATTCCCACGTTCCGGGCGGGCCGAACTCGGTCAGCACATACGGCTTGACGCCACCTGCCGCTTTGTATCGGGCGGGAAGACTCGTCGCGCCGCCGTAGCTGTTGATGCCGATAATGTCCACGTCGGGGCACAGCGCGCTGATTTTTTTGACTTTATCGCCGCCAATTTCGGCAACGACGGTCATCACGGGGTGGCCGGGGTCGATTTGCTTGGCGGCTTTGGCGGCGGCTTCAACCGCCTTCCACACGGCGTCGCCGCCGTCCGCGCCGTTTTCCATTTCGTTGCCCATCGCCCACGCCAATACGGCGGGGTGGTTTTTGTATTTGGTTACGGTTTGCTTGGCGCGCTCGTACTGCTCGGCGACCTGCTTTTCGTTCAAATACGAAAAGCCATGCTCCCGATGCCCGAACCAGATACCGACGAGTACGGTCATATTCTGTTTTTGCGCGGCATCCAAAATCGGGCCGATATTATCCGCGCCCCACGTCCGCAGCGAGTTGGCTCCCGCCGCTTTGAGGTCGGGCAAACTCGCCGAACCGCCCGCGCCTTTAACGAAGTATGGCTTGCCACTGCGCATCAACTGAAACGCGCCGTTTTTCTGCGCGAGCGTCACGGTCACCGCTTGGGCGCGCGCGACGGACGGCAAAAAAAGCGACGCCACACACGCCATTCCGACAACGGCGGCAAACGTGCGGCGCGGAGTATCAAAAAACATAATTCTCTCCAAAAAATAAGACGCCGCCTTTCACAGGCGGCGTTTCGGTTTGCCGTCACATAATGTAACGTTACTTGTTATTTTTTGCGGCAGCCGCCCGCATGGCTTCCGCTCCGGCTTGGTGCTGCTGGATAGACTGTATCGCTTGTTGCTTTGCCGCTTCCGGCATTGCTGGATTGCTTTGAATAGATTTTATCTGCGTGTCTGCGGGGAGTGGAGCGGTTTTTTGCGCGGATTCTTCGGAATTCCCTTTGCCGCAGCCGCCGCAAAGGCAGGCCGCAAGCAACATACCCGTTCCACAAATACCGATCACGCGATGAAAATGAGAGTTTGTTCGATGGTTCATTCTTTATTTATTTCGTTAAGAAAACAAGTACGAAAAGGGAAACGAACGGGCGTCGCGCGAAAGGCGGACGCCCGTTCAAAGAAAAGAGGCGCATTGCGCCGAACTTGTCTTAGCCGAACTTGTCTTAGTAGGGCGCACCCATCACGCGCGGAATATAGATATTCTTAAACCAGTCGATGCGACCCTTCGGCATCGATTTGGCGTGTCCGTCGCAAAACAGGGCGTTCGTCGTGTCGCTGTGGCGGAAACGAGGCATCCCACCACACTGACCGTAGTTCCCGTAGGAAGGCGAATTGTTCGAGAACTGGAAGTCGCAGTCGTGGTTTTGCGAGCGGTCGATCTCGTAGTGCTTGCCCTGTACCGAGCCGGGTGGATTGCCTACGGTATCTGTCCATGCGTATTCGTCGGCGACGAAATTCAGCCAGCTATCGTTGCCATCGTTTTGCCCTTTTTCCAGCATACTGATTTTATCAGCGGGAGAATCGATAGAGGCAAGGGTTGTTTCGGGAAGGGCTGCCGCCGGGTTACCTGCGAGCCAAGGGCACGATGGGCCATCGGGCGTTAAATAGAAATGCGTGCCATATTCCGACGGCTGATCGCTGGGAAACGAGGGGCAGTGCCAAATGCCGCCGCCTCCATTGGCGCGCCCGTTGAAGCCAAATTTGTCGCCGTTCTTGATATAGGGATTGATGGCATCATACCAACGCACCTGATCATTGGCGGGCGTGTACCACTGCCCCATCGGATACGTTTCGTCGTAGTCCTGTGTATACTGCATGAACCCCAAACCAATTTGCTTTTGGTTGGACAGGCACGAGGTTTGGCGCGCTTTTTCGCGGGCTTGCGCGAACACGGGGAACAAGATCGCCGCGAGAATCGCTATGATGGCGATGACGACGAGCAGTTCAATAAGGGTAAAGGCGCGTTTGCTTTCAGTGCGGGTGCGCGGGTTGACGGAAAAATACATCGGAAGTCCCTTCTCTGGGTAGGTTGGATAAAACTAAACAGCCAAACGATGCGTTCGGTATATTGAACGCGGCAAACAATCAAAAGGTTCCGTGCGGTCGGTTACATGGTATCCCCGTCTACGAGGGTAACCGGCAGGCACGTCAAAAGCGACGCTGCCTCTCCTTCCTGAAAAGTATCACCGGGCGTCGTGTTGGAACTATCGCTAAAGCGGTGATTGATTTGACGCATCAAAAAGGTGGCGGCTTGTTCGGTGATTTCCGACCATGACGCGCCCACGGAAACCAAAGCGCGCGCGTGCATTCGCGGATCCGTTAGCAAGCCGTCAAATCCTACCACGGCGAGCGTGTCCGGCACGGAAATACCGCGCTTCCGGCATTGCAACAAAAGGTCGAACGCCGTCATATCGTTCCAGCAGCAAACCGCTGTGGGGCGCTCGCTTGGTGGAAGCGACAACAACTGTTCCAAAGCCGGTTCCGTCCATTCAAAATCCAGTTCGCATACCTGAAAGTCTTCGGGCCAGCAATGGTGCGCTTCGGCCCACACGCGGAACGCCTGCACGCGCCGCTCCACCGAAGCGAACGATTTGGAAGGGCGAAAATACCAAATACGCCGATGCCCGCGTTCCCAAAGCGCATCGAGCAAAATCTGTGTGCCCCCCGCATCGTCGGCGACTACGGACGGGATGCCGGGAATGGCGTCGGCGATAGCGACAACTGGCAGCGACGAATCGCGTAAACGAGCGACTAAGGGATCGTCGGGAAAGGTGTTGATGAAAAGGCCGTCGATGCGCCCGTCCACGAGTTCACCGAAAATATCGTCGGTAGAGCCGCCGCGAAAAACGCCGTGCAGCAGAACATCTAACTGGCGTTTGTCGGCGGCGCGCTGCAAACCGCCGATGAGTTCGGCTTGAAAGGGGTTGCGGGCGTCCAAATAGCCGTAGCCGGTGTAAAGGCCGACAATATTGGTGCGGCCTCGGCGCAGGGAGCGCGCGACGGCATTGGGGCGGTAGCCCAAGCGGACGGCGGCTTCCATCACGCGCTGCCGGGTTTCCGGTGCGACGCGGTGATTATTGGCCCCCGACAAGATACGCGACACCGTGGGCTGACTTAGCCCAAGGCGTTTGCCGATTTCTTTGGCGGTTACAGGTGCATCATTGCCCATGCGCATAGGTATTCGCAACGTTTGCGCGGTGTGCGCATTCGTATACCCAACAGTATACCGGCGAAATTTCGCCTGTCAAGGCCCGGTGAGGTATTTTTTGATGCAGGCCCCCGTGCCCCCCATTGTTGGGGGGCACGGGGGCCTAACAAGGAAATAAACAAACGCGCGGCGCAACTAAACAAAACAACCGCGCCGGACACGACAACGGGCGGCAACACGGAACCGAGGACGGAATCCCGATGAAAACGCAGCTTACCCATCGACAAATCGCCGACTACCGCGAAAATGGTTTTGTCGTCATTGAAAACTTTTTGTCGCCCGAAGAACTTGTCCACTGGCAAACGTCCACGCAAACCGCCGTCGATGAGCGCTTGGAGCGCAACCGCGCCAGTGCGACCGAAAACCAAGGCATCGCGCAAACCTTGAGCAATCAGGCCGACCCGGATAATTATTACGCACAGGTGTTTACGCAGTGCCTCAAACTCGCCGAATCCAACGATGCGATGCACGACATTATCTACGACCCCGAACTTGGGAAAGTCGTCGCCGCGCTCGCGGGCGTGGACGGCATTCGCGTGTGGCACGATCAAGCCCTGTTCAAGCCGCCCTACGGTAACCCGACCGGCTGGCATTTGGATAACCCGTACTGGTCGTTTTCGTCCCGGGACGCCATTTCCATTTGGGTCGCCCTCGACGATGCAACGCTTGAAAACGGCTGTATGTACTATGTGCCCGGCAGCCATAAAACGGCGGAATGGGAGCGCAACGTCGGCATCGGGAAAAACTTGGGCGATTTGTTCAAAGCCTATCCCGAATGGCGCGAAATCGACACGGTCGCCTGCCCGTGCAAGGCGGGAACGGCGGTTTTCCACAACGGCCTAACCGCCCACGGCGCGGGCGCGAACATGACGAGCAAGCCGCGCCGCGCCATGACCTGCGCCTTCATGCCCGACGGCGAGGTTTTCAACGGCAAGCGCAACATTTTGCCCGACGACTATTTCGCCTCGCTCAAACTCGGCGACCCGCTCAACGATAACACCGTCAATCCGCTTATTTGGAGTAAGTAATCTTGATACGCAAAGCCTTTGTCATGCACCTGAACGCGGGGCAGGAAGCCGAATACGAAAAGCGGCACAACCCGATTTGGCCCGAACTCGAAGCCACGCTGAAAGATCACGGCGCGCACAACTACGGCATTTTTCTGGACAAGGAACATCTGCTTTTGTTCGCCTACGTCGAAATCGAGGATCAAGCGCGCTGGGATGCCGTCGCCCAAACCGACGTGTGCAAACGCTGGTGGGCCTACATGAAAGACATCATGGCCTCCAACCCCGACAATTCCCCGGTCGCCGACGAACTGACGCCCGTTTTCCATTTGCCCTAACCATTTCCCTTTATCAAACAAGGACTGTTTATTTAATGCTGTCTCGTTTTTCTTTTGGTGCAACCACCGCGCGCCGCGCCGCCTTATCGTTCGGATGTTTCGCCGGTTTGCTCGCGCTCGCGGGATGCACGCAAAGCCCGCCCGGCGGCAGTACGCCGCAAACGGCGGCTTCCTCTGCCGCACCATCGGCGGGCGGATCGGCGGGTTCGACTGCGGGCGGAAGCGGCAAGCGGTACAAAATTGGTTTTGCCAACTTGACCGAAGATATTCCGTTCGCCGTGCGCGTCCGTGAAGGCATCGAAAAAGCCGTCAAAGACGCGGGCAATGTCGATTTAATAACCGCCGACAACAAACTCGACGGCGCGGTCGCGCTTTCCAACGCCGACAGCTTTATCACGCAAAATGTGGACGCCGTCATCGAATTTCAAACCGATGCCAAATTCGGCAAGGTTATTATGGAAAAGTTCAAGGCGAAAAACATCCCGGTTATCGCCATTGATATTCCCATGCCTGGCGCGACGTTTTTCGGCGTGGACAATCCCAAAGCCGGAAAATTGGCGGGCGAGGGCTTGGGCAAATGGATCAAGGCCAACTGGAACGGGCAAGTCGATGAACTCGTGATGCTGGAGTTGCCGCAAAGCGGCGAGGTTCCCGCCCAGCGTCTCAAAGGGCAGCGCGACGGGTTGGAAGCCATCGTCGGCAAAATCCCCGAAGACAAAGTCAAGCATTTGGACAGCAAAAACACGCTCGAAGAGGCCCGCAAACTAATGACGGATACGCTGACGACGCTGCCGAACGCCCACCATATCGCAGTTGTCTGCATCAATGACGACACGGCCTTGGGCGCAATCGCCGCCGCAACCAGCGCGAACCGCAAAAAAGACATCGCAACGACGGCGGTTGATGCGAGCGACCGGGGCCGCGAAGAAATCATGAAGGCAGACAGCCCGCATAAGGGCAGCACGGCCTCGTTCCCGGAAAAATACGGCAGCAAAATTGTCCCCGCGCTCGTCAAAAAATTGGAAGGCGGAACCTTGCCGGAATCGTTCTACACCGACCACGCTTATTTGACCAAAGACAACATGGAACAGTATTATCCCGGCGGAAAACCCAAGTAGCCGCATGGCAGAGGGTTTATCAAACGCGCCGCTGCTTGCGATGCGCGGCATTCGCAAGCGGTTCGGCAATGTGGAAGTATTGCGCGGCGTCGATTTGACGCTCGGCGCGGGCGAAACGCTCGCGCTTCTGGGTGAAAACGGCGCGGGCAAATCGACGCTGATGAAAATTCTGAGCGGCGACTACGCCCGCGACGGCGGCGAAATTCAGATAAACGGCGCGCCAGTCACGTTTCACAACCCGCGCGAGGCGCAAAACGCGGGCGTGCGCGTGATTTATCAGGAACTCAACGCCGCGCCGGATTTGTGCGTCGCCGAAAACGTGCTATTGGGGCATTTGCCGTCGCGGTTCGGGATGGTCGATTGGAAGTCCGCCCACGCAAAAGCCCGCGACGTATTGGCGCTGCTTGCCGCCGACATCGACACGCGCGAAACGATGGGCGATTTGAGCGTGGGCAAACAGCAAATCGTCGAAATCGCCAAAGCCCTTGCGTTCGGCGATACGCGCATTCTCGTTTTGGACGAACCGACGGCGGCACTCACGAACCGTGAAATCGAGCGGCTTTTTTCGGCGATAGGTTCGCTGTGTCAGCAAGGCGTCGGGATTATCTATATTTCGCACCGCTTGGACGAAGTGGAGCAAATCGCCCAGCGCGTTCTGGTTCTGCGCGATGGCGGCGTTGCGGGCGATGTGCCGATTGCCCAAACGTCGCGCCGGGATATGGTGCGCCTCATGGTCGGGCGCGACGTGGAGCAACTCTACCCGGCTCGCAGCGGACAGCCCGGCGAGCCGCTCTTGCAAGTGGAAAATTTGACCCGCGCGGGCGCGTTCGACAACGTTTCGTTTACGGTTTACGCGGGCGAAATCGTCGGTATGTATGGGCTTTTGGGGGCCGGACAGGCCGAAGTCGCCCGTGCGTTGTTCGGCGCGGAACGGGTGGAAAGCGGAACGCTAAAAATAGGCGGCGCGCCCGTGCATATTGGCTCGCCACGGGAAGCGCGGCGAAATCGGATCGGTTTGGTTCCCGAAGACCGCAAGCGCGAGGGATTAGTGCTGCCCCTCTCGGTCAGCGAAAACGTCACGCTGGGCAACTGGCAAGCCGTTTCACAAAGCGGCATTTTGCTTTCCGGCAAAGAGGCCGAAGTCGCGGGCACATGGATAAACCGGCTTGCGGTTCGTGCCGGAGGCGGGGCGAATCAGGAAATCGGCACGCTGTCAGGCGGCAACCAGCAAAAAGTGGTTATTGCGCGCTGGCTGCAAGCCGGTGTGCGCGTTTTGGTTTTGATGGAGCCGACGCGCGGCGTGGATGTGGGCGCGCGGGCTGACATTTACAAGGTCATCGAAAATTTGCGAATACAGGGAATGGGCATCGTTTTGGTATCGACCGATTTGGAGGAAATGTTGGGCTTAAGCGACCGAACCCTCGTTTTCGCGCGGGGCAAAATCGTCCGCGAATTTTCCCGCGACGAAGCAACGCAGGAGAATTTGCTTGGCGCGGCCTCGTCCGGCGACGCGCAAAAAGTGGAGGCCGCGCAATGACCGAAGCATCGGCAAAACGTCGGTTTTCGTTTGCGGGCGCGTCCACCTCGCTCGGCCTTTTAGGCGTGTACGTCCTGCTTGTGATTGTGCTGTCCCGCTTGTCGCCGTATTTTTTCAGCGTCAATAACTTCCTCAATATTTTGGTTGCCGTATCGACGATTGGAATTATCGCGTCCGCGATGACTCTGGTGATTATTTCGGGCGGCATTGATTTGTCGGTCGGATCGGTCGTCGCCTTAACGGGAACGCTTGTCGCGCAACTATCGCACCAAATGCCGATTGGCGAGGCTGTTTTGCTTGCCGTGTGCGCCGGGCTTGCGGTCGGTGCGTTCAACGGGGCCGCCATCACGCTCCTGAAAATCAACCCCCTTATCGCCACATTGGGAACCCTATCCATCGCGCGGGGCCTCGCCTTTATTTTGTCCGGTGGCTTAACGCAAACCATCGACAATGAACCTTTTGGTTTTTTGGGGCGCGGCTTCGTCGCGGGCGTTCCGTTTCAAGCGATTATTATGCTCGTGCTGTTTTTGCTGACGGCATGGGTGCTGCGCAAAACCGTGTTTGGACGGTCGCTGTATGCCATCGGCGGCAACCGCGCCGCCAGCAGGCTTGCGGGCCTGCCCGTAAACGGCGTCCAACTCGCCGTCTACGTCTTATCCGGTTTTAGCGCGGCCCTCGGTGGTGTTTTTCTCGCCTCGCAGCTATCGGCGGGCGCGCCCGCTGCCGCGTCCGGCATTGAACTATCGGTTATCGCCGCCGTAATTTTGGGCGGAACCAGTTTGAGCGGGGGCAAAGGAACCATCGGCGGCACGCTCCTCGGCGTCCTCATTTTGGGAACCCTCAACAACGGCTTAACCCTGCTCAACGTGTCGTCCTACTATCAGGAAGTCGCGCGCGGCGTCGTGTTGCTCCTTGCCGTCGGCTTGGATCAACTGCGCCTTCTGCTCGCCCAGCGGGCGCGGTAAACGGGCCGCGCCCAAGCCCTTTATTTGGCCTGCGGCGCAATAAAAAGCACCGCGCTTTTGCTGCCCGCCGAATACTCGGCGACGGCAAGATGTGCCCACCCATTGTGGTTAGCGTAGCTTTGCATAGCAATGAGTACGCTCTTCGCGCCCATCGGCCAAAAGGTTTGTTCTGCCGTGCTGTCCGACTGGCGAACGATGACACGGCCCTTCTCGACGAACAGAATGGTTTCATTTTTGCCCTTGTCTTTTCCATCGTCGGTAAGCACAGGCCACACGTAGCGAAGCGGGCCGGAATAATTTTCCACCAATGTCGTTAGTTCTATGTTGGCTGGCGTGATGCGATAGTTTTCCACAATCGCGGACGGCCCGCCGAAATCACCCTCGTAGCGAACGCGGAACGACACGGCGCGGGGCGTTTGTTTAGTGTGCGCTTCCGCGCTCATATTTAGCGGTTCAACCGTCACGCGCGTCAACGTTTTGGCGTCCATTTCGCCTATGCGTCGCCACGCGCCGGTTTTGTCCTGCCACGACACGCCGATACCCGTGGTTTGCCCAACGTTTGAACCGGCGGGAATTTTATAGGACGGATGCGCGACAAGGCTGTCGCTGGTTCCAAGTTGCGGCGAAATTTTGTTGGACTGCACGCGAATAAGACCTGTCGCGTCGTAGTGCTGGTCGGCTTGGGTGTCGATTTCCACGTACATTCCGCCCGCGTTGGCGAAGATTTTATGCAGCGACTCAATCGGTAAAACGAACCCGCCGACATCGGCGGGCGCGGGCTTTTCCGTGATTTTTTCGGTCGGAGCGGCGTACTCGTAGGCGAGGGCGAGCATCGACATCGGAAGCAAATTGTACTGCGAATGGGCCGAGTAGCTTTCGTAGGCGAATTGCTCGGCGGGATCCACCCAGTTCTTAACGATTTGCATTTCGCCGGTCGGGCGTACCCAGCGGAACATGGACGCGAGCGCTAAATGCGCGGCCCGCTTATACACGGCGGCAAGGTCGAAATCTTTGTTTTTGGCGGCCTGCGCCCCGTAGATTTCATAGGTTACGCACTGCTCGGCCTCGTTCCACTGATGCTGGGCCGACCGCCCGCCTGCGGGCAACTCTCCCCACGGCGACTGCATAAACAAACTCGTAATCGCGGCCCGGCGCAGCACTTCGGTCAATTTCGCCTTATATTTTCCGTCATACGCCCCGCCCGCGATCATATCGGCGGCCCACAAGCGCGGAAAATGGTCGTAGGGCAGGGGGCCTTCCAAATACAAGCCATACGGCGAACCGAACGTATCGCCCTGTCCAGCGAGGCTTTCGTCCACGAACGTGCTGTTTTTGGGGCGCAAACCCATCTTTTGAAACCGCGCCTCACCCGATAATGCGACGATATTCCAGTTGCTCGTGCCCGGCGCGGCCCGGTACGTTTTGTACGGATCGAACGCGCGAATGTACCCTTTCCACTGCTCGGCCCGCGCTTTGGAAACGTAGGGCGTCAAAAGCGGAATGGCGTGGGCGATCATAGGCGCGAAAAAATCCTCGTGCCCCGACGCCGCCTTGCGCTCCGACAGGGTTTTCGCTGACCAATCAAGGGCTTTGGCGGCGGGTTCGACTAAATCCTTGCGGTTGGCGTATTTGACAAGCGCGGCGGCGGCATGGGCGAACGCGGGCGTCGAATATT
Organism: uncultured Armatimonadaceae bacterium; assembly: GCA_964241985.1. Lineage (GTDB taxonomy): Bacteria > Armatimonadota > Armatimonadia > Armatimonadales > Armatimonadaceae > CAXTBP01. The sequence goes on along the minus strand of CAXTBP010000001.1, from coordinate 18,754 downwards.
GAAATTCCACCTTCCGATAAGGGTCGATTACCGCGCCGTTCGCGTTCTGGTGCTTTCTCCAAAAATCGACTTCGCCCGCAATCAATTTCAAATAATCTGCCCGCGTCAAACCCGTGGACTTAATCGGGCTGGCGGTTTTGGCGTTCGCGCGGAACGTTTGCAAAAGCGGCAGCGTCGGATCGGCCCACGCCAAAACGTCGGGCCATGTGTCTTTTCCGGTGCGCTCGACAGCGGGAAGGGCCGCCGTCATGACGGAGGGCGCAACGTCGGCATTCGGCGACGGCGCAAGCGTGACGGTGTTGACGATCCAGTTGCCGTTTTTCGTGTCGGGCGTGCTAAAAACGAGGTCGAGCGTATCGTTTTGCACCGTAACCGTCCCCGACATTGTGGCGAACTCGGCCCGCCCGGGCTTGACGGATGCGAAAGACGAGCTAAAAACGTTCAGCGCGGTTTCGTGGTCGCCGTAGTCGGCGTCGCCCAGTACCACAGAAAGCAAATAGCGGCCTGACTGGAGGCCGCTAATGCGAAAGGTGCGTGGAACAGAGCCGACGATAAAATCCCGGCGCGAATCGCCGGGCGGACTTTCCCGGTCGCGGGCCGTTAAATCGCCCGAACTGGGAAGCCACCCAAAGCCCCGCGTGGCGTCGTAGGCGGTTTCCGGGGCGACCCGCGAAAAACCGAGCGCGGGCCGAACGCCGGTTGCCAAGCCGAAATCGAAGCGGCGGGTGTCCGACCCGTTTTGCGCCGTCGACGTTTGCGAGGGTTCAACCGTGCTGGCTTTTGTGGATTTGCCGTCGGCAAGTTTTACCATTTGCTCACCCGCCAGCAGCAGCGCTCCGACCGCGTACTCGTGCGTGTCTTCGGGCTTGGTTGCGCCCGGCGAACCGGCGACGCGCTGCACGTAGCCCAAACGCCCTTCGGCATTCACCAAATGCGTCAAACCCGCCCAGCCTTTCTCGGCGACAGGCAAATAGGTCGCGCGGTCAAGCACGCCGTTTTGCACACCCCACGCCATGCCGTAGGTGAAAAACGCCGTCCCGGACGCTTCGGGAACCGGAAACTGCTCCATGTCCAGCAGCGAGGAGCGCCACACGCCGTCGGCCTGCTGCAAATCTTTCAAACGGGCAGCCATATCGCGGAACAACGAAACGTACTCGGCTCGCTTCGGGTCGGATTGGGGCAGATAGTCAATCACGCGGGCTAAACCGGCGAACACCCAGCCGTTGCCACGGCTCCAAAAGACTTTCTTGCCGCTTGCGGTTTTGGACTGGAAATACGATTTGTCGCGGAAAAACAGCCGCTCGCTCGGGTCGTACAAAAACGCTTTGCTGTCGGCGTACTGGTCGTGCAAAAACGCGGTGTATTTACTGTCGCCGGTAACGCGGGCCATACGGGCGAAGCCGGGCGGGGCCATAAACAAGGCGTCGCACCACCACCATTCCAAGCGGCCCGGCTTGGGGGTGGCGATTTGCGCGTCCATAATGGCCCGCGACGGCGCGATACGGGCCGGATCTTTGTCCATTTCGTACAACTCGGCGTAGACTTGAATGCAGGCCTCGTTGTCGGCAAAACGCGCTTCGCCCCCGCCCGTCTGTTTGGGTTTCGGTGGTTCGGTCGGTGTTTGTGGCGCGGCCTGCGCGGTGTTTGCACCGACGGCAGCGGGTGGAACAACGGGCGGTGTGGTAACCGGCGTTGGCACGGCGGGAGTGGTCGCCGGAGAAACGACACGCGGCGGGCGCGGTTTGGCGAACGACGGCAACCATTTACTCGCTTCGGCCCATTTCACGGCGGCGTCTTTGTATTTGGCGTCGCCCGTCGTACGATACGCGGCAAGCACGCCCGTATAAAACGTCGCCCGAATCCAGTTGTTGTTATGCCGTGTGCGGCTTTGTAAATCCAGTTGGTAGTCGGCGGTGCGGCGCATCAAGGCCAAAACGTCGCTTTTCTCGGGCATCACGGCAACTGCGGGCACAATCGGCATAGGCGGCGTAACGGGCGGCTGCGCCTGTGCCGTCCATGCGGCAATCGCGGCGAATCCCGCAAGCGTGCCGCACCACGCCGCGCGAAATCGAGAGCGGTTCAAAAAAGGGGACGTTTTACACTGGGTCTTCGTCATCGAAACTCCTAAACTGGGCTTGTTATACTATACCTTTTTGCGTTCACGAATCCGCAAGCACCCGGCGATTTTCCCGTTACCCGCCGGGTACAATCAAAGCGGAAGGAACATCAATGAGGAAACGTGCCGCCTGCGGAACCGCTGCCGCTTTTTGTTTGGCCGCGCTGCTATTTTCCATTCGCCCTGCTTTCGCGCAGGGCAAGCCCACCGCCGCGCCGCTCCAAATCCCTGAGATAATGGACGCGCCGATTGAGGCCGTCGTTACAGCAAGCGACGCTTTGATGCTCGGCCCGGTTCAAATGATCGCGCCCGCACAAACCCGTTCTGTGTTCCTCAACCCACGGGGCCGCTACGCGCTCATCGTGCAAAACGAGGCCGCGCTTCCGCCCGGCCCGTTGCTGAATAAGCGCGAAACCGGGGCGACCGCCCTCCTGCTATACGATGCCCGGCTCAACAAAGTGAAAACGCTTTGGCAGCGCCGCGCCGACGGCGGACGGCATTCCATCGCCCCGTTCGGCGCGGCGTGGCTGCCGGAAACCGATTGCGCCGTCGTTGTCGCTACCGATAGCACCGTTCCGCTCGACCCCACGGCGCGCGGGATAAGCACCCACGCGCTTTTGCTTTTCGACGTGAGCAAAACCCTTGTCGCAAAAACGCTGATGTCCTCGACCAGCGCAGGGATTTCGCTTATTATCTCGCCTACCAAACCGGTTTTCGTGTATCAAGAAATGGCGGGGGGCAAAAGCGTCAGACAAACATGGCTGGGCAGCGCGCGAAGCGGCTTGGGGACGCCCATTACCGTTTCTTCTAACACCTTTTTTATGGGCTGGAACGCGGCAGGAACGGCGGCAAATGGATTCACCATCGTCACCAGTCCGCCCGCCACGCCGGACGCAAAGCCCAAAATGGAACAGCGCTGGTTTGAGTGGGATGGGCGATCCCCAAAACTCACGGAATTGAGCGCGCAGCCCGCACAAGCCGCACTGGTTCAAGAGTTGCCGCCGCCCGAGTTGCCATTCGTTTTGAAAACGGAGACGGTTTCACTTTCGCCGCGCGCAAAAAGCGCAGCCCTCACGCTAAACACCCTATATTTGGAAGCGATTGAAGCCACCGACGTGCCGAACCACTCCGTCCTCATCGCGCCAAACGCCGACCATTCTTATCTCCTTGTTGATAAAAGCGCCGTTTTGTACGAAGCGAAAGGCGCACTGTATGCGGTTCCCCTCGTTCAAATGAAGCGCGATGTCTTTCTTGCCGCGCAAAACGAGGCCTACAAGCAGGCCGCCCTGCGAAACGCCCCGCAAATTGCCTCGGTCATTTTTCAATACGCGCGCGTCAATGACGGCATGTTCCCCGCACAATCCGACTTCGCAGGCGCGGCCTCGCTGTTTGCCCTAAACCCCGAACTTCTCAAAGGATTCACGTACGTGCCTCCCGGCGGCACGCAGGCAAGCCTGACAAACGCCGGGCAAACCGTGATGGGCTATATTGCGACCCCGGCGGGCCGGGCCGTTTTGTACGCCGACCGTCACGTCAACTGGGAACCGGCACGCTAAAGAACTTCTTCCCTTTTTATTGCCGCTTGGGGTAGAATAGGCGCAACCAACGATGCTTGACCTTTTTTCTCTCCAAAACAAAAATGCCCTCGTTACGGGCGCGTCGGCGGGGCTGGGCGCGGCCCTTGCCCGCGCGCTTGCCGGGGCGGGCGCGAACGTCGCCTGCCACGGCAACACGCGCTCGCCCGACGCAACCGCCGATGCCGTGCGCCAAATGGGCCGCAACGCGCTTTCCCTTTCCGCCGATTTGAGTGATAAAGCCGCCCCCGATAAATTGATGCAGGAAGTCCTGAGCGAATGGAGCCATATCGACATCCTAATCAACAACGCCGCAACCATTCGCCGCGCGCCTGCCGCCGAATACACCGACGAGGACTGGGAAACCGTTCTCGAAGTCAATTTGACGAGCGTTTGGAAACTGTCGCGGGCAGCCGGGCGGCATTTTTTGGAACGCAAACAAAGCGGCAAAATCGTGAACATCGCGTCCATGCTGTCGTTTCAAGGCGGCATCACGGTTCCCGCGTATGCGGCTGCCAAAGGCGGCGTGATGCAGCTAACCAAAGCCCTGAGCAATGAATGGGCCGCGCACGATATTTGCGTCAACGCAATCGCGCCCGGCTATTTTCGCACCGACAATACCGCCGCGCTACAAGCCAACGAAACGCGCAATCGGCAGATTTTGGAGCGCATTCCCGCCGGTCGCTGGGGCGAACCCGACGATTTGGCGGGCGCGGTCGTTTTTCTATCGTCGCGCGCAAGCGACTATATGCACGGCCACACCCTCGTCGTCGATGGCGGCTGGCTGGGACGGTAACCAATGAAAAATTTCCTCTTTGCCCGAAGTATGGCGGCTGCCTTGCTTTTTCTGTGTATCGGCGCGGCGCACGCGCAAACCGGTCTCAAACAAATCAAGATGCTGTCGCGTGAAGGCGACCCCGATGTCGTGAAGATCGCTGATTTGCAGAAAGTCGCGCCGGACTTCGACGGTAAAACATTCATTTTAACGATCAACGGCGCATCGACGGAAGCCGAGGACGCCAAGTCGAACGCGCCCGCCCATGCGATTCCGTTTCAAGTGGACGATTTGGACGGCGACGGCAAACCGGATGAAATCGCCTACACGGTCGAGCCGAACACGCGCACGCGCCGCGTCGTCACGCTGACCTATGGGCCGGAAAATCTGATCGCGCCCTTGCGCGGGGCGGCCTTTCCCAAACGCGCCCATGCCCTGTACGCGCAGAAATACGAAGGCATGGGCTGGGAAAGCGACCGCGTGGCGTGGCGGATTTATTGGGACAAGCGCAACGCCATTGACTTGTACGGCAAGAAAAAACACGGACTGGCGCTGGATTATTTCGCCAAGCCCGGCGTCAACTACCACGCCGAATCGCCTATCGGGCGCGACATTTTCAAAAACGGCGAAACGCTCGGCTTAGGTTCCATCGGGGCCGTCGTGGACAACAAAGTCGTCCGCATCTCCGACGTGACCGAGCGCAAATGGCGCGTCATTGCCGACGGGCCGGTGCGCGCGATTGCCGAACTGACCTATACGGGCTGGAAAGTCGGCGGCAAATCCGTCGATTTGACGTCGCGCTTGACGATTTGGGCTGGGCAGCATTATTTCGAGCATCGCGTCACGTCGCCGAACGCCGACGGCATCCAGTTGGTCACTGGCTTGCCCATCAAACCGAACGTCGTCGTGATGACGACGTCGGCGAATAAAGGCAAAGCCTACTTGGCAACATGGGGTAAGCAAGTTCTCAAAACCGGCGCGACCGCGACCGAAGCCCTGCCCGACCAAAACTTGGGCCTCGCTATCGTCCTTGCTCTCGACCCAAAAGACGGCGACACGCACGCAGGCCCAAAAAACGAAGGCGACACGCTGCTCACCGTCACGCTGGACAAGAATCATTCAGCCCGCTATTTTGTCGCCGCCGCATGGGATCAAGAACAAAAAGACGAAAACCCACTGTTCCGCGTTTTGCCTGACCCCGCCCTCACGCTTCCCAGCGCCGTCAATTCCGCGCAGGCATGGGAGCATTTCGTGGACAACATTCCGACCGTCGATCCCATCGTACACATCGTTTCCAAAAAATCCGCGCCCGCCCCGGTGGGGTTCGCGCCGGTGAAGGACGGCCCCCCTGCCCCCCAATAAGGGGGAGTTCCGAAAATACCGTTTCCGGTAACAGCACAAACTCGCGCCGTCGGTAAGCCCCGTCAGACCCCCCCCTTATTGGGGGGCAGGGGGGCCTAACCCCAAATAACTCAAAAATTATGTCAACAATAATCGAAAATCCGCCCAAACAGCAGCTGGTGTTCCGTGCCACGAACACGCAATCGGGCCGCAATATCACCGTCACGCCCGAAAACTCGCTGATGAAGCAACTGCATTACGGGCGCATTATTTTGGATGCGCAAACGCCCTCCGTCGCGTTCGACACCAATGAACGCGAAACCGGCTTGGTGTGTATGAGCGGAACCGCGACCGTAACCATGAACGGCGATACGTACCCGATGGGCCGCTACGATGCCATCTACGCGCCGCCCGGCTGCTCCATCACCGTTGACGGTTCAAGCGGAGCCGATCTTGCCGAGTTCGGCGCGCCCGTAACCGGCACGTATCCCGTGCAGGCCGTTTCGTACGAAAAGAACGTTTTGCCCGACCCGACGCTTCACTTTCACGCGGGCGCAAACGGCAACGCGCGCACGCTCAACATTCTCATCGGCAAAAACGTCAACGCGGGGCGCATTGTCGCGGGCGTGACGTGGTCGGAACCCGGCAACTGGACGAGCTGGCCCCCGCACGAGCACAAGGAAATGCTCGAAGAGATGTATGTGTATTACGATATGCCCGCGCCGTCGTTTGCCGTGCAGTTCGTGTACGAGAACCCCGATTCCCCCGACGAACACGCCATCGTCGTCCGCGACGGCGACGCCGTTTTGATGCCCGGCGGCTACCACCCCAATGTGGCGATTCCCGGCTACACCGTTTCGTTTTTATGGATAATGGCCGCCCACCGCGAAACATTGGATCGGCAGTTTGGCGTCGTCAACGTGCAACCCGGTTTCGAGGCCAAAGGGTCGGGCTTGGAAGCCAGCCGAAAGTAATCTAAATCCCTTATGCTCATCCAACGCAGCGACGCGCCCGATACCGCATCTAATACCGCCGCCCCGCCCCGTGGGCGCGTCCGATGGACGGTGTGCGCCCTCCTTTTTTTCGCCACAACCATCAACTACATGGCTCGGCAGGTTTTGGCGATTTTGGCCCCCGACCTGCAAAAAATTATCGGCTGGGACGAGCAGCAATACGGAAATATCGTTGCCGCGTTTCAAGCCTCGTATGCACTTGGCCTGATCACGTTTGGCGGCATTTTAGACCGCATCGGAACGCGGCGCGGGTTCGCGTTCGCCATCGGTTCGTGGAGCCTTGCGGCGATGGCGCACGCGCTCGCGTCCACACCGTTCGGGTTCGGCGTCGCTCGGTTCGCGCTCGGTTTGGGCGAATCGGGTAACTTCCCCTGCTCGATTAAAACCATCGGCGAATGGTTCCCGCAAAAAGAACGCGCGACGGCGACCGGCCTTTTCAATTCCGGCGCGAATATCGGGGCGATTGTTGCGCCGCTGACCGTTCCGCTGATTGCGCTCCATTTTGGCTGGCAATGGGCGTTTATTTTGGTTGGTGCGCTGGGCTTTATCTGGCTCGTTTTGTGGCAGTTGTTATACCGAAGCCCGGAAACGCATCCGTCCGTTTCGCCGTCCGAACTCGCCTACATCCACAGCGACGCACCCGGCGCTGGCGATGAGGTTGAGCCAAAAATCCCGTGGGCGAGCGTTCTGCGCTACAAGCACACATGGGCGTTCGTTATCGGGAAATTTCTAACCGACCCGGTGTGGTGGTTTTTCCTGTCGTGGTTACCTAAATTTTTGAAAACGACCTACGGCATGGATTTGAGTAAAATCGGCCCGCCGCTCGTGGTCATTTATCTCATCGCCGATGCGGGCAGTATCGGGGGCGGGTATCTTTCGTCGTACTTTATCAAGCGCGGCTGGGACGTCGCCCGCGCCCGCAAGACCGCCATGCTTATTTGCGCGCTGTGCGTGGTTCCCATTATTTTCGCCTCGCGGGTATCGAATGTATGGGTTGCGGTCGCGCTGATCGGTTTGGCAACCGCCGCCCATCAGGGTTGGTCGGCGAACATCTTCACGCTCGTGTCGGACAATTTCCCCAAACGCGCCACCGGTTCGGTCGTCGGTATCGGCGGCATGGCGGGGGCGCTGGGCGGAATGTTCGTCGCGTCTGGTGTCGGCTGGCTGCTGCAAACCACGAACAGCAACTACGTTCCGTTGTTCTACATCGCCGGATTCGCCTACATTGTCGCGTGGCTGATTATTTGGCAAGTCTGCGAGCGGCTCCCCGGGCGGCGCTTTGAATCGTCCGTGCAAACCATGACGGCTACCGACCGGTAGGCTTTGCCGCTTTCTTTGTGTCGCGCCGAGTAAAGCGTTTGGCCCCCCTGCCCCCCAATAAGGGGGGGTTCTGAATAGGTTTGCCGACACCGCTAACTGGTACGACTATAGAAAACGCCTTTTTCAGAACCCCCCCTTATTGGGGGGCAGGGGGGTCAATCAAACAAGGAAAAACGCCCAATGAACACCGAACTGACCGACCTACTTTGCACCGCGATACAACAGCGAAAACGCCTGCAATTCACCTACAAAGGCCACGAGCGCGTTGTGGAGCCGCATCTTTTGGCGCATAACAAAGCCGAGCATTACGCCCTGTCGGCGTGGTTCGTGCGCGGCTACAGCGAAAGCGGCGAACCGGGCTGGCGGCAGTATTTGATGGACGAAATCGAAAGCGCGGCACTTCTTGACGAAACGTTTCCCGCCCCACGAGAAGGCTTTCGCGCCGACGGCGGCGAAGTGTATCACCATATTGTTTGCGCGGTCGAGCCTTAAAACCGCGCGCTAAACGAGGGATTTGACCAATGCGAACCACTCTGCAAAAAGCCGCTTGGACGGCAGGAATCAGCGCGAGCGTTATCGCGGGCCTGACGACAATGGGAACGCTGGGCGCAAGCCGCGCTTTATTTGCCGCGCCGCAAAATGAACAAACGCAAGCCCCGCCAATGGCGATGACGCCGGTTGATTTCCCGACCAAGCCGCCCAAAGGGGCCGTCTTGTTGTTTACGGGCGACCCGGCCCAAATCGGCGCGAATTGGACGGAACGCTACGCCCCGCAAACACCCGCCAAATGGCCTGTGGATAAAAAGGGCGTCGCCACGCCCGAAGGCCATGACATCACCAGTCGGCAATCGTTCGGTGACTGCTACCTGCACGCCGAATTTATGATCCCCAAACCCGGCGCATCCAAACCTGCCCACGGCGGCAACGCGGGCTTCGCTTTACAGGGCCGCTACGAAATTCAGGTGTTTGACTCCTACGGCAAAGCCCCGGAATCCCACGGCAGCGGCGCGCTGTACAGCCAAAAAGCCGCCCTCGTCAACGCCTCAAAACCCGCCGGGGAATGGCAAACCTACGACATTATTTTCCGCGCCCCGCGCTTCGGCGCGGACGGAGCCGTCACCGAGCAGGCCCACGCAACCGTTTTCCAAAATGGCATCCTCGTCCAAAACAACGAAGCCTTTACCGGCCCGACCGGTATTCAGTACAGCGAATACAAAGGCGAAGCCAAAACCGGCCCCATCGTCGTTCAAGGCAACCACGACCCCATCCCCATCCGCAACGTGTGGGTCGTCCCCTACAACTAAATCTCTGCGTCAAACGTGGCGAATTGGTAAATATCGGCAAGCGGAACCGAAATGTTCAAGGCGGAAAGATATAGGTTTGCGTCTAAACCCTCAACGACAACCGGCGCGGTTTTCCACGCGCCGGTTGTCGCATCTTTTTCGTACTGCTCTATGCGCGGCGCGTTTTGCTCTACCAAAATGTAGTGTTGCAAGCTGTAGATGCGTTGATAATGGCGCATTTTCTGATCACGGTCTTTGGCTTCTGTGGATTCGCTGAGTACCTCAATGACAACAATAGGGTTTCGTATCGCTTCCTTGAAATCTATCTGCGGCCTGCCCTGCACCACGCAGGCATCAGGATAATAAAAAATCCCCGGCTCGATAAAAATTTTCACGTCGCTATTGACGACGCGGCAATCTGTACCGCGCAATAGATAAACCAACGCGGCGGCAAAGTAGGTAGCGATAAGGCCGTGTTCAAAGGTTCCGCCCGGCATTTCGGTAATTTCTCCCAAATAAAATTCGTGACGCACGTCGGAGGTGCGCTCGCGGGCCAGATAATCCGCGATGGAGGCAAGCAAATCAATCGCTTTGGGCGTGGGCAGCGGGGTTTGCTTGGTAACGGAAGAAGCAACGGGCATAGTGTTTCCTTTGCGGTTTTAAGAAACCGTTTCGGCTTCAAACGAAACGCGGCGATAGATGCGGGAAAGCGGCAGCGCAATCTGGGCGTCGGGCAACGAAATCGAAAAACTTTCGGAAAGGTTCGTGTAGGTTCCCGCAAGCGCCCACGAACCGTCTGCTTGCCTTTCGTAGTGCGTGACTTCTACGTGATACTGCGCGATAAGAACGTAGTGCCGCAAAGATTCGATACTTTGATAATGCTGCCATTTTTCGTCCTTGTCATAGTCTTGTGTTGAGTGGCTCAATACTTCCAAAACAAGGATGGGATTTCGCAATGTATCGGTATTGTCATACTGAAAGGGTTCACACGCGACAACCGCATCAGGGTAAACACGCAATTCGTTTGAAATATACACCCGCGTATCGCTGCCGTAGATTTCACACAGCGAGTTAGCATCTTCTAAAAGATTTCCAACAAGGCGGAAAAAATTGGAAACGATTTGATTGTGTTCAGGGCTTGCTCCGGGCACGCGCAGCACCGCCTTTCCATCGATATAGTCGTGTTTTTCCAGCGATGCCCTCTCAAAAACGATGTATTCGTCGGGCGTCAGCGCGATCCCGTCGCTTTCATCGGGATGAACGCTTTTCGGAACGGGAATTTTGGGTTCGGACAAAACGGGCACGGCTTTTTCTCCTATTTGTGTTATACCCCGGTGCGAAGGGCAAAAAGCAATCGGATATACTGAGCAGGGCATTTACTCCCGGCCCTCATCATAAGAAGGAAATTGATCGCTTGAACGTCGGCATTATCGGACTGCCCCTTACCGGAAAAACCACGCTGTTTAACGCCCTGACGCGCGGGCAGGAATCCACTGCGCCGACGGGCGGAGCGCGCAAGGACGCCGTGACCGCGCAGGTCGTCGTGCCCGACAGCCGCTACGATTTCGGCGTTCGGATTTTTTCGCCCAAAAAACAAACGCCCGCGACGATTGAGTTCGTGGACGGCGCGGCTCCGTTCGGAACCGGCGATACCAAAGGTTTCGGGGCCGACTTTTTCGTGGCCCTGCGGAAAGTGGACGCGCTCGTGCTGGTCGTTCGCGCCTTTGATGCCCCATACCCGCCCGCGCCCGAGGGCGGCGTGAACCCAGCCCGCGATATTCGCGCGGTTGCCGAAGAAATGCTGCTCGGCGATATGGCGCTTATCGAAACCCGGTTGGAGCGCATAGACAAAGCCCTCAAAACGCGCAAAGCGGGCGCGCCCACCCCCGAACAAATGGAGCGCGAAATTCTGCTCAAATTCCAAGCGCATTTGGACAGCGGGCAGCCCTTGCGAACGCTTGAAATGACCCCCGACGACGCCCGCGCGACCCGCTCGTTCGCGTTTTTAACGGAAAAACCCGTGATGGTCGTCGCCAACATCGGCGAAGACGCCATCGGCAGCGAAGCCACTGACAAGTACGTTTTGGCCGCGCAAGCCGCCTGCGAAGAATCCAATCTGCCGCTGATTTCTCTGTGCGCTAAAGCCGAAGCCGAAGTCGCGCAAATGGAACCGGACGAAGAACGCGAGTTTTTGGAAGCCTTAGGTATTGTGGAACCCGCCCGCAACCGCTTGATTCAGCTCGCCTACGACACGCTGGGCCTCATGAGTTTCTTCACCCTCGGCGAAGATGAAGTGCGGGCATGGACGGTCGATAAAGGCGCAACGGCGGCGCAGGCGGCGGGGAAAATCCACAGCGATTTGGAGCGGTACTTCATCCGGGCCGAAGTCTTGGAGTTCGACAAGCTACTGCAAGCCGGATCGTGGGACGCCGCCAAGCCGCTCATCCATCTGGAAATGAAAGACTATCCTGTCAAAGACGGTGACGTGCTCCATATCCGCGCCAAAAAAGTGTAGCCGCCCACTTGCTTCCTTGACCCGGCCCGCTGTGCGTGCTACCATTTTGTACTATGGCAGCACCAATGGCACAACCCTCGCAATCGTCCGATGACCGCAAAGCGGCCCGTATCGCCTCCGCGCAGGCTGCGTTCAAGGCGCGGTTTGGCGGCGACCCAACCGTCGTCGGGGTCGCGCCGGGGCGCGTGGAACTCTTAGGCAACCACACCGACTACAACGAGGGATTCGTTTTAACGGCGGCGATTGACCGGGGCATCGCCCTTGCCGGGGCGGCCCGCGAAGTGCCCCGCGCCCGCGTCGGCTCGGGCGAGCGTAATCCCGTGGCGACGTTCGACCCGGCAAGCCCGCACCACGATCCGCAGGCGCAGTGGTCGGATTACGTCAAGGGCGTTGTCGATGAACTCAACAAGGCGGGCGCGACCGTGGGCGGATTCGATGCCGCCTTAGTGTCCGATGTGCCCGTGGGCGCGGGCGTGTCGTCATCGGCGGCCCTACTGGTTTCCACGGCTGAACTGCTGCTCACGCTCTACCCGCACAAACTCCTCATCGACGCGATGGGCGTCGCCAAACTCTGCCAAAAAGCCGAAAACAATTTCGTCGGCGCACCGGTGGGCATCTTGGATCAGTTTTCGAGTGTGTTCGGTCAAGCGGGCCACGCTTTATTTTTGGACTGCCGAACGCTGGAACACAAAGCCGTCAAATTGCCCGCCGACAAAGCCCACATTTTAATCGCCGACAGCGGTGTCAAGCATCAATTAGCGGCGGGTGGCGGATACCGTGAGCGGCGCGGGCAATGCGAAGAAGCGGCCCGTTGGTTCGCGCAGAAAACGGGGCAGAACATCAAGACCCTGCGCGACGTGACGCCCGCGTTGCTCGAACAGTATGCGGGCGAAATGGACGCCACGCTGGAAAAGCGCGCCCGCCATATCGTGTACGAGGATATGCGCGTTCGTTTGGGGGCCGAGGCGCTGGAGGCCGGGAATTTGCAGGCGTTCGGCGAAATGATGAACAACACGCACGAATCGTGCCGCCGTTTTTTTGAAAACTCGTGCCCCGAAGTGGACGAACTGGTGGAAATCGCGCAAAGCGTGCCCGGCGTGTACGGCGCGAAACTGACCGGCGGTGGCTGGGGCGGCTGCGCCGTCATCATCCACAAACCCGACGCCCTCGAACCGCTTTCCGACGCCCTGAAGTCCGGCTACAAAACCAAGTTCAATCGAGACGTTGGCTTGCTGCCCACGGTCGCCGCGCAGGGCGCGGAAGCCGTGCGGCTGGACTAAGCCAAACCGTTGTGTGTCGTCGCCTATGTGTCCGGGCACGGGTTCGGGCATTCGGCCCGGCAGGTCGAAATTCTGCGCCATGTGCCCGAAGGCATTCCGCTCGTCGTGAAAACTCGCGCGCCCGAATGGTTTTGGCGGGCCGAACTGCCGCGCCCGTTTGAGTTCGTCGCCGACGCCTTCGACGTGGGCTGCGTGCAAAACGATTCCCTATCCATCGACGTTCCCGGAACGCTCGCCGCCTACCAAGCCATTCGCGCCCAAAACGAAACCCGACGCGAAAGCGAAGCCGACTATTTGCGGGCGCGGGGTGCGCGGGTCGTTTTGACCGATGTCGCCGCGTTTCCGCTCACGCTCGCAAAAACGCTTGGCATTCCCGGTGTGTGCGTCGCCAATTTCACGTGGGCCGATATTTACGCCGCGTTTCAAGCGGACGAACCCGCGTTCACGCCGCTCGTTCAAGAAATGAAGGAACAGTACGCCCAAACGAGCCTGCTTCTGGACGCCGACCTGAGCCTGCCGATGCCGTATTTTCCCGCCCGTGAAAACGTCGGCCTCGTCGCTCGCGCGGGCACAAAGGAGCGCGAGGCGCTGCTTGCTGCTTTGCCGCCCAACGCCCAAAACAAACGCTTGGTGCTCATGTATTTGGGAAACTGGGGCTTTCCGCTGCCCTACGAGAAACTCGCCGATTTGACAAACTGGCACTTCGTTTCTCTGGGCGATGCGCCCGTTCCGCTTGCGAACTGGACGCGCGTGCCCCGCGATTTGATGCCGCATCCGTCGCTCGTCGCTTCCGTCGATGCCGTCGTTTCCAAAGCGGGCTACGGCTTGTGCGGCGAATGCTTGGCGCACGGCACGCCGCTTCTCTACCCGCCCCGCCCCGGCTTCGCCGAGTTCGCCGCCCTCCATGCTGCACTGACCGACTGGCCCGGCGGAATTTTCGTGCGCGAATCGGACTGGAATCAAGCCCACTTCGCCCCGTATCTCGACCTTGTTCCGCCGTTCGGGGCAACGCCAAAATTACCCGCACCGGGCGGGAAAAACGCTGCCGCCCGCATTGCCGCGTTGTGGGAAGCGGCTTCAGCGCCTTCGCGTTGACTTGCCAAAACCGTTTGTGATAAACTTCTCAATGTATAGGGCGGCATTTTTGCCGCGTTTCACCACTTCGCAAACTCCAAAAATATGCCTGAAACCTCGAATGTTGCCGACCACGCCGCAACCACCGCCGCGACGGTTGCGCCCTCGCTACTCAACAGTTACATTCCTGTACTCGTCATGGGCGGGGTCGCCATCGTTCTGGTCGCCGTCTTTATCGGATTGTCCGCGATACTGGGGCCGAAGCGCCCCAGTCCCGCGAAAAACGCCCCGTATGAGTGCGGCGTAACGCCCATTGGGTCGGCCCGCGAACGCTTCCCGATCAAGTTTTACCTGACCGCGATGCTGTTCATCGTGTTTGACATCGAAACGATTTTCCTGTATCCGTGGGCCGTCACGTACAAAAATAGCGGCGGTTTGATGCTGTTCAACCTTGTTGAAATGCTCGTTTTCGCGGCGATTTTGTTTGTCGGCTACATCTATGTGTGGCGGCGCGGCGCGTTTGAATGGGAATAAGCGGCTCTCGAGCGGCTTTTAGATTGTTAAATTAAATGGGACTTGAAACCGACCAAACGTTTTTAACGGCGTCCATGAACAAAGTCGTCAACTGGGCGCGTAAAAACTCCCTGTGGCCCGCGACGTTCGGGCTGGCCTGCTGCGCCATTGAAATGATGGCCTCCACCGATGCCCGCTTCGACTTGTCGCGCTTCGGCTCGGAAGCGTTTCGCGCTTCGCCCCGCCAAGCCGACTTGATGATCGTATCCGGGCGCGTGTGCAAAAAAATGGCCCCGGTTCTGCGCCAAGTCTACGACCAGATGCCCGACCCCAAATGGGTCATTGCGATGGGCGACTGCGCCAGTAACGGCGGCGTGTTCAACAACTACGCGGTCGTGCAGGGCGTTGACCAGATTGTGCCCGTGGATTTGTACGTGCCCGGCTGCCCGCCGTCGCCGGACGCACTCATCTACGCCGTGATGCAGCTGCAAAAGAAAATCGACAAGGAACGGTTTTCCGACCGCCGTTAGGAGTTTTAACCACCAAGAGCGCCAAGACCAGAAAAGAAGACAACGTTAAGAGAGATAAAAGAGGCCTTTTCATCTTTGTGTTTCTTCTTAATCTTCTCTTATCTTGGTGTTCTTGGCGTCTTGGTGGTTAAAATTCTTCTGGAAAAATTATGGTAGATACCGACGTTCGCTTGGGACTGTCCGGCTCGGATTTGATGATTCGCAGCCGCACGTTCACGCACGATTTGGCCCGGCTCGATGAGCAAGGCCTGAACCCCGATATTTCCACTGAGTTCAAAGTTTTGGTGGACAATGGCTTCGGCGACGAAATCGTTGAAAGTAAGCGATTCCGCGATCAAGATTTCATTACGGTTCGCAAAGAGCGCATCGTTGAAATTTTAACGCTCCTCCGCGATGCCCCGTCCTGTGATTATCAACTCGTTTCCGACATTTTAGGCGTGGACTTGCTCGGCTTTGAGCGCGAACCGCGCTTTGAAATCGTGTACAGTTTGTATTCGCTGTCCACAAACCGCCGCATTGTTATCAAAGCGCAGGTCGATGAGGACACGCCGGAAATCGACACGGTTTCGGGCGTATGGCTTGCCGCCGAATGGCCGGAGCGTGAAATCTACGATATGTTCGGCATTGATTTTATCAATCACCCCGATATGCGCCGCCTCCTCATGCCCGACGATTGGGTCGGCCATCCGCTCCGCAAAGACTTCCCGTTAGGCGGCGAAGAAGTTGAATTTTCCCACAACGTCCGCGACCAGTCCGGCGCAAACGTCGGATAAGCGTAGACGCCGTGCAACAGGAAAAAATTGCCCCCGTATTTTCGGTGATTGTGCCTACTTACCATCGTAACGACCTGTTACATGATTGTTTGTCCGCGCTCGCCCCATCCGTACAAACCATTGACGCCAGTGAGTACGAAGTCATCGTCACGGACGATGGAAAAAGCAGCACGGCGGAAGCCCTTATCCGCGACGAGTTTCCGTGGGCGCGCTGGGTTGCCGGGCCGCAAAAAGGCCCTGCCGCCAACCGAAACTCCGGCGCGAAACAAGTCAAAGGCAAGTGGCTTATATTCACCGACGACGACTGTGTACCTTCGCCGGGTTTTATTGCCGGTTATAAGGAAGCGGTCGCGGTATCGGACGCTTTAGCATACGAAGGTAAAACTACCTGTGAGGAAGGGATACCGTCGCCAATGTATACGTCGCCAATCAACATATCGGGAGG
Source organism: uncultured Armatimonadaceae bacterium (assembly GCA_964241985.1). GTDB lineage: Bacteria > Armatimonadota > Armatimonadia > Armatimonadales > Armatimonadaceae > CAXTBP01. The sequence goes on along the minus strand of CAXTBP010000001.1, from coordinate 2,202 downwards.
GTGCTTTTGGTCATGCAACATTATGATGGAGCGCGGTTTGTTCCAGCAAATGGACGGTTTCAACGAGCAGTTTGCCGTCGCAAGTAACGAAGACACCGACCTTCGTGAGCGGCTCCGTGCAAAAAAGATACAAATACAATTTGCGCCGCAGGCTGCCGTAAACCATCCGCCCCGCCCGAGAATTTCCGGTGCAAAGGCCGGTCGGCTTCGAGAAACCATTGTTCAAATGTGGTATATGACCGGCAACCGCTCGGCGACCAAAATATCGGCTGCGCTTTTGCGAACCGTTGTGGCGGAAAATATAATGCTGTCACGCCAACATCCTTTGAGCAAAAACACGGTTGTTTTTTTGGTTTACGGTGTAAGCGAATTCGTTTATGTTGCAACGCATTTGTCACAATGGAACCGTCGGTATCGGGAGGCATACGCGCACACGACGCCAAGTTATTCCTATCCGTACTGAGACGCTTCGACCTACCGTCGGCACTATAAGTGATCTACAGTCCAATTGAGGCCGGTACGGTTGAAACCAAAATAACGGCATCAACTGTGATAGAACAATAAGATAGATTTGGCTTAAGTATCGTGTTTGAAATTGTTATTTTTGGAGCCGGGGTTACACCCGCCCCGCCCGTAAAATAGCTGAGTGTCCGCCTTCGTGCGAAGCACAATCATAGAAACAAAATCAATGGCTGTTATGGATATTGCCCGCGCCGTTCCGACCGAATTCGCTTCGGGAAAGGGCGCGCCGACCGGAATTGAGATTGAACGGTTTTTTGACCCGGACACGGATCAGGAAACTATGACCATCAACATGGGGCCATCGCACCCGTCTACACACGGGGTTCTGCGCTTGGTACTCGAACTCGACGGCGAAACGGTCGTCAAGTGCACGCCGCACATCGGGTATCTGCACACGGGCATCGAAAAAACGATGGAAAACTTGTCGTATTACAAGGCCCTCGTTTTGACCGACCGCGAAGACTATCTTTCCAATCTATGTAACAATTTGGCCTATTCGCTGGGTGTGGAAAAACTGATGGCGGTTTCCATCCCGCCCAAAGGCCAAGCGATGCGCGTTCTGCTCAACGAATTGGAGCGTATCGCCTCCCACATGTTGTGGCTGGGAACGCACGCCTTAGACATCGGCGCTATGAGTGTGTTTTTCTACACGTGGCAAGATCGCGATTTGATTCTCGAAATTAAAGAGCATTTGTCGGGTGTTCGCACGAAAACGTCGTGGATTTGTCCGGGCGGCTTGCGCGGCGACGCGCCGACCGGTTGGATGGCGCGCGTTAAGGAATTTTTGGATTATTTCCCGCCGCGTATCGAAATGTACGAAACACTGCTCACTAACAACCCGATTTGGATTGAGCGCACGCGCGGCGTGGGCGTGATTTCCGCAGGCGACGCGATTGCCTACGGAATGGGCGGGCCGAGTTTGCGCGCGTCGGGTGTCAATCAGGATCTGCGGAAAACGAATCCGTATTCCGGCTACGAAGAGTACGATTTTGATGTCGCTGTAGGAACCTATGGCGATGTGTACGACAGGTATCGCGTCCGCATCGAGGAATTGCGCCAGTCGCACCGCATCGCGGTTCAGGCGTGGAATAAAGTAAACGACTTAGGTGAAAAAGCGCCGGTGCGGACGAGCGACCGGAAAATAGCCCCGCCGCCCCGCGAAGAACTGGATACGTCAATGGAGGCGCTGATCCACCACTTCAAACTGTTTACCGAGGGCTTCCATCCCCCGGTCGGCGAGGCTATCGGGGCGGTCGAAGGGCCGCGTGGGGAAAAAGCCTACTATCTGGTGTCCGACGGCTCTAACAAACCCTACCGGGCGCGCATTAAAGGCCCGTCGTTTTACAACTTGCAGGCGTTGCCGCGCATGGTGCAAAACCGCCTTGTCGCCGACGTCGTTGCGATTATCGGCTCCATAGACATCGTGTTGGGCGACATTGACCGCTGAAATTACGTACAAGCGCGATGCCGTCGTTTCCTCCGAGCAGGTCGCGGTCTTGTTCACACGGTCGGGTATCAACCGGCCCGTCCACGACCTGCCGCGTATCGAAACGATGCTCCGCCATGCCAACCTAACGTGGACGGCATGGGACGCCGACACTTTAGTGGGTATCGCGCGGTCGCTGACCGACTTTGGATGGTGCTGTTATTTGAGCGATTTGGCGGTGGACGCTGCTTACC